>NZ_AXCZ01000166.1 GCF_000767165.1 Cellulomonas bogoriensis 69B4 = DSM 16987
GAGCCGGTCGGCCGTGCAGAGGCTGGCGCAGGCGGCCGTGGTGCTGGTCGAACGTGGCGTCAGTCGCTCGGCCGAGGTCCGTCGCGATGCCCGGGCCCTGACCGAGGCCGGCGTCGCCGTCCTCGGCGCCGTGGCCGTCCCGCGCGGCAGGCGACCGCAGCCGCTCGTTCCTGAGCCGCAGCCCCGCGTGCTGGAGCCGCAGCCCCTGTACCCCGAGGACCTGGCCCCGTCGGTCCCTGAGGGTGAGCCCGAGGACCTGGCCCCGTCGGTCCCTGAGGGTGAGCCCGAGGACCAGGCCCCCCCGATCCCTGAGGGTGAGCCCGAGGGCCAGGCCGACCGGCCTGCCGCGGCGGAGGTCACCCGATGAGCGCGGTCACCGCACATCCGGCGGCCGACGTGGTCGTCGGGGTCCGTGTGCACGCAGTGGGGATGGCGGCTGCCGTCGAGGCGGTCATGACGTGGGTGCGGGCCGCAGGCCCGCCGCGGGTCGCGGTGGGCGTCAACGCCTACGTCTGCACGATGGCGGCCAAGGACGTCGCGTTCTCGGACCTGCTGGACCGGGCCGACCTCGCCTACGCGGACGGGCAGTCCGTGGTGTGGGCCGCCCGTCTCCTGGGTCTGGCGGTGCCCGAGCGGGTCGCGACCACGGACCTGCTGCTGCCGCTGGCCCGGGCGTGCGCCGAGCAGGGTGCGCGGGTCTTCATGCTGGGCGGGGCGCCGGGGGTCGCCGCTCTGGCGGCCGCCGCGCTGCGCGAGCGTGTCCCCGGGCTGGCCGTGGCCACCGCGGACGGGTTCGAGGACCTCGCGGACGAGCAGTCGCTGCTGGCGCGGATCGACGAGCACGGCACCGACGTCCTGCTCGTGGGGCTGGGCGACCCGCTCCAGCAGGTCTGGGCCGACAGGTTCCGGGCGGCGACCGCCGTCCCGGCGATCCTGACCTGCGGCGGCCTGTTCGACTGGGCGAGCGGCCGTCACCGGCGGGCTCCCGCGTGGATGATCCGGGCCGGCCTCGAGTGGGCGTGGCGTCTGATGATCGAACCGCGTCGGCTCGCACGCCGGTACCTGGTGGGCAACGTGGACTTCCTCGCCCGCCTGGGGGCCCAGCTGGTCGTGCGCACCCTGCGGGGCCGGGTCAGGTCGTCGCGTCAGCAGTCCGGGTCGTCGGCGAACCCGTGACCGGTCAGCAACCACACCCCATCGGTCTCGGTGAACGTGTACGCGTTCACCGAGCGCGGTGGGCGGGCGCCCACGAGCTCGCCCTGACCGTCGCGGACCTCCACCTCCGAGGCGTCCACGCAGGCGTGCACCGTGATCTGGGGCGGGTCGGCGTCGAGCAGCTCCTCGACCACGTCCAGGTCGATCACCCGCGGGTCGCCGGTCACGGTCCAGCCGTTCGCCTCGAACTCCGCGGCGTCGGCCTCGAGCGCTCCCCGGACCGCGCCACCCGCGACCGTGACGGCCGCGGGCTCGACCTCGCCGTTCAGCACCGGGCCGGTCAGGTCCAGCAGCGCGTCGACCAGCGCAGAGGCGTCGTCCGGGTCGGTGGGCGCGGCTGTGGGAGGGGCCAGGTCACCGGTCTCTGCGGGGGGAGCGGGGTCGTCGTCCGGGCCCGGTGCGGTGGTGGGGTCGGCGGTCTGGGTACCCGGCGTGTCGGCTCCCGGTCCGGGGGTGGGGTCACCGGCCCGCGCGCTCCACAGCGCCCAGCTGCCGGCGCCCACGGCCAGGGCCGCGACGAGCACCAGGCCCAGTGCGCGACCGGTGACCGGGGCGCGTGCACCGACCTGCTGGTCGTGGTCCTGCGCTTGCGTCTGCGGCTGGTCCGTCGCGTCGTCGGTGCTCTCGGCCACCGTGGCCTCCTGTCGTTCGGCTCCCACCAGGATCCCAGACGTACGCGCACCGCGGCAGGCCCTCACGGGCGACACGCCACCCGGGTGCCCCGACGGAGCGGTGCGCGGTGACGGCGACCTCCGACCGGGCCGAGCAGACCCGGGACCTCGCCCGGTCCGGGGCCGTGAGCTTCGTCGGCGCCGCGGGCAGCGCCGCGCTCGGGTTCGCCCTGACGGTCGTCCTGGCCCGGTCCCTGGGCGAGGTCGGCTCGGGCGTCGTCCTCCAGATGGTGGGTGTCTTCGCGATCGCGATGAGCCTGGCCAAGCTGGGCATGGACTCGGTGGCCGTCTGGTTGATGCCACGCCTGGACGACCCGCAGGAGATCCGCGGCTGCCTGACCTTCATGGCTGCCGTAGCTGCCGCGTGCGGCACCGTCGCCGGCCTCCTCGTCGTGGTCACCGCACGCGGCCTCGTCGGCGCCGGGAGCACCGGCACCGACGAGCTCGTCCGTGCGCTGCATGCCGTCGGGTGGTTCCTGCCCGTGGGCGTCCTGGTGCTGGTGCTCCTGGCCGCCACCCGCGGGCTCGGTGGGGTCCTGCCCTACGTCGCCGTCGGGAGCCTGGGCCTGCCCGCAGCCCGACCGGTCCTGGTCCTGCTCGTCGTCGGTGCGGGCGGTTCGGCCGTGGCCGCGTCCCTGGCCTGGGCCGCGCCCCTGCCCGTGGCGATGCTCGCGGCCCTCCTGGTGCTGCGCTCCCAGGTGCGCCGTCGCGAAGCAGGAACCCGCGGGCCCTGGTGGCCCCGCCGGTCACGCCGCCGGGCGGTGGTCCGCTACGCCCTCCCCAGGACGGCCTCAGCCGGTCTGGAGCAGTCGGTCCTCTGGCTCGACGTGCTCCTGGTCGGTGCGATCGCGGGCACGGCCGCGGCCGGTGTCTACGGTGCGGCCAGTCGCCTGGTGATGGCGGGGCTGGTCGTCGACACCGCGGTCCGGGTGGTGGTCTCCCCGCGGTTCAGCGGTCTGCTGCACCACGGGCGCCTGGCCGACCTGCAGGACCTGTACCGGACGGCTGCGACCTGGCTGGTGCTGTTCTCCACACCTGTCTACGTCGTCCTGGCCGTGTTCGGCAGCGTGGTCCTGGGATGGTTCGGCCCGGGGTTCGCCGCCGGTGCACCCGTCCTGGTCATCTTGTCGGTCGGTGCCGTCGTGGCGCTCGCTGCCGGGAACGTCCACTCGGTGCTCCTCATGAGCGGGCACAGCGGGTGGGCGGCGCTGAACAAGGCCGTCGTCGTCGTGCTGAACGTGGTCGGCAACCTGGTCCTGATCCCGTACCTGGGCCTGGCCGGCGCGGCGATCACGTGGGCCGTGAGCATGGTGGTCGACGCCGCGCTCGCCGCCGTCCAGGTGCGGATCCTCGTCGGGGTCGTCGTCGAGCTGCGCGCCGTCGCCTACGGGCTCGCCGTCGCGCTGCTGACGGTCGGGGGCCCCGCACTGGCGGCACGCCTCCTGGTGGGCGCGGACGGCGCGGGCCTGGCCGTCGCCGTCGCGACGGGTGCCGTCGCCCTTGCCACGTGGTGCCTCCTGGACCGCCGCCGCCTGCACCTCGACCAGCTCCTGCCTCGCCGGACGAGGTAGCCGGCCGAGGTCGTGGCCGGCGCTCGTCCCGCAGTTGTCCACAGAATCGTTGCTGCACCTGGGTGAATCACCACCAAACAGGGCATAACGGACCTAGTCTCCCGGTGTGCGGCAGAGGTCGCACCGTTCCCCCCGCGAGGAGAATTCATGCGTACCTCCCGCCCCGCCCCCGTCGTCCGCGCGGCGCTGGTGGCTGCGACCCTGCTGCTCGGCGCAGCGGTGACGACCCCCGCGACCGCCCAGGGGGCCACCACGCCCGCTGTGCTCGACGGTTCTGCGCCCGACAGGGCCGCGGCGTCCTGCTGGGAGATCAAGCAGAACAGCCCCACCAGCCCCGACGGCCCCTACTGGCTGCTCACCCCCGAGCTCCTCGCACCCCAGCAGCACTGGTGCGACATGACCTACGACGGCGGCGGCTGGGTCCTCGTCGGCAAGGGGCGCGAGGGCTGGCAGGAGCACTACCTGGGTCACGGCGACCCAGCAGCCCTCCTGACGCGTGACCGCACCGACTTCAGCACCACGCAGCTGCCGGCCCCCACCGTCGACGCCCTGCTGGGCGGCGAGCGCGTGGACGGTCTCACCGACGGGATCCGGGTCCTGCGCGCCCGCAACGCCACCGGGACCCAGTGGCAGAACCTGACGTTCCAGTACACCTCGCGCGACCGGTGGGTGTGGACGTTCTCCGCCGAGCACCGCACCGCCTGGTACCAGTTCGACGGTGGCACCCGGTGGAACGGTGGTGCCACCGCCAACCTGGGACGCGACAACCTCTGGCAGCGCATGACCACGGGGTTCGTCGCAGGTCAGCAGTGGACCAGCGGTTTCGCCTACGGCACCAGCGTCCGCGACGGGTCCACCAGCCCGACGACGTACCTGTGGTCGGCCGCGGGCAACGGCTCGTCCCCACGCCCGTACGCCGAGGTCTACCTGCGTCCCCGCCTGCTCTCGGCCGAGCTGGACTTCCCCGACGTCCCCGACTCGGGCACTGCGCCCATCACCCAGCGCCCGCTGGCCTCGTCCTACGCGGCCCCGGGCCAGTGGGGTGTATCCGGGCACTTCAACGGACGCACCGCAGAGGGCAACGCCGAGGTCCAGGACTTCGCACAGATCGGCACCTCCGTGTTCGTCGCCGGCAACTTCGCACGGATCCAGCGCGGCGGGGGCACCTGGGGGCCGGACGTCGTGCAGCAGGCCGCGCTCGCGGCGTTCGACGCGCGCACCGGTGAGCTGGTGCGGACGTTCGCACCGGTGTTCGACAACCAAGTGAAGTCCGTGGTCGGGCTTCCTGACGGGACGCTGCTGGCGGCAGGCGACTTCACCGAGGTGAACGGGGTCCCCGCGAGCGGTACCGTCCTGCTGGATCCGGTGACGGGCGCGACCTTGCCCGCCTGGGACCTGCACATGGAGAACCGCATCTCCACGGGGGTGCTCTCGGTGCGCAGCCTGGAGGTTCACGGCCCGTGGGTGTACCTGGGCGGGAGCTTCACCCACCTCTCGGGCGGTGGGGTCACCAACCCGGTGTACGCCAGGCACGCCGCGAGGGTGGCGTGGGCGACCGGGGCGCCCGACCGCGCGTGGAACCCCGAGTTCGACGGCACGTTGATGGACCTGGACGTCCACGACGACGGCGGGACGTTCTACGCCGCCGGGTACTTCACGACCTCCCAGGGCAGGTACGCCAACAAGGCTGCCGCGGTCCTGACGGTCGGCGGGGCCCCGCTGGCGACGCCGACGTGGACCACCGTGTGGAGCGCGTCGGACCGTTCGGGGTACCAGCAGGCGATCCAGCAGGTGGGGGAGCGGGTCTACGCGGGTGGCTCGGAGCACTCCATCTTCGGGTACTCCACGTCCACGTTCGAGCGCTTGAGCGGGTCGATCACCAAGGGAGTGGGGGGCGACTTCCAGGCCCTGGCGACCGATGCCGGCGTGATCTACGGCGGGTGCCACTGCAACAGCTGGTCGTACCAGGACGCCTACACCTGGAGCGCCCTGAACCCCGACTGGACCCAGGCCGACAAGATCAGCTGGCTGGGTGCGTGGGACGTCGCCACCGGTGACTACCTGCCGGCGTTCAACCCGCCGTTCCTGAACAGCAACAACGCCGGGGCCTGGGCCCTGTTCGTGGACGACGCCGGCACGGTGTGGGCCGGCGGTGACTTCACGGGCGCCCGGACCAGCCCGACCACCAGCCAGTGGGCGGGTGGCTTCGTCCGGTTCCCGCAGGTGGACCACAGCGCACCGAGCGCGCCGGGGTCGTTCAGCGTCCTGGCAGCCGACGAGGAGTCGGTGGAGCTGGTGTGGTCGCCGTCGACCGACGACGCGGGTGTGACGGGCTACGAGGTCCTGCGTGACGACAGGGTCGTGGCGATGACCGCAGAGCTGAGCCTGAGCGTGCCCCGGGGGGGAGAGAACCGTTTCGCGGTCCGCGCGGTCGATGCCGCGGGCAACCGCTCTGCGAGCACAGAGGTCCTCACCGAGCTCGACCCGGACCCGGGTGCGGTGAACCCGTTGCTGGTGCCGGCGGGGTCGGAGTGGT
>NZ_AXCZ01000168.1 GCF_000767165.1 Cellulomonas bogoriensis 69B4 = DSM 16987
CGCCGGGGCCTGCGAGGTGGTGCGCGGCGGGGCCGGTCGGGTGCGCGTCGGGTGACCCGGGTGTGGCGTGGGCTCTCGGCGCGTCAGGCCGAGGGGGTGCTGCTGCTGATGGCGACGGTGGCGTTCGTGGCGGGGATGGCGCTGACGGCGGCGGTGATGGACGACAGCCCGCAGGACACCGGCCGTGCGGGTGCGGGTGCCCCGTTGCCGGGCTCGACGGCGCTCGGGCCGGTGAGCCTGGTGCTCCCGGCTGACCTCGGGCCCTGGGCGCCCGTCCCGGAGGAGCGTCTGGTGGCGTTGCGCGAGGGGGTCGCCGGTGACGGTCCCGACCTGGACGGGGTGTGGGGGTGGGTCGCCCCTGACGGGGTGCTGGTGACGGTGCTCACCGCAGCCGCCGGGGCGCACAGCGGCGTCGACCACGTCGAGGGCCCGTTCGCCCCCGATCAGAGGATCGACGTCCCGTGGCGGGGTGGGGCACGGCACGTCGCCGGGTCGGAGGTCGTGGACGGGGTCCGTGTGGTGGTGCTGGCGGCCGAGCTGCAGGACGGGACCCTCGCCGTGATCTCCGTGAGCGGTCCGGACGCCGCGCTGGAGCCCGGTCGTCTGCGTGAGGTGCTGGGCACGGTCCGGCTCCGGTGACCGCAGCCCCCGCGTGCAGCCGCGTGGGCCGCCGGTTCAGTGCTGGGAGGGCGCGAGGGCGAGCTGGACCACCTGCAGGCCGTGGTCGCGCGTGACGAGCTGGGCCCGTCCGGGGGGCGCCGGGGTGGGGCGGGCCTTGCCCACGAGCGCACCCTCGTCGGGGTTGCCGGACAGCACGAGTCCCGGTGCTGCGAGGTCCTTGAGGGCCTGCAGGACGGGCTCGTACAGGGCGCGGCCGGCGCCACCGGTGCGTCGCGCGATCACCAGGTGCAGCCCGATGTCCCCGGCCTGGGCGAGCAGGGGCAGGAGCGGCAGCAGCGGGTTGCCGGTGGAGGTGGCGACCAGGTCGTAGTCGTCGACCAGGACGTAGGCCTCGGCCCCGGTCCACCAGGACCGGGTGCGTAGCTGCTCGGGTGTGACGTCGGGTCCGGGCAGGCGACCTCGGATGTAGTCGGCGAGCTCGGTCATCGAGGTGGTGGCCTGCTCCTGGGTGGTGAGGTACCCGGCGAGGTACTCCTCGGGGATCTCGCCGAGCAGGGAGCGGCGCAGGTCGATTGCGAAGATCTGGGCCTGCTGCGGGGTGTGCGTGCGCCTCACCTCGGCGGCGAGCCCGCGCAGCAGCGCGGACTTGCCGGACCCGCTGTCGCCGAACGCCACCAGGTGCGAGGTGCTGCGCGGGTCGAGGCCGACGGGTGCGAGGCGGGCCTCGTCGATGCCGAGGAGCAGCCGGTCACCGGTCGGGGCCATGTCGCGCACGTCCTGCAGGGGGACCAGCTCGGGCAGCAGCCGCAGCTTGGGCCCGGCGGGCCCGTGCCAGGCCTCGGCCACGGAGCGGACCAGGTGGTCGATCCCCTGGCCGAGCGTGCCACCGTCGCTGGCGCCGTCCACGCGCGGCAGCGCCACCATCGCGTGGTGCCCGGTGGTGGTCAGTGCCCGGCCGGGACGGTTCTCGGGGACGTTGGCGGCGACGCGCCTGTCGATCTCGGAGTCCATCGGGTCCCCGAGCCGCAGCTCGATCTTGGTGCCGAACACGTCCTTGACCTGGGTGCGGAAGTCCATCCAGCGGCTCGCGGTGGCAACCAGGTGCAGCCCGAAGGTCAGCCCTCGTCCGGCGAGGGTCTGGATCTGTGCCTCGAGCTCGTCGAACTCGGTCCTGACGGTGCTCCACCCGTCCACGACGAGGAACACGTCGCCGTAGCCGTCGTCGGCCAGACCCTGGGCGCGGCGCTGCCGGTAGGTCTCGATCGAGTCGATGCCGTTGGCCCTGAAGTAGGCCTCACGCGCGTCGACGATCCCGTCGATCTCGGCGACGATCCGTCGCACGACATCCGGTTCGGCCCTGGTCCCGACGCCCGCGACGTGGGCGAGGTGGGCGAGGGGCGCGAACGTGCCCCCGCCGAAGTCCATGACGTAGACCTGCACCTCGGCGGGGGTGCGGGTCAGGGCGAGGGCGGTGACGACCGACCGCGCGGCGGTGCTCTTGCCGCTGCGGGGCCCGCCGATGATCGCCACGTGACCGGCGGCACCACCGAGGGACAGGGTGAGGTTCTCCCGGCGCTGCTCCAGGGGTCGGTCGACCACCCCGAGGGGCACGACGAGGTCGCCGGCGTCCCGCCACGTCCGGGAGACCAGGCCGAGCTCGGGGTCGGGTGCCAGATCGGGCATGAGCTGGTCGAACGTGGCGGGGACCACCAGGGGCTCGAGCCACACCTTGTGGGCGGGCGGGCCCTGCCCGACCATCCGCTCGACGGCGATGTCGAACGTGGACCGGTCCTCGGGGGTGTCCGGCACGGCCGCCGGCGCCGGGCCGTCGGGGACGGGAGCGCCGATGACGGGCGCCGCGGTGAACATCTCGATGCGGGCGTCGCCCGACCGTCCGCCGGCCCCGGCGGTGCTGCGGTGCCGTGCCGGGGGCGGCCCCGAGACGTAGGAGGCGCGGAACTGGATGAGACTGGTGGTGTCGGGCTTCAGGTACCCCATGCCGGGCACGGGGGGCAGGGTGTGGGCGTCGGGGACCCCGAGGACGGTCCGGGACTCCCCGGCCGAGAACGTCCGCAGACCGATCCGGTACGACAGGTGCGACTCCAGGCCCCGCAGGCGCCCCTCCTCCAGGCGCTGGGACGAGAGCAGGAGGTGCATCTGCAGCGACCGGCCCAGCCGCCCGATGGCCACGAACAGGTCGGCGAACTCGGGCTTGGCGCTGAGCAGCTCGGAGAACTCGTCCGCGACGATCATCAGCGCGGGCAGCGGCGGCAGGTCGGTGCGGCCCGCGGTGCGGGCCTTCTCGTAGTCGGTGACGTTGGCGAAGTTCCCCGCGGCCCGCAGCAGCTCCTGGCGGCGGGTCATCTCGCCCTGCAGGGCGTCCTGCATCCGGTCGACGAGGGTGAGCTCTTCGCTCAGGTTCGTGATGATCGCCGAGACGTGGGGCATGTCGGCCATGCCGGCGAACGTCGCCCCGCCCTTGAAGTCGACCAGGACGAAGTTCAGGTCCTCCGAGGAGTGGGTGAGCGCGAGGGCGAGGACCAGGGTCCGCAGCACCTCGGACTTGCCGGACCCCGTCGCACCGATGATGAGGCCGTGGGGGCCCATGCCCTGCTGGGCGGACTCCTTGATGTCCAGGGCCAGGGGCTGGCCCTGGCTGGTGAGGCCGATCGGCACGCGCAGCCGGTCCCGCTGCAGGCGCGGGCGCCAGTGCACGCCGGGGTCGAAGTCGCGGATGTCGCCGACGCCCAGCAGGTCCACCAGCTCGGCGGACGTCTGGTTGTCGGTCTGGACGGGGCCGCTCTCCAGGTACAGGGGTGCCAGACGCCGCGCGAGGGCCTCGGCGTCGGCGACGCCCATGTGGTCGGCGGTGCCGGCCGGGGTGGCGGTACCGAGGCGCGCGACGCCGAGCGCGGTACCGGCGCGCCGGTCGGCACGGCCCAGGGGGTCGTCGCCGCCGAGCACCAGGCGCAGGGTGTGGGGGTGGGTCAGCTCGTCCCACCGGTCGGGAAGGTGCAGGACGGTCACCCCGCAGGTGCCGTCGGGTGAGAGCAGCGCGTGGCCGGTGGGCAGCGGGCCGTCGACGACGATGACGACGTGCGGGCCGTCGGGCGGGGTCCCCGGCACGTACCGGGGCCGGTCCTGCAGGCCCTCGGGCAGCAGGACCTCCAGGTCGGCCATCGAGGTGCTGATCATCCGGGCCGGCCCGATCGCGTCACGGGCGCGGGTGGACTGCACGTGCGGCAGCCACTTGGCCCAGTCCCACGCGGGTGCCGCCTCCGGTGTGGTGAGCACCGCGACGCGTACGTCCTCGGGTGAGTGGAACGCGGCGATCTGCGCGAGGACGGCGCGTGCGGTGCCCCGCGCGGCGTCCTCGTCGCCGGCGACCTCGACGGTGGCGGCGGTGCGCAGGTCCAGGGCGTGCGGCAGGTCCCGCTGGGTGCTGTGGGACACCAGGAACCGGTGCGCGGCGGACGCGGCCACAGGGTCCAGCTGCGCCAGGGGAGGGGTCTCGGCCGGTTCGAGGGTCACGCACAGGGCCTGGTCGGACCGTCCGGTCCGCACGTGCAGGAACAGGTCGTGCTCGGGGCGGCGCTCCCACACGCGGCTGCGCTCCTCGGCGAGCACGGCCAGGGCCCGGGGGTCGGGGTGGAACCAGAGGGCGCGGCGACGCTGGCTGCGCGCGGCGGCGCGGACGGAGCCGCGCAGCTCGGTCAGGTACGCCAGGTACTCCCGGCGGGCCCCCACCACGGTGCTCTGGTGCTGGGAGCGTTGCCGCCAGATGTTCACCCCCACGAACCCGAGGGTCGCGATCAGGAACATGCCCGCGCCGATCATGCCGCGCGGCCCGGGCATGGCCACGGCCACGAACACGATCCCGCCGAGGGAACCCAGCATCGGGACCATCATCGACAGGGTGCCGCTCATGCCCTCCGACGCGGCCAGCTCGGGGGGCGCCTGCACGGTGACCTTGCCCGTGGGGACCGGTGGTGGGGCCGCGGGTTCGGCCACGGTGGGTGCGGTCACGGACTCTTCCTCGCGTTCTGGTGCCGGCGTGCCTCACGCCGTTGCAGGCAGGTCCGCCCCCGCCGGTGCTGGATCGGCGGGGGCGGACCTGGTCGGGCGTGGGGGGTGGGGGTGCTGCGGTCCTACCAGCGTGCGGCGTTGGCCCGCTCGGTCGCCTGGTAGTCCTGCCCGGAGGCGTCGACCGCGCGGCCGACGTCGGCCAGCAGCGCCTTGATGTCGGTGACCGCGGCGGTCCACTTGGCCCGTGCGGTCTCGTACGAGGCCGACGCCTCACCTGACCAGTTCGCCTTGAGGGGCTGCAGCGACCGGTCCATGTTGGCCAGCGTCTGCTCGATCTGGTTGGCGCGCGTCGTGATGTCGGCCGAAGCGCCCTGGAGAGCGCCGAAGTTGACCTTCAGGTTGCTCATTCGTCGTCCTCTCGTCAGCCCAGTCGCTGGGCGAGCGCGTTCGCGGACTGCTGCGCCTGGTCGTCGGTGGCGGTGTAGGTGTTCTGCGAGGACACCAGGTTCGCCTCGAACTCGTTGAGCGCGTTGATGATGGCCGTCGCGTTCTGCTGCCACCGCTGCATCAGCCGGGTGAACGCCACGGCGCCCTGCCCCTGCCAGTGCGACCCGATGCCCGCGAGGTTGCCCTCGAGCACCTTCAGCTGCTGCAGCAGCTCGTTCCGGGACTGCGCGACTGCGTCCGCGCCGGCCTTGAGAGCACCTTCTGCTGCTGAGACCTCACCCGCCATGAACACCTCCCACACCTCAGGCCCGTCTCCGGGCCGCCACGACCCTGGCACGGTGCCCGGGTCGACGCCTGCTCCAGGCGCCGGACGTCACGGTAGTAGACCCCCCACCTGTGTCCAGACCGCATCCACAGGGTGAGGTGGTCGCCGTGTCGCGTGCGCCTAGCATTGGCCCCGACCAGCGCACGAGCCGGGCGCCGGCGCACCGGGACCAGGAGGGCCGATGGAGCTGCGCACGCGCGTCAGCCTGCGCACCGGCGACCGGTCCCTGGACGTCGTGCTGCCGCACCACACGCCCGTGTACGAGGCGCTGCGCTCGGCGGGCCTGGAGATGTCCGACCCCTCGTCGGTGCTGCTGGACTCCAGCGGTCGTCCCGTGGACCCCTACGCGACCGACGGCCAGTCCCTCACCGACGGCACCGTCCTGCACGTGGTCGGTCGTCTCCCGGGCGTGCCGGGCTCAGGGGCGCAGGGGCCGACGGGGACGCGCCCGGCCGACCCCGGGACGGCGCGCCCGGTCGACGGGG
>NZ_AXCZ01000172.1 GCF_000767165.1 Cellulomonas bogoriensis 69B4 = DSM 16987
CCTCGGCGGCCCTTGGGTCGCAGGGCCGGGCTGGGTGCGGGGCCGGGTGCGGTGGGCTGCGCGGGCGGGGTCGTCATGAGGCCTCTTCGGTACGGGGTACGGGGTACGGGTGGGGCGCGCCCACACGGGCGGCGGTGAGCAGCGCCTCGACCGCGGTGCGGGCGTGGCGTTCGGCGCGGGGGTCCTCCAGGAGCCGGTGGCCCCGGTAGTAGGCGAGCATCACCCCGTGCAGGTCGGTGGCGAACTGGTCCGGGTCCGTGCCGGGGCCGAAGTGCCCCTCGGTGACACCCCCGGTGACCACGCGGGCGATCGTGGTCGCGAGCTCGCGGTGCAGGGCGCGCAGGTGGTCGCGGACGGGGCCGGGCTGCTCGTCGAGCTCGGTGGTGGCCTTGACGAACACGCACCCGCCCGGGCGGCGTTCGGCGGCGCACCGGAGCCAGCCCTCGACCAGGACCCGTAGCCGTGGTTCGCCGCGCGGCCCGCGGAGCGCGGGGCCGACGACCTCGACGGCGAACTCGTGGGCGGCGGCGTCCAGGACGGCGACCTGCAGGGCCTGCTTGGAGCCGAAGTGGGCGTACATGCCGCTCTTGGAGAGCCCGACCTCCTCGGCGAGGTCGCCGATGGTCAGCCCACCCAGGCCCACCCGGCACGCGATGCGCACGGCGTGCCCCAGGATGCGCGCCCGGGTGCGTTCACCCTTGCGCTGCGACTCGTCCACCATGCCCGCGAAAATAGCACGACCGTTCGTGCTGAGCTCCTGCGGGGTGAGCGAAGATGGTCCGATGCCCGACGACTGGACCGCCCCCGACCTGGACGTCGACGTCCGCCTCATCGCGACCGACATGGACGGGACGCTGCTGGACGACCAGCACGAACCGCACCCCACCCTGTGGCCCCTGCTGGAGGACCTGACCG
The DNA here is from genome assembly GCF_000767165.1 of Cellulomonas bogoriensis 69B4 = DSM 16987. Lineage (GTDB taxonomy): Bacteria > Actinomycetota > Actinomycetes > Actinomycetales > Cellulomonadaceae > Actinotalea > Actinotalea bogoriensis. Next base: position 916 of record NZ_AXCZ01000172.1, read on the forward strand.
CGCGTGGGATCGTCCTGTGCCCCGCCAGCGGACGCCAGCACCAGCGCATGGCCCAGCAGTTCGCCCACAGCCCCCACGACGTAGTGCTCATCGCCGAGAACGGCGCCTACGTCCAGCACGGCGACACCGTCCTGGGCGCCACCCCCCTGGGGCGCGAGGCGGTCGCGGCGGCGGTGCGCACCGCCCGGGCGCTGACCGACCGCGGACGGGACGTCGGGGTGGTGCTCAGCACCGGTCAGGGCGCGCACCTGGAGCGCACCGACCAGGAGTTCGCCGGGCTCGTCAGCAGGTTCTACGCCGACGTGACCCCCGTCGAGGACCTCCTGGCCGTGGCCCACGACGCGTTCAAGGTCGCCGTCATGGACCGCAACGGGGTGCAGGACGGCACCGCCGACGCCCTGCTGCGCAGCAACCCCGGGCAGCAGGTCGTGGTCTCGGGCCAGCACTGGGTGGACGTCATGGCCACGACCGTCGACAAGGGGACCGCGCTGCGCACCGTCCAGGAGCGGCTCGGCGTCACCGTCGACCAGACGATCGCGTTCGGCGACTACCCCAACGACCTGCCCCTGCTGGAGGCAGCCGGGACGTCCTTCGCCATGGCCGACGCCCACCCGAGGGTCGCTGCGCGCGCGGACCACACCGCGCCGTCGAACACCGCCAACGGGGTCGTCCGCGCCGTCGCCGCGATCCTGGGGATCGACATGGCCGACCTCGAGCGCCGCGCCTGACCCCGCGCTGCCCCGACCTAGCTGCCGATCCGCGGGAAGGGCCGCAACGAGAACACGACCTCGACCGGAACCTCGAAGTGCTCGGCGATCCGCAGCGCCAGCTCCAGGCTCGGGCTGTACTCACCCCGCTCCAGGTACCCGATGGTCTGGTAGTGGACCCCCAGGGCCGCGGCGAGCTCGCGCCGGCTCGTGCCGCGCTCGGCGCGCAGCACCGCGATGCGGTTGTGGATCGACTCGCTCATGCCAGGACCACGCGCTCACCCAAACCGCTGCATCCGTTCCTGCCTGCGGGCCTCGACGGCCGAGCCCGACTCCCGGCGCGCCATCCTACGGAGCACCCGCGGGGCGAGCAGCAGCCCGACGGCGGCCCACGCCCCCAGCACCCCCAGGGCCTCCAGCACGCGCCACGTCTCGCCCGCCTCCAGCACCCGGGCCTCGTCCGGCAGGAACGCCCACCGCAGGCCGTGCCCCAACCAGTACATGGGCAGCACCTGCGCCACGCCCTGGACCCACCCCCACAACGCGGTGATCGGGACGAAGATCCCCGAGATCGCCATCATGCCCAGCACCGGGAGCAGCCCCCACGTGCTCACCTGGCCGGGCTTGCGGGCCACCGCCCCGATCACCATCCCGAGCGGGAGGGTCGCCAGCAGGGCCAGCACCAGCAGCGCGCCGACCGCGACCCACCCGCCGGCGCCGCGGTGCATCAGGGGATGGGCGAACAGCGCCACCGGCAGCACGATCAGCACCAGCAGCGGAAGGAGGCCCAGGGACTGCAGCACCACCTGGGCGGTGACGTAGGTGCGCACCCCGTGCGGGGCCGCCTTCATGCGCAGCAGGGTGCCGTCCTCCTTCTCGATCACCAGGGCGAACGCCGGACCTACGAGGCCCCCGAAGACGACCATCGCCGCGAGCGCCCCCGGCAGCACGACCTGCGGGAGCGTCAGGGTGGTGCCCTCGACCGGGGTGGTGCGGTTGAGGAACAGGTAGACCACGACCGCCCCGGACCAGAAGAGGTAGAACGTGAGGTCCTCGGGGTTGCGCAGGCTGATGAGGAACTCGCGCCAGCCACGGCGCAACCCGGCGCGGAACGGTTGGGTCGTGGTGCTCACCGGGACTCCTCCTGTGCGGTGTGACGGCGGACGAGCTGGACGTAGGTGTCCTCGAGCGTGGCCCGTCGGACCTCGAGGTCGGTCACCTCTCCGTCGTCGTGGGCGAGCAGGTCGCGGACGAAGGCCGTGGGGTCCGGGCAGGAGTGGACGAACCGCTCCCCGCCCCGGCACCAGCGCACCTCGGCGATGCTGCTGACGGACCTGGCCAGCGCGTCCGGGCTCCCGTCGGCCACGATGCGTCCGCCGGAGAGCACGAGGATGCGGTCGGCGAGCTTCTCGGCCTCGTCCAGGTGGTGGGTGGTGAGGACGACGGTGGTGCCCTCGGCGTCCACCAGGGCGTGGACGAGGTCGTGGAACTCGCGCCGGGCCTCGGGGTCGAACCCCGCGGTCGGCTCGTCGAGGAACAGCAGCTCGGGCCTGCCCACGATGCCGACGGCCACGTCGAGGCGGCGGCGCTGCCCGCCGGACAGGCGCATGAGGGGCTGGTCGGCGGAGTCGGTCAGCCCGACGAGCTCCAGGAGCTCCCCGACCGGGCGCGGCCTGGGGCGCTCGGCCGTGCTGTACGGGGCGTAGAGGTCACCGAGGTGCTCGAGGACCTCGCGCACCCGCCAGCGCTTGTGGTCGCGCCAGGACTGCAGCACCACCCCCACGCGTGCGCGCCACGCCTCCGGCGCGTCGGCCGGGTCGGACCCCAGGACGGTGACCTCACCACCGGAACGCACCCGGAAGCCCTCGAGGATCTCGATGGTGGTGGTCTTCCCCGCCCCGTTGGGGCCGAGCAGCGCGACCACCTCGCCACCGTGGACGTCCAGGTCGACCCCGTCCAGGACGTCGCGGGTGCCGTACCGCATGCGCAGGTCACGCACCTGGATGACGGCGGTACCGGTCTCGGTGGTCATCGACCCTCCGCTTCTCGGTGACCCGGGGACCGTCCTCAGGTCGTGACACGAAATAGTAGACGTACTACATCGCATCGCGTCAACACTACGGTTCGACTCCTCGGTGTTGTGGCGTCAGGCGTCACCCCGCAGGCTGTCCTCGAATCGATCCGAGCCCGATCAGGGCCCCACCGGAGGAGCACATCCATGCAGCAGCGCAGCATCGGCGACCGCCAGGTCGGTGCCATCGGGCTGGGCGCGATGCCCATGTCCATCGAGGGCCGCCCCGACGAGGCCCGCGCGATCGCCACCGTCCACGCCGCCCTCGACGCGGGCGTCACCCTCATCGACACCGCCGACGCCTACCACCGCGATCCCACCGACGTCGGCCACAACGAGATCCTCCTGGCCAAGGCCCTGCGCCTGGCCGGAGCAGCCGCCGACGACGTGCTCGTCGCGACCAAGGGCGGCCACCGTCGCCCCGGCGACGGCTCCTGGTACGTCCAGGGCGACCCCGGCCAGCTCAAGAAGGCGTGCGAGGCGTCGCTGCAGCGCCTCGACGTCGAGGCGATCGGCCTCTACCAGTTCCACCGGCCCGACCCGCAGGTCCCCTACGAGGACTCCGTCGGCGCGATCCGGGACCTGCTCGACGAGGGCAAGATCGTCATGGCCGGGATCTCCAACGCCGACCTCGACCAGATCCGCACCGCGCAGCAGATCCTGGGCGGACGCCTGGTCTCGGTGCAGAACCAGTTCTCGCCCGCGTTCCGCAGCAGCGAGCCCGAGCTCGAGCTGTGCGCCGAGCTCGGCATCGCGTTCCTGCCGTGGAGCCCGTTGGGCGGGATCAGCCGAGCCGGGGACCTGGGCACCCGGCACACGGTGTTCGCCGACGTGGCCGCCGCCCGCGGGGTCAGCCCGCAGCAGGTGTGCCTGGCGTGGCAGCTCGCCAAGGCCCCGGTCGTGATCCCCATCCCCGGCGCCAGCCGCCCCGAGTCCGTCCGCGACTCCGCGGCCGCTGCCGGTCTCGCGCTCACCGAGGACGAGAGGACGCTGCTGGACCAGGTCGGCTGAGACCGCAGGCCACGGGCCGCCCGGGCCGCATGCCAGGCCGACGGCGGCCCCTCACGCCTCCAGCAGGAGGGTGACGGGGCCGTCGTTCACCAGCTCGACCTCCATGTGGGCGCCGAACACCCCGGTGGCCACCCGCAGCCCGCGGCCGCGCAGGGCCTCGACCACCGCGTCGACCAACGGCTCGGCCACCGGGCCGGGAGCCGCACCGTTCCAGCTGGGACGACGGCCCTTGCGGGTGTCGGCGTACAGGGTGAACTGGCTCACCACCAGGACCGGGGCGCCCAGGTCCAGCACCGACCGCTCCTCGCGCATGATCCGCAGCTCGGCCACCTTGCGGGCGATCAGGTCGACCTGCTCCTGACCGTCGTCGTGCGTGGCGCCCACCAGGACCAGCAGCCCCGGCTCGTCCACCGCACCGACCACCTCACCGTCCACACGCACCGCCGCACGGGTCACGCGCTGCACCACTGCCCTCACGCCGCCACCCCCCGCCGCGCCGGCTCAGTCACCAACAGCCCCGTCACCAACGGCCCCGTCACCAACGGCCCCGTCACCAACGGCCCGGTCCGCGGCCCGGGCCGCCACCACGGCCGGAGTAGGGCGCCACCGCGGGCTTGACGTCCACCAGGTACACGATCGCCGCGACGGCGCTGACGATCCCCAGGAGGCCGAGGTTGCCCCGGCCCGTGGGCGGGAGCTGCACGAACACCACCGCCGTGGCGATCCCCACGATCACGCCCCAGAACACCTTGGTGCGCTTGCCGGCCGTCACGAACGCCGCCGCCGGGCGGCGCAGCAGGTCGATCAGCGCCACCAGGCACAGCACGAACACGCCGATGTTGAGGGCGGTGAACACGAGGTACTGCGCGCTGGAGATCACACCCGAAGCCTACGAGAGGCACGGGCCCGACCTCACCCCCTGGTCAGATCTCCGGGAGGAGGCCACGAGCGGCACCCGGCTCGTGGCCGGCGACCTCCAGCAGGTCCACCACCAGAGACCGCAGCAGCAGCACCACGGCCTGCACCTGCCAGTCGTCGCCGGACACGCTCCACGGGTCGCACCCGCCCGCCACGTCCGCGAGCG
>NZ_AXCZ01000170.1 GCF_000767165.1 Cellulomonas bogoriensis 69B4 = DSM 16987
GGTCTCGATCTCGGCGACAAGGCCGGCGTGGCCGGCCACGGCGGCCCGCGCCTGGCGGACCTCCTCCTCACCCGGGTCGGCCCATGCGGACGGCATGAGCGCTCCGATGAGGAGCACGGCGCAGGCGCCTGCCCCGGCGCGACGCGCAGCGCGGTGGTGCGTGCTCAACCCACGGTCCTCCCTCGTCGGCGGCACTCGCCCCGGGACGGGAGAGGGCCACAGGGAGCGACGCTACTCACAGCGACCCCACCAGGGAACACCTGTCACACGGTTCACGGCAATCTCACCCGTCACACCCGGACAGACCGGGGCAGAGCGACCGCACCCGCACGACTCCCGCCCCATCCACACCTCGGACAGCCGTACCGGATCGTGAGACGGTGCTGGTCGCTCGCGCGCCCCTCCACCTAGTCTCACCGCATGTCCTGCCGAATGTGCCGCTGACCACCGCACGTTCGGTGGTGTGCCCGCACACCGGCCGCGCTGCTCCCCCGCAGCGCACGAGCCCGTGCAGAGACACCGACCCACGTGCGCACCCGTCCCGAGCCCCTGCGGGCGACGAGTCAGCGCGCTGACGGTCTCCCGCGGCCCACCGAGGAGAGACCCATGACCACGAACCCCGGATGGTCCTTCGAGACCCGCCAGATCCACGCCGGCCAGCAGCCCGACCCCACCACCGGCGCCCGCGCACTGCCGATCTACCAGACGACGTCGTTCGTCTTCCCCGACGCCGACACCGCGACCGACCGGTTCGCCCTCAAGGACCTGGGCCCCATCTACACCCGCATCGGCAACCCCACCCAGCAGGCCGTGGAGGACCGGATCGCCTCGCTCGAGGGCGGCGTCGGGGCCCTCCTGCTCGCCTCCGGGCAGGCCGCCGAGACCTTCGCGATCCTCAACATCGCCGAGGCCGGGGACCATGTGGTCGCCAGCCCGTCCCTGTACGGCGGCACCTACAACCTGCTCCACTACACGCTCCCGCGCCTGGGGATCACCACGACCTTCGTCACCGACCCGCACGACCCCCAGGCCTGGCGCGACGCCGTGCAGCCCAACACCAAGCTGTTCTTCGGCGAGACGATCCCCAACCCCCAGTGCGACGTCCTGGACGTCCAGGCCGTCGCCGACGTCGCCCACGAGGCCGGGGTGCCGCTGGTGGTCGACAACACCGTCGCCACCCCCTACCTCATCCGCCCGCTCGAGCACGGCGCCGACGTCGTGGTCCACTCGGCCACCAAGTACCTGGGCGGCCACGGCAACGCCATCGGCGGCGTGATCGTCGACGGCGGCTCGTTCGACTACGCCCGGTACCCGGAGCGCTTCCCGTCCTACAACACCCCCGACCCCAGCTACCACGGCCTGGTCTACGCCCGTGACCTGGGCGTGGGCAGCGCGTTCGGGGCGAACCTGTCGTTCGTGCTCAAGGCCCGTGTGCAGCTGCTGCGCGACCTGGGCTCGGCGATCTCGCCATTCAACGCGTTCCTCATCGCCCAGGGCCTGGAGACCCTCTCGCTGCGGATCGAGCGGCACGTCGAGAACGCCCAGGCGGTCGCCGAGTGGCTCGAGGCCCGCGAGGACGTCGAGAAGGTCCACTACGCCGGTCTCCCGTCCAGCCCCTGGCACGCCAACGCCCGCCGCTACGCCCCCCGCGGGGCCGGGGCGGTGGTCTCGTTCGAGATCGCGGGCGGCGCGGAGGCCGGCAAGCGGTTCGTCGACGCTCTCGAGCTGCACTCCAACGTCGCGAACATCGGGGACGTGCGCTCCCTGGTGATCCACCCGGCCACCACCACCCACAGCCAGCTGACCCCCACCGAGCAGGAGCTGTCCGGCATCACCCCCGGACTGGTGCGCCTCGCCGTCGGGATCGAGCACGTCGACGACATCCTCGCCGACCTCGAGGGCGGGTTCCGAGCGGCCAAGGCCGGCTGATGTCCTCGCCCTCCCGCCTGGCCGTGGACACCACGCGCCGCCCGCGCGGCGGCGACGTAGGTTTGCACATCGTGCAGACCTCCACGCCCCGCACCGCGCCGCGACGCGCCGCGGTGTGGGCCTCGGGCGCCCCCGTGCCCGCGAGCGGCGCGTGGCGGGAGGGCGACCCCGTGGGGGGTCGGACGTTCGTCGACATCGGCCCCATGGACCTGGAGACCGGCGGGCACCTGCCGCAGGTCACCGTGTCCTACGAGACCTGGGGCACGCTCTCGCCCACCGGCGACAACGCCGTCCTGGTGCTGCACGCCCTGACCGGTGACTCCCACCTGACCGGCCCCGCCGGTCCCGGCCACCCGACCGCAGGGTGGTGGGACACGCTCGTGGGCCCCGGGTGCCCCATCGACACCGACCGGTGGTTCGTGGTGGCACCCAACGTCCTCGGCGGGTGCCAGGGCACCACCGGCCCCGCCTCGACCGCACCCGACGGGCGCCCGTGGGCCGGCCGCTTCCCGTTCGTGACCGTGCGCGACCAGGTGCAGGCCGAGATCGCGCTCACCGACGCGCTCGGCATCGACTCCTGGGCCCTGGTGGTCGGCGGGTCCATGGGTGGGATGCGGGTGCTGGAGTGGGCCGTCATGGCACCGGACCGCGTCCGGCGCCTGGCCCCCATCGCGACCACCGCGCAGTCCTCCGGCGACCAGATCGCCTGGGCGCACGCCCAGCTCGAGGCGATCCGCGGGGACGCGGCCTGGCGGGAGGGCGACTACTACGACGCCGGCGACGGTCGGGGCCCGCACGTGGGCCTGGGCATCGCCCGGCAGATCGCCCACACCACCTACCGCAGCGCCGTCGAGCTGGACGAACGGTTCGGGCACGCCGCCCAGGACGGTGAGGAACCCCTCGGCAGAGGCGGTCGGTACGCGGTGCAGTCCTACCTGGACCACCACGCCGGCAAGCTCGCACGCCGGTTCGACGCGAACTCCTACCTGGTGCTCACCGAGGCGATCTGCGCCCACGACGTCGGCCGGGGCCGTGGAGGTGTCGAGGCCGCACTCTCCCGCGTGAGCACCCCCGCTCTGGTCATGGCGGTCGACACCGACCGCCTCTACCTGCCCTCGCAGTCCGAGCGGATGGCGGCCGCCCTGCCCGGAGCCGACGGGGTGCACCTGGTGCGCTCGGACTTCGGGCACGACGGGTTCCTCATCGAGCACGACCAGGTCGGTGGAGCCGTACGCGAGTTCCTCACCCGCACCGTGCCCTGACGACCTACGGTGGCTGCATGGTCACCGCCGACTCCGCACCCACCATGCTCGCCGCCGTCGCGGCCCGCACCGACGCCCAGCACCCCGTGGGCGCCCTCGAGCTCCAGCAGGTCCCCCGGCCCCGGGTCGCGGACCTGCCCGCGCACTGGACCGTCGTGGACGTCCACGCCGCCGCCCTGAACCACCACGACCTGTGGGCGCTGCGCGGGGTGGGCCTGGGCCAGGACCAGCTGCCGATGGTGCTGGGCTGCGACGCCGCCGGGACCACGCCCGACGGGCGCGAGGTCGTCGTGCACGGGGTCATCGGGGGCGAGGGGCACGGCGTCGGGCCGCAAGAACGCCGGTCGATCCTCTCCGAGCGGTACCCCGGCACGCTGGCCGAGCAGGTGGCCGTCCCCACCTGGAACCTGGTGCCCAAGCCGGCCGAGCTGACGTTCGTGGAGGCCGCGTGCCTGCCCACCGCGTGGTTGACGGCCTACCGGATGCTCTTCACCAGCGCCCGGCTCTCCCCCGGCGACCGGGTCCTGGTGCAGGGCGTCGGCGGTGGGGTCGCCAGCGCCGCGATCACCCTCGCCGCCGCCGCCGGGCTGGAGGTCGTGGCCACCAGCAGGGACGCGACCAAGCGCGCCCGGGCGCTGCAGATGGGGGCCGGCCACGCGGTGGAGCCGGGGCAGCGCCTGCCCTTCCGCGTCGACGCCGTCATCGAGACCGTCGGCGCGGCGACCTGGGACCACTCGATGCGCTCGGTGCGTCCCGGGGGCGTGGTGGTCGTGGCCGGGGCCACCACCGGTGACGCCGCACCGATGGGCCTGCAGCGCCTGTTCTTCACCGAGGTCACCGTCATGGGCGCGACCATGGGCAGCCGCGCCGACCTCGAGGCCCTGGTGCGCATGTGCGTCACGACCGGACTGCGGCCCGTCGTCGACTCCACGTTCGACCTGGCCGACGCGCCGCAGGCGATGGCGAGACTGGCCTCGGGCGAGCACGTCGGGAAGGTCGTGTGCACCGTCCCGCACCGCACGTGAACGGCCCCTGGGCCCCGGACGTCCTGGGCCCGGACTTCCAGCAGCGCACCCTGCACCTGGCCGACGACGACGAGGGCGAGGTGGTCGCGACGCTCGTGCGCCACCGCCCGCCCGAGCCGGAACCGACCCGGGCCGCGCGCGTGGTCCTGTACGTCCACGGGTGGAACGACTACTTCTTCCAACGGCACCTCGCCGAGTACTGGCACTCCCAGGGGGCGGCCTTCTACGCCCTGGACCTGCGCAAGTACGGGCGCAGCCTGCGCGGGCACCAGACCCCCAACTACGTGGAGGACCTGGCCGTCTACGACGAGGAGATCGGACGCGCGCTGGACCTCGTGGACGCCGACCACGGGCGCCACGCACGCGTCATGCTCATGGGCCACTCCACCGGCGGCCTGGTGTGCGTGCTGTGGCAGCAGCGCAACCCGGGCCGGGTCGCCGGGCTCGTCCTGACCACGCCGTGGCTGGAGCTCACCGGCTCGAGCGTCATGCGTACCCTGAGCACCCCCCTGGTGCAGCAGCTCGCCCGGATGCAGCCGCGCTCACCACTGCTGACGATCGACCCCGGGTTCTACACCCGCACCATCCACGCCGGCCACGGCGGGGAGTGGACCTACGACGAGGCGTGGCGCCCCACCCCGTACTTCCCGATCAGGCCCGGGTGGCTGCAGGCCGTGCTCAACGGGCACGCAGCGGTCGCCCGGGGCATGGACCTGCGCCTGCCGATCCTGATGGCGGCGTCGACCCGCAGCGTCATCCTGCCGCGCTGGCGCGAGGACATGCGCGAGGCCGACACCGTCCTGGACGTGGAGCTGCTGGCCAGACGTGCCGTCCTGCTGGGACCACTGGTCACCGTCCTGCGGGTGCCCGGCGCGCTGCACGACGTGACGTTGTCACCCGCCCCGGTCAGGGAACGGTTCTTCGCCGAGCTCACCCGCTGGCTGAGCGCCTACGGGTGGGCCTGACCGGCAGGGGTCACAGGAGGTCGAGTGCCGAGCGCAGGTCGGGTCCCTCGTCGGTCAGGTGCCACGCGGCCCAGCCGTCGATCGCGGTGTCGGACCCGCACGCCTCGGCGGCGGCCTCGTTCGGGTCGGCGTGCACCGTCCCGTCGGGCAGCTCGATGAGCCCGTCGGAGCGCAGCAACGCCTCGTGACGGACCCCGCGGCGCAACCGGGACCACACCAGGGGCATCGGCTCACCGATCTCCCGGGCGAGGGCCGCCAGGGACGCCAACGGCTCCTGGTCGGCCCTGCGGGCCGGCGCCGGGTCCTCATACCGGTCGTCGTACCGGTCGTCGTACCGGTCCTCACGACGCTGGTCGGCACTGTCGTGCCCGCGGTCGTGCCGGCGGTCGGAGGACCACGCGACCTCCTGCCAGGTGCGGTCCGGCTCCGGCTCACGCGTGGCGCTCCACGACGCCGAGCTCTCCCAGGCGGCGGCCTCGCCCCACTCGGTGGGGGACGTCGACCAGGACCGGGCCGGGCTGTCGAACGTGTCGGACTCGTCCCGGGTGTAGCTGCGGGACTCGTCCCGGGTGTAGCCGTGCCGCTCCGGTGCGGGCGCCGGAGGCTGCGGTGCGCGCACCCCGGCCGCGGGGGTCACCGGGCGTCGCGGCTCGGAGCG
>NZ_AXCZ01000171.1 GCF_000767165.1 Cellulomonas bogoriensis 69B4 = DSM 16987
CGGCGACGTGGTGCCCCCGGACCACCTGGCGGCCGTGCTGGACCGGGTGGGCCCGGGCCGGGCCGAGCCGCTGGTGACCTCGTCCCTGGGGCTGGACCACCCCGGGCTGGCCGCCGAGGCGCCGTCGGCGGTGGGCGTGCTGCTGGTCCCCCTGGGCAGCGGTGACTTCGTGGCGTGGTGCCGACCGGCCGTGGCCCAGACGGTGGAGTGGCTGGGGGACCAGTCCACCTCCAACCGGGTGACCCCCCTCTCGCCGCGGTCCTCGTTCCGCCGCTGGCGCCAGACCGTCACCGACCGTGCCGTGGACTGGGAGCAGGGCGACGTGGACGCGGCCGTGGCGCTCGCGGACGACATCGGGCGGCACCTGGACGAGGAGCGCGCCCGACGCACCGCCGTCCGGACGGCCCTGACGGCCCGGATCACAGCCGAGCTGGCCGAGACCCTGGACCCGGACGAGGCCCTGCGCCGGTTGTCGCACCTGGTGGTGCCGGACCTGGCCGACTGGTGCATGGTCACGATGGTGGAGGAGGGCGAGACGCCCGGGAGCCGGTCGCCCGTCCGCACCGCGGCCTGGTCCCACCGTGAGGCCCGGTGCGTGGGCCTGGTCTCCGAGGTCGTCGCCGGTGAGGACCTGCCCTGGCCCCTGCGTGCGGTGCACCGGGCCGTGACCCCGGACGTCGAGGCGGAGTTCGCGGTGGACGCCGGCCTGGTCCGGGTGTGGGCGGCGGAGCTGCTCGAGGGCAGCGCCCGACGCGCGTTGCTGGAGCTGGAACCGCACTCGTGCACCGTCCTGCCGCTGGTGGCCCGCGGTCGGGTGATCGGTGCGATCGGCTTGATCAGCGCCGCGGACCGGGGGGCGTTGCGTCCGCCGGAGCGCGAGACGGCGCGGGAGATCGCGGGGCGCGCGGCGCTGGCGCTGGACAACGCCCTGCTGTACCGGCGCCAACGGAAGATGGCCGAGGTGCTCCAGCGGTCCCTGCTGACCGACCCGCCGCGCACCGGGGACCTGCAGACCGCGGTCCGGTACAACCCCGCCGCCGAGGCCGCGAAGGTCGGGGGCGACTGGTACGACGTGTTCGTGCGTGGTGACGCCGCGACGGTCCTGGTGATCGGGGACGTCGTCGGGCACGACATCCGTGCCGCGGCGGCGATGGGCCAGGTGCGCTCGCTGGTGCGGGGGATCGGGGTCGCGACGGACGCCGGACCGGCCGAGCTGCTGGGCCACGTGGACCGCGCCATCGGGACGTTGGGGGCGAACACGATCGCCACGGCCGTGGTCGCCCAGGTGCACCAGGACGCCGAGGACGTCGCCGCCGGCCGGGCCCGTGTGTGCTGGTCGAACGCGGGCCACCCGCCGCCCTTGGTCCTGATGCCGGACGGGCAGGTGCAGAGCATCACGCACGGCAGGCCGGACCTGGTGCTCGGGGTGGACCCCACCACGGACCGGGGGGAGGGCGGCATGGTCCTGCCGCGGGGCGCCACCCTGCTGCTGTACACCGACGGCCTGGTCGAGCGGCGCGGGTGCCGCATCCGCACCGGGATCGCGCAGCTGGAGGAGGCCGTGGCGGACCTCGCGCACCTGCCGCTGGGGGAGCTGTGCGACGAGCTGCTGCGCCGCATGCTGCCCGACCAGCCCATGGACGACGTGGCCCTGGTCGCGCTGCGCACGGGTGTGAGGTGACCGCCCGACCCTGCGCACCGGGCTGCCTGCCCGGGGGTGTCTGACACCTGGGACCGCGACGGGCGGCACCGGCGCGCCCGGGTACCCTGACGGTGGCCGAGCACGCCGCCGTGCACCGGAGGCCGCCACCTGCCGCCACCCGAACACCCCAGGAGCCTGACGTGGGACGTGTCGTCGTCGACGTGATGCCGAAGCCCGAGATCCTCGACCCCCAGGGCAAGGCGGTCGCTGCCGCCCTCCCGCGCCTGGGTTTCCACGGGTTCACCGGCGTCCGGCAGGGTAAGCGCTTCGAGCTCGAGGTCGACGGCGAGGTGACCGACGAGGTCCTGGCCCAGGTCCGTGAGGCGGCCTCGACGCTGCTGTCGAACCCGGTGATCGAGGACGTCGTCCGGGTCGCGCGTGCCGAGGAGCACGACGGCGCCGCCGCCGAGGCGGTCTCCGCGTGACGACCCGCGCCGCCGCGGCCCCGGCCGCCGAGTCGACGATGTCGGGCGCCCGGGTGGGCGTGGTGACGTTCCCCGGCACGCTGGACGACCGTGACGCCGCCCGTGCGGTGCGGCTGGCGGGCGGTGAGGCCGTGACCTTGTGGCACGCCGACGCCGACCTGCGCGGGGTGGACGCCGTGGTGCTGCCCGGCGGGTTCTCCTACGGGGACTACCTGCGTGCGGGTGCGATCAGCCGATTCGCCCCGGTGATGGGTGAGCTGGTCGACGCCGCGAAGGGTGGGCTGCCGGTCCTGGGGATCTGCAACGGGTTCCAGGTGCTGACCGAGGCGCACCTGCTGCCCGGCTCCATGATCAAGAACGATCACCGGACGTTCCTGTGCCGCGAGCAGGTGCTCGCGGTCGAGAACGCCGACACCGCGTGGACGCGCGACTACGAGCAGGGTGAGCGGATCACCATCCCGCTGAAGAACCAGGACGGCCAGTACGTCGCCGACGAGCGCACCCTCGACGAGCTCGAGGGCGAGGGCCGCGTGGTGTTCCGCTACGAGGGCTGGAACCCGAACGGGTCCCGTCGGGACATCGCGGGGATCACCAACGCCGAGGGCAACGTCGTGGGGCTGATGCCGCACCCGGAGCACGCGGTCGAGGCTGGGTTCGGCCCGGACGCGCCTGAGGGCCCCCGTCGGGGCGTGGACGGCCTGCGGTTCTTCACCTCCGTCCTGCGGTCGCTGATCCGCTGACCCCGGTGGTCCTCCAGGACGTGGGTGCCGGCCCGTCGGGCGTGGCGGGTGTGACGGTTGAGGTCGTGCCGTGGGAGGACCCCGCGGTCGCGGCGTTGCGGACCGAGCAGCAGGCCGAGCTGGCGGCCCGGTACGGCAGCCAGGGTGACCTGGTGCAGGTGCTCCCCACCGAGGAGATGCTGGTCACGGTCCTGGTGCGGGTGGACGGTGAGCCTGCGGGCTGCGGTTCGGTGCGGGACGCCTCCGGCTACGGGCCGGGCTGCGGTGAGCTCAAGCGCATGTATGTGCGCCCCGACCTGCGGGGCCGCGGCCTGTCGCGGCTGGTGCTGACCCGGCTCGAGGCGGAGGCCGTCCGCCGCGGGGTGCGACGCCTGGTGCTGGAGACCGGTGTGCGGCAGCCGGAGTCCATCGGGCTGTACCGCTCGGCCGGCTACACCTCGATTCCCAGGTACGGCCCGTACGTGGACGACGAGGAGTCCGTCTGCTTCGAACGGTCCCTGGTCTAGCGTGTGGTGAGCTCGTTGGTGGTGAGCTCGGGGAGGGCGCCGGCGAGGGCCTCGGCGATGAGCTGGTAGCCGCCCTCGTTGGGGTGCAGGCCGTCGGGGCTGATGTACGGGTCCCAGGTCTCGAGCTCGGCGAGGGGCCCGGCGAGCAGGTCACGGGGGTCGACGAAGTGCGCGTCGGCGTCAGCGCTCACGCGGCGGACGGCGTCCAGGACGGGGTCGGTCGTCTCGAGGCCCGCGAGGCTGGTGGGGAAGGGCCCGACGACCACGAGGGTCGCGTCGGGCAGCCCCTCGCGCAGGTCGGTGAACAGCTGGTCCGCGGCGGGTTCGACCTGCTCGGCACCGACCCCCTGGAAGATGTCGTTGTTGCCGCCGGCGACGACGACCACGTCGGGCTCGGCGTCGATGACGTTCCCGGCGCGGTCGGGCATGGGTGAACCGAGGCCGGGAGCGACGTACCCGCTGCCCGAGACCCCGTCGACCACCGCGAGGGGCCAGTCCAGGAGCTCGGCGGTCTGCCACGCGAACCCCCGCTCCTGGGGTGCCCCGACCCCGACGGTCAGGGAGTCACCCAGGAACGCGATGCGGGGGGTGGTGTCCTGCGCCTCGGGGATGGGGTCCGTCCGGGTGTCAGTCGGGGCGTCGGCGCCGGGTGGGGGATCGGGCGGGGCGTCGGCGATGCGGGGGCTCGCGATCAGCCAGATCGCGAGCCCGGCCAGGGCCACGACCACGATGGTGACGCCGTGGACGGGGCGGATCCGTCGGGTGCTGCGGGAGCGCTGGGGGGCCATCACCTCACGCTAGGCATGCCTACGCGCACCCGCGATCCGGGACCGCCGTCGAGCCGGGCGGGGCGCGTTCAGGCGACCGTGATGCCCAGGTGCGCGGCCAGCGCGGGGGCGAGCTCCAGGGCCTGCTCGTGGGTGATCGTCGCGCCGGCGAGCCCGGCCAACCCGTCCAGGCCGTGCAGGTCCGCGCCACGCAGGTCGACGTCCGTCAGGCGTGCCTGGTTCACGTCCAGGCGCCCGATGCGGCATCCCTCGATCGTCAGCCGGGTGACGGTGGCGCCGCAGAGGTCGAGGTCGGTGAACGTGCAGTTCGTGAGGGTGACGTGGGCGAGCTCGGCGCCCCGGAGGTTCAGGTAGTCGATCTTGCCGCCGTCGATGGTGACGTGGGCGAGCTCGGCGTCGTACGCCTGCACCGCCCCCAGCCGGCACCCCGTGAACCGGACGCGCGTCATCGTCGCGCCGACCAGGGTCAGCTCACCGGCCCGGCACGTGTCGAGAACGGTGTCGATCATCGAGGCCGAGTCGAGCCGGGTGCCGTCGAGGTCGACCCGCAGCAGGGTGCACTCGTCGAACCGGCCACCGGAGGAGTCCTGGCCGGTGAGGTCCAGGTCCGTGAAGGAGACCAGCTCGTGGTCGCCGTCCGGGGTGAGCGACCCGGTGAAGGGCTCCAGGTGCCGTCCGGCGGGGCTCATGCCCCGAGCATGCCAGCATCCGGGGCGCGGCCCGGCGAGCAGGTCAGCTGAGTGCGCTGACCAGGGTTCGGGTGTGCAGGGCGTCGAGGTGGTACCGCTCGGCGGCGCGCAGGACGGCACCGCCGATGGCGTCCAGCTCCAGGGGGTTGCCCGCCTCGGCGTCACGTTGCATGGACGACCGGGCGTCGGCGGGGAACTGCTCGTACCGGGCCAGGGCGGTGGCCGCGTCACCGGTCCCGCCGGCCGCCCTGCTGATGGCGGCGACCTCGTGGACCAGGGCGATGAGCTCGTCGCGGTGGGTGGTGCGCACCTCGCCGATGGGCGCCCTGTACCGGGTGGTGAGGAGGGCGAACGGGGCGAGGAACGCGAGCTTGTCCCACAGGGCCCGGGCCTCGTCGTCCAGGACCCGTGCCTGGACACCGGCCGAGGTGAGCGCGGTGGTGGCGTCGTCGAGGCGGGTGCGCGGGGCGGTCGTGCTGGCGAGGTCGACCTGCACGAACGGGCTGGAGTGCACGATTCGACCGGGCGCGGTGCGGGCCGCCTCGACGCGGATCACGCCGGCGGCGACCTGCGCCGGGTCGTACCGTTCGCGCAGCACGTCCATGTGCTCGGTCCCGTTGAGGAGCGGGACGACGAGCCCGTCGCCGAGGACGTCGCGTGGTGCCCGGTCCAGGGCGTCGGGCAGGGCCGTGGCCTTGACGGCCACCACGCACAGGTCCACCGGGCGGTCCAGGGTGGGGCGGGCGTCGACGTCGGCGTGGAGGTCCCCGAGCTGGGCGCTGCGGACGGTGAGCCCGCGCGCCGCGATCACGTGGGTGGTCTGCTCACGGCCCAGCACCACGACGTCGTTGCCGTCCCGTGCCAGCAGCGCCGCGACCAGCCCGCCCACACCCCCGGGCCCCAGCACCGCAACCGTCCGCCCACCCATCGCACCCCTCCACTCCGGCGCCCCAGGGCGCCCGATCCCGC
>NZ_AXCZ01000352.1 GCF_000767165.1 Cellulomonas bogoriensis 69B4 = DSM 16987
GAACCGCGCGAAGGCCGCGGCGCAGGCGCGCGGGGTGCGACCCGGGCAGCCGGGTGTGCGCGGGTCGAGGGGCCGGGTACCTGTGGACGACCGGCGCTCGGGTGCGCGTCGGGACCGCCGCGATCCCACCCTCCTGGGCGAGACGTTGCAGCGGATGGCCACCGAACGGGGCTGGTCGACGGAGCTGTCGGTGGCTGCGGTGACGGCCCGGTGGCGGGAGGTCGTCGGTGACCAGGTGGCCGACCACTGCGTCCCCGAGACGTTCGACGGTGGGGTCCTGGTGGTGCGGACGGACTCCACGACGTGGGCCACGAACCTGCGCCTGCTGGTTCCCGAGCTCCTGCGTCGTCTGGAGATGGAGCTCGGTGCGGACGTGGTGACCGAGGTGCGGGTGCTGGGTCCGTCCGGTCCCTCGTGGGCGAAGGGCCCTCGTCGGGTCGCCGGGCGTGGCCCACGTGACACCTACGGATGACACCCGGGAAGGGCCCTGGGAGCGTCGGACGGCCTCATGTCGACCCCCCGGTCACCCTCGGGTTCCGTTCGCGCGCCAGTCGTGTTCGTGAGCGCCTCTGAGGGCCTGGAGAGGGTAGACTCGAGCCTGTCATTCCTGGCGTTCGGAGGTGCACGGGGGGCGAGGCGGGGCCTCGGGCACCCGGGCCCTCCGTGTCCTCGTCCCGACGCCCGGGGCACTCGTTCCCCGCCGGTCGTGGACCGGTGGGAGCGCGACATCTCGAAGGAGCACCCCTGCCCGTGGCTGACCAGAGCTCGCCAGCGAGCACCCCGAGCGACACCCCGGCACAGCCGTCCAACGACTACGACGCGAGTGCGATCACCGTCCTCGAAGGTCTTGAGGCGGTGCGCAAGCGGCCGGGCATGTACATCGGGTCCACGGGCCCCCGCGGCCTGCACCACCTGGTGTACGAGGTTGTGGACAACTCTGTGGACGAGGCCCTGGCGGGGCACTGCACCCAGATCGACGTGACCCTCACCGCCGACGGCGCGGTCCGCGTGCGGGACGACGGGCGCGGCATCCCGGTCGACATCCA
>NZ_AXCZ01000015.1 GCF_000767165.1 Cellulomonas bogoriensis 69B4 = DSM 16987
CCAGTCCCGTGCGCCCGGCCAGGGCGTCGCCCAGGTGCGGGCGCCAGAACCGGGCCAGCGGCCCGGGACCCGGCAGGTCGGTGCCCATCGACAACCGGTACGCCGGGATGCGGTCATCGGGGGAGACCAGCCCCCACAGCGCGGACACGGTGCGGACCGTCCCTGCCGCGCGGGCGGCGGCCGCGCCGTCGAGACCGCTGAGACCGGCGGCGGCGTACAGCACACCCGTGTACACCTCCCGGGCCGGGGCGGTCGGAGCGGACCGGAGCGCGGTGTTGCGCGCGACCTCGGTGGCGAGCGTCGGGCCGACCCCGAGAACCGTGCACGCGTCGTCTGCCGCACTGGCCCGGGCGAGGGCGTCGAGCACCTCCTGCCGGGGTGGTCCCAGGGTGGGGTGGTCGAGGGCGTCGAGGTCCAGGGGGGCGCCCCGGGAGGGAGCGTCCTTGCCCTCCGAGGGGGGTAGCAGCACGAGCACCGCAGCAGGCTAGTGCGTCCGGGGGCTAGACTCGTGCCCGGATGAGTCGGCCAGGCGGCCGCGTCAGGGGCGTCGCTCCTGCCGAGGAACGTCCGGGCTCCGTAGAGCACGGTGGTGGGTAACGCCCACCCGGGGTGACCCGCGGGACAGTGCCACAGAGAACAGACCGCCTCGAGGTGCTCGCACCACGAGGTAAGGGTGAAACGGTGGTGTAAGAGACCACCAGCGCACCGGGTGACCGGTGCGGCTAGGTAAACCCCACCGGGAGCAAGGCCAGACAGGGAGCGTTCGAGGGCTGCTCGCCCGAGCTACCGGGTAGGCCGCTGGAGGCGCACGGCGACGTGCGTCCTAGATGGATGGTCGCCACCCGGGCCGCGTCAGCGGCCGGGGGACAGAACCCGGCGTACCGGCCGACTCATCCGCACCACCGAGGCCCCTGGGGCCGCGCGCGACCGTCTCAGGAGGTCTCGGTGGTCTCCTTGGGCGTGTCCTCGTCCCCGTCGTCGGCGGGGATGGGGTCGGGGTCGACGGCCTTGGTCGGCAGGTCGGGCTGCTTGGGGTCGAACGAGTCGGGCAGGTTCTCCGTCATGGACCTACCGTCGCACCGGACGTCGTCCCGCGCATCTGCGGTGACCGGTTACGGTGTGCCTGCCCCGGCGGTGCTCGCCGCGGGGGCAGGACCACGACGCCACCTCGCAGGTGACGCCAAGGACGAAGGTGACCCTGCAGATGGACCAGACCCCGCGACCCCCTGTCGGTGGGATCACCGTCGTCGAGCACGCCGACCGGACCACCGCCCAGCTCTGGGGCGAGATCGACGAGGCCGTCCGTCACGAGGCCGAGCAGGCGCTGAGCCGCACCGTGGACCGGGCCCTGCCGGTGGTCCTGGACGCCGGGGAGGTCACGTTCATCGACTCCACCGGCGTGGCGTTCCTGATCCAGTTCTGCACGCTGGGGCGGGAGGAAGGCCTCTCCGTCACCCTTGCCGACCCGCCACCGGCCGTCAGCGAGGTGCTGGACCTGCTGGGGCTACGGCGGCTGTTCGACCCCGAGGACGGCGACTAGGAGCTCAGGTCGAGGGCCGGACGTACGCCTGGCCCTGCGGGGCTCACCGGGCGGCGACGTCCGCCGCGAGCGCCGCGGCCCCGACGATCCCCGCAGCGTTCCGCAGGCCCGCGGGTACCACGGGGGTGCGCAGGTCCAGCAGCGGCAGGAACCGGTCGTGCTTCTTGGACACCCCGCCCCCCACCACGATCAGGTCTGGCCACAGCAGGTCCTCCACCACCCGGAAGTACCGTTGCAGGCGCTCCGCCCACGCGGTCCAGTCCAGGTCCTCGCGCTCGCGTGCGGAGTCGGCAGCCCTGCTCTCGGCGTCGAACCCGTCGATCTCCAGGTGCCCGAGCTCGGTGTTGGGCACCAGGGTGCCGTCCACGACCAGGCACGTGCCGATCCCGGTGCCGAGGGTCACGACCAGGACCGTTCCCGTGCGGCCCCTGGCAGCTCCGTAGAGGGTCTCGGCGTAGCCGGCGGCGTCGGCGTCGTTGACGGCGACCACGCGGCGGCCGGTGGCCTGCCCGACGACGGCCTCCACGTCGGTGCCGATCCACGAGTCGTCCACGTTCGCGGCCGAGCGCGCCACCCCGTGCTGGATGACCGCCGGGAACGTGACCCCGACCGGGAGGTCGGGGGGCAGGTCGAAGCCGTCGACGAGTTGGGCGACGGTGGCGGCCACGGCCTGCGGGGTGGCCGGCTGCGGGGTGGGGATCCGCGCCCGGTCGGCGCTGAGCTCCCCGGCGACCAGGTCGACCGGGGCGCCCTTGATCCCGGAGCCGCCGATGTCGATGCCGAACGCGCCCAGGGGGCGGTCGGGGGCCGGGGACGGGTCGGTGAGGGCGCTCATGGCAGCGTGAGCACCTCCGCTCCGGTCTCGGTCACGACCAGGGTGTGCTCGAACTGCGCGCTGCGCCGCCGGTCCTTGGTGACGACGGTCCATCCGTCGTCCCACATCTCCCACTCGTGGGTGCCGAGGTTGATCATCGGTTCGATGGTGAAGACCATGCCCGGTTCGATGACGGCGTCGTGGTGGGGCGCGGAGTCGTAGTGGGGGATGATCAACCCGGAGTGGAACGCCTCACCGACGCCGTGACCGGTGAAGTCCCGCACGACCCCGTACCCGAACCGGGTGGCGTACTTCTCGATGACCCGGCCGATCACGTTGACCTCGCGGCCCGGCCGGACCGCCTTGATGCC
Organism: Cellulomonas bogoriensis 69B4 = DSM 16987; assembly: GCF_000767165.1. Lineage (GTDB taxonomy): Bacteria > Actinomycetota > Actinomycetes > Actinomycetales > Cellulomonadaceae > Actinotalea > Actinotalea bogoriensis. Next base: position 2,726 of record NZ_AXCZ01000015.1, read on the forward strand.
GCGCATCATCGCCTCGTGGGTCCGCTCGATGAGCAGGCGGGACTCCTCGTCGACGTCACCGACCTCGAAGGTCGCGTTGTTGTCGCCGTGGACCCCGTCCAGGTAGGCGGTGACGTCGACGTTGACGATGTCACCGTCCTGCAGGACGGTCGAGTCCGGGACGCCGTGGCAGATGACCTCGTTGACCGAGGTGCACAGGGACTTCAGGAACGGGACCTGACCCGGGTGGGGCTGGTAGCGCAGGGTCGAGGGGTACGCGCCGTGGTCGCACAGGAACTCGTGGCCCACCCGGTCCAGCTCGTCGGTGGTGACGCCGGGTGCGACGTGCCGGCCGACCTCCTGCAGGGCCTGGGCCGCGATCCGCGAGGCGACCCTGATGCGTTCGACGGTCTCGGCGTCCTTCACCTCGGACCCGGTGAACGGCAGCTCCCGGTTCTTGCCCACGTACTCCGGGCGGGGGATGTGGGCCGGGACGTCCCGGACGGGGCTGAGGGTTCCGGGGACGAGGGTCCCGGTCGGGGCGTGGACGGCTGGCATGCGTGGCAGTCTACGGATCTCAGGCTGACCCGCACCGGTGGTGCGGGCAGGTGAGGTAGGGCGCGGAGGAGGTCCGGTGATGGGCGCGGAGCACGCAGACGGTGACGGGGAGTACTGGTTCGACCCCCGAACCGGTGAGGTGAGCCGAGATCGGCGACGGTCGTGGCAGGGGCGCATGGGCCCCTACCGCACCCGTGAGGAGGCCGAGCAGGCCCTGGACCGGGCCGCCGACCGGACCGAGGCGTGGGACGAGGAGGACCGGCGTCGCAGCGAGGAGGACCAGCTGTGGGGCGAGGACTGAAGGGCGGGTCCGTCAGTTGTCGAACGAGTGCTCGTCGGCGGGGAACGCCCCGGACCGCACCTCGGCGTTGTAGGCGGTGACCGCCGCGCCGAGCGCCCCGCGCAGGTCCCCGAACGCCTTGGCGAACCGCGGCGACCAGTCGCTCAGGCCGGCCATGTCTGGCCACACGAGCACCTGCCCGTCGCACTGGGCCCCGGCCCCGATCCCGATCGTCGGGACCGTCAGCACCTCCGTGACCTGCGCGGCCAGCGGGGCCGGGACCATCTCGAGCACCACGGCGAACGCGCCGGCCTCCTGCAGGGCCAGGGCGTCCTCGGTGAGGTGCTCGGCGGCCTCCTGCCCGCGGCCCTGCACCCGCTTGCCGCCCAGGACGTTCTCGGACTGCGGCGTGAACCCCAGGTGCCCCATGACCGGGATGCCCGACCCGGTCAGCAGCTCCACGTGGGGGGCCACCCGGCGCCCGCCCTCGAACTTCACCGCGTGCGCGCCCGCCTCCTTCATCAGCCGCACGGCGGTGGCGTGGGCGTGGACGGGGGAGGCCTCGTAGGAGCCGAACGGCAGGTCGGCCACGACCAGGGCCCTGCGCACCGCCCCGGTGACCGCACGGGTGTGGTGGATCATCTGGTCGACCGTCACCGGGACCGTCGTGGAGTACCCGTAGAAGTTGTCCCCCAGGGAGTCGCCCACCAGCAGCACGTCGGTGCCCGCCTCGTCGAACACCTGCGCGGTGGGGGCGTCGTAGGCGGTCAGCATCGTCAGCCGCTCACCGCGCTCCTTGGCCTCACGTAGGTGGTGGACCCTCACCCGGCGGGGGGCGGGGGAGTGGCCGGGTACCTCAGACATCGACGGGTCCCTTCGGTTCACGCCAGCGGCTGGTCACCGGAAGCCTACGGTCCCTGCCGAACGCCAGTGCCGTGACCTTCGGGCCCGGCGGGTACTGGCGCCGCTTCCACTCCGCGCCGTCCACCAGGGCCAGGACCTTGTCGACGACCGCGGGCTCGAAGCCACGGGCGAGCAGCTCCTCCCTGCCCTCCGCGTGCTCGATGTAGGCGTCCAGCACCTCGTCCAGCAGGTGGTAAGGGGGCAAGGAGTCGGTGTCGACCTGCCCCGGGCTCAGCTCGGCCGACGGGGGCTTGGTGATCGATGCCTCGGGTATCGGCGGCACCTCACCGGCGTCCAGCGCGGTCTGGTTGCGCCACCGGGCCAGGGCCCACACCCGGGACTTGTCCACGTCCTTGATCGGCGCGTAGCCGCCCACGGCGTCGCCGTAGATCGTGGAGTAGCCGACGGCCAGCTCGGACTTGTTGCCGGTCGCCAGCACCAGGTGGCCCTCCATGTTCGACAGGGCCATGAGGATCACGCCCCGTACCCGGGCCTGGAGGTTCTCGGCCGCCAGGCCGGTCAGGCGCATCCCGTCGAAGGACGCGACGATGCCCGCGATCGGCTGCACCCGGTAGTCCGCACCGATGCGCCGGGCCAGGTCGGCCGCGTCGTCCCGGGAGTGGTCGGAGGAGTGCTGGGAGGGCATCGACACGCCCACGACGTTCTCCCCGCCCAGCGCGTCCGCTGCGATCGCCGCGACCAGCGCCGAGTCGATCCCGCCGGAGAACCCCAGCACCACCGACGAGAACCCGTTCTTGCGGGCGTAGCCCCGCAGGCCCGTGACCGCGGCGGCGTACACCTCGGCGTCGGCCGACATCGCCGGGGCGAGCTCCCCGCGCTCCTGGGCACCCCCAGCGGGCGGCAGGTCCCACACCAGCAGGTGTTCCACGAACTGCGGTGCGCTGGTCAGCAGCTGCCCGTCCGGGCCCACCACGAACGACCCGCCGTCGAACACCAGGTCGTCCTGGCCGCCGACCATGTTCACGTACGCCACGGGCGCGCCGACCTCAGCCGCTCGACGGGCCGCGAGCTCGGTGCGGACGTGGCCCTTGCCCTCCTCGTACGGTGAGCCGTTGAGCACCGCCAGCAGGTCCAGGCCCTGCCCGGCGAGCTCGGCGACCGGCCCCTCCTGCCAGATGTCCTCGCAGATCAGCACGCCCACGCGGCGATCGCCGACCTCCACCACGCACGGGCCCGAGCCGGGCGCGAAGATCCGGAACTCGTCGAACACCCCGTACGTCGGCAGGTGGTGCTTGTCGTAGACCGCACCCACCTGACCCTCGGCGACCACGACCGCGCGGTTCGTCGCACGACCCCCGCGATCACGCCCCAACGTCCCCAGCACCACCGACAGCTGACCCAGGCCCTCGTCCGCGAGCCGCGTGGCCACCGTCTGCAGGGCGCGGTCGGCCGCACGGGCGAAGGAGTCCCGCAGCGCGAGGTCCTCCACCGGGTAGCCCGTCAGCGTCATCTCCGGGAACAGCACCACCTGGGCACCGGCGGCGGCAGCCCGGCGGCTCCAGTCCAGGACCTGCTCGACGTTCCCGTCGAGGTCCCCCACGCACGTGTCGATCTGGGCGAGAGCGAGTCGTGTGGGCGCCATCGGGCCACAGTAGCGAGGGCCGCAGCCGCGCACGCCTCGGGTGCGGCGGGCGCCCGGCCGCACCCGGCGACGTGCCGCCACGCGGACGTGTCACGCCGGTGTCACATCCGTGGGGCAGGATGGTCCCATGGACAGGCAGCAGGAGTTCGTGCTCCGCACGGTCGAGGAACGGGACATCCGCTTCATCCGCCTCTGGTTCACCGACGTCCTCGGCGTGCTCAAGTCGGTCGCCGTGGCACCGGCAGAGCTCGAGGCGGCCTTCACCGAGGGCATCGGTTTCGACGGCAGCGCCATCGAGGGCCTCACCCGCGTGTACGAGGCCGACATGCTCGCGAAGCCGGACCCCTCCACGTTCCAGGTCCTGCCGTGGCGCGGCAGCACCCACGGGACAGCGCGCATGTTCTGCGACATCCTCACCCCGGACGGTGAGCCCTCGCTCGCCGACTCCCGCTACGTGCTCAAGCGCGCACTGTCCCGGGCCGGTGACAAGGGCTTCACCTTCTACACCCACCCCGAGATCGAGTTCTACCTGTTCGAGAACCCCGCCGACCCCGACAAGCCGCTCGTGCCCGTCGACTCCGGCGGGTACTTCGACCACGTCCCGCGGGGTACCGGCCACGACTTCAGGCGGGCCGCCATCCAGATGCTCGAGTCGATGGGCATCTCCGTGGAGTTCTCCCACCACGAGGCCGGCCCCGGGCAGAACGAGATCGACCTGCGGTACGCCGATGCACTCACCACGGCCGACAACATCATGACGTTCCGCACCGTCGTCAAGGAGGTCGCCCTCGAGCAGGGTCTCTACGCCTCCTTCATGCCCAAGCCCATGGCCGAGCACCCCGGCTCCGGCATGCACTCGCACTTCTCGCTCTTCGAGGGCGACCGCAACGCCTTCCACGAGCCCGGCGCCCAGCTCGGCCTGTCTCCGGTGGCCCGCAAGTTCATCGCCGGCCTCCTGCACCACGCCCCGGAGATCACCGCCATCACCAACCAGTACGTCAACTCCTACAAGCGGGTGTGGACCGGGGCCGAGGCACCCGCCTACGTCTGCTGGGGCCACAACAACCGCTCCGCCCTCGTGCGCGTCCCTATGTACAAGCCCGGCAAGGGCAACTCCAGCCGCATCGAGTACCGAGGCCTGGACTCCGCGGTCAACCCCTACCTGGCCTACGCCGTGCTCCTGGCCGCCGGTCTCAAGGGCATCGAAGAGGGGTACGAGCTCCCCGAGGGTGCCGAGGACGACGCCTGGACCCTCACCGATGCCGAGCGCCGCGCCCAGGGGATCGGGGCCCTCCCCTCCTCCCTCGAGCACGCGATCGAGCTCATGGAGCGCTCCGAGCTCGTCGCCGAGACCCTCGGCGAGCACGTGTTCGACTTCGTGCTCCGCAACAAGCGCGAGGAGTGGAACGCCTACCGCCAGCAGGTGACGCCCTTCGAGCTGAAGCGGTACCTGCCGGTCCTGTGACGGAGGGCGTCCACACATGACCGACGGCGGCCGCCCGGCCACGACCCTGCGCACCCGGCTCACACGGCTCGGGTTCACCGACCCCACCGCCTCGGCCCACCGCGTCGGTGACGCCGACCTGGCTCGTGCGGTCGGCCCGCTGGACCCCTCGTCCGAGCTCCTGGAGGCGCTCGGGGCCGTGGCCTCGCCGGACGACGCCCTCCTCGGCCTCACCCGCATCGCCACCACCGCCGACCCGGACGCGCTCGCCCGGGTCCTCACCACACCCGGGGAGCACCGGGACAGCCTCCTCGCCGTCCTCGGGGCCTCCACCGCACTGGCCGACCACCTCGTCCGTCACCCGGCCGACCTCACCGCACTCACCGACACCCACCCTCTGCACGACCACGCCGCAACGGTCCGCACCGAGCTCCTCGAGGCCGTCGGAGCGGACCCCTCGGACCCCGCCCCGGTCGCCACCCGCACCGGCGACACCGGCACCGACCTGATGCGGCACGCCTATCGGCGCCGGCTCCTGCGCATCGCCGCCGCCGACCTCACCTCACCCGAACCCCTCTCGCTCATGCCCCGCGTCGGCGCCGCCCTCGCCGACCTCGCCGCAGCAGCCCTCGAGGCGTCCTGCGCACTGGCGCGCGCCGAGCACCCCGACGCCGGCGACGTCCGCCTGGCCGTCATCGGCATGGGCAAGTGCGGGGGACGCGAGCTCAACTACGTGAGCGACGTCGACGTCATCTACGTCGCCGAACCTGCCGACGGCGTCGACGAGGAGCACGCCCTCGCCGTCGGCGCCCGGCTCGCCGCGTCCCTGGCCAGGGCGTGCTCAGGGCCCTCGACCGAACCCGCTCTGTGGCCCGTGGACGCGGGGCTCCGGCCAGAGGGCAAGAACGGACCCCTGGTCCGCACCGTCGCCAGCCACGTGGCCTACTACGAGCGCTGGGCCAAGACCTGGGAGTTCCAGGCCCTGCTCAAGGCCAGGCCGGTGGCGGGGGACCTCGACGTGGCGCGTGCGTACTGCGAGGCGCTGGGCCCGATGGTCTGGCAAGCCGTCGAGCGGGAGAACTTCGTGGAGGACTCCCAGGCGATGCGCCGCCGGGTCGAGGACCACGTGCCCGCTGCTGAGGCCGACAGGCAGCTCAAGCTGGGCGTCGGCGGGCTCCGCGACGTGGAGTTCACCGTGCAGCTCCTGCAGCTCGTCCACGGGCGCGCCGACGACGCCATCCGCAGCCCGAGCACCCTCGAGGCCCTCGCCGCGCTCTCAGCTCGGGGGTACGTGGGGCGTGAGCACGCGGCCCGGCTGGGCGTGTGCTACCGGTTGCTCCGCACGCTGGAGCACCGCATCCAGCTGCACCGCCTGCGCCGGACGCACCTGCTCCCCACGGACGAGGTCGACCTGCGCCGACTGGCGCGCAGCGCACGCCTGGAACCGCCTGCAGCCGAGACCGTGAGCCGCCGGTGGCGCACCGTCCGCCGTGACGTGCGCCACCTCCACGAGGAGCTGTTCTACCGGCCGCTGCTCCCGGCCACGGCCTCCCTGTCCCGGGAGGAGGCCAGCCTCGCGCCGGATGCCGCGAGGGCCCGCCTGTGGGCCATCGGCTACCGGGACCCTCGGGGCGCGGTGCGGCACATCGCGGCCCTGACCGAGGGGGTCAGCCGGCGCGCGGCGATCCAACGTCAGCTGCTGCCGGTGCTGCTGGGCTGGTTCGCCGAGGGCAGCGACCCCGACGAGGGCCTGCTGGCGTTCCGCCGGTTGTCCGAGGAGCTGGGAACCACCCACTGGTACCTCAAGCTCCTGCGGGACTCCGGGATCGCGGCGCACCGGCTCGCATGCGTGCTGTCCACGTCGAAGTACGTCGCCGACGCCCTGGCCAGGTCCCCGGAGTCGGTCGCGTGGCTCGCCGACGACGCCGAGCTCGCCGCGCGGGACGTCGAGCGCCTGAGCGGGGAGGTCGACGCAGTCCTCACCCGGAGCACCGACCCGATCGCTGCAGCGAACCTGCTGCGCGCGCTGCGCCGCCGTGAGATGGCGCGCACGGCGGTCGCGGAGGTCGTGCGCCCCGATGAGGTGACCGTGGCCCGTCAGGCCCTGACGGCCGCGACGGACGTCACGCTCGTGGGTGCGCTGCGGATCGCCGAGCACGAGGCGGGCCTCACCGAGGAGGGCCTGCTCACCCAGAGCGTGATCGTCGCCCTCGGCCGGCTCGGTGGACGCGAGGCCGGGTACGGTTCGGACGCCGACGTCCTGTTCGTCCACGAGCCATTCGACGGCGTGGACCAGGCACGGGCCCAGGCCCAGGCCGTCGCCGTCGCCATGCGCGTGCGTTCGCTGCTCGGGGCGGTGGGACCGGAGCCTGCGGTCGAGGTGGACGCGGACCTGCGTCCCGAGGGCCGCAACGGTCCGTTGACCCGGACGCTCAGCTCCTACCGGGAGTACTACCAGCGCTGGTCCTCCCCGTGGGAGGCGCAGGCCCTGCTGCGGGCGCGGCCGGTCGCGGGCCCGTCGTCGTTGGCCCGTGGTTTCGTCGAGCTCGTGGACCCGGTGCGCTACCCGGCCGGCGGTGCGGACGCGGCAGCGTTGCGAGAGGTGCGGCGCCTGAAGGCGCGCATGGAGTCCGAGCGGCTCCCGCGGGGCGTGGAGCCGGCGCGTCACCTCAAGCTGGGCAGGGGGGCGCTGAGCGATGTGGAGTGGACGGTGCAGCTGCTGCAGCTCCAGCACGCCCACGCCGTACCGGCCTTGCGGACGCCCAGCACCTTGGTGGCCCTGGAAGCGGCCCAGGGCGCAGGTCTGGTCGACGAGGACGACGCGGGGATGCTGAGGGACGCCTGGGAGCTCTGCAGCCGCCTGCGTGACGCCCTGGTCCTGCTGTCCGGGCGGACCGGTGGTGCCGCCGCCGACGTGCTGCCCCACGACCGCCGTGCCCTGGGGGCGTTGGCCCGCCTGCTGGGGTACCCGCCCGGTTCCGGCGGTGAGCTGGAGGAGACCTACCTGCGGACGGGGCGCCGCGCCCGTGCGGTCGTCGAGAGGGTGTTCTACGGCTGAGGGCGTACGCCCAGGCGCGGGCCCTCGATGCGAGGGCACCGGCCCTCCACGACGTCGAGCCCGGCAGCGCGGGCACGTGCGACGGACTCCGGGGCGTGGACGCCCAGCTGGAGCCAGACCGCTCGGGCACCGATCGCAGCCGCGGCGTCCACGACCGCGCCCGCCCGCGTGGAGTTCACGAACACGTCGACCACGTCCACAGGCCCGTGGACCTGCTCCAGCGTGGCGGCTCCGGGCTCACCGTGGACCGTCTCGGCCCGGGGGTGCACCGGGACGATGCGGTGGCCCAACGTCTGGAGGTACGCAGCGACGCCGTGCGCCGCACGGCCGGTGTTGGTCGACAACCCCACCACCGCCCACCGGCCAGGTGTGCTCAGCAACATCCTGACCAGGTGGTCGACGGCTTCGACGCTGGTCCCCGGGGCGGTCATGCCACCCAGCCAAGCACAGGCCGCAGCCCGGTCCCTGGGCCTCATCGGACCTGATCCAGGCCCGCGAGGAGGTCTCCGTCCTCCTCCAGCCGACGGGTCACCTCGTCCGGGGTGAGCTGGGTGATCCCCGGCTCGACCTCCTCCCAGCGTCGCGGCGCTGCCACGCTCGGGCGTTCCCGCCCGCGCATCGAGTACGGCGTGATGGTCGTCTTCGCCGGGTGGTTCTGGGACCAGTCGAGCAGCACCTTGCCGGGGCGGGCGTCACGGCGCATGACCGCCACGACCTCACCGGGGTGCTCCGCCTGCAGGCTGTGCGCCAGGTCCCGGGCGTACTGGCGCACCTGGACGGCGCTGCGGCGGCCGGGGAGCGCCGCGTAGAGCTGCATGCCCTTGCTGCCGCTGGTGACGGGAACCGTCGCGGTCAGCCCGTCGTCGGCCAGGGCGTCGGCCACCAGGTGCGCGACACGGGCGCACTCGTCCAGGCCGGCGGGCGGCCCCGGGTCCAGGTCCACCACGAGCCGGTCGGGCCGCCGGATGCCCCCGCGGGGGCCGGCGCGCCACTGCGGGGTGTGCAGCTCGATCGCCCCGGAGTTCGCGGCCCACACCAGGGAGGGCAGGTCGTCCAGGAACGGGAAGTCCACCTGGGTCGGGTCCTCGTCGTCGGTGCCGGGGCTCGCAGGGAGCACCTGGTGCCGCAGCCAGTCGGGGGCGCCACGGGGCGTGTTCTTCTCGAAGAACCTCTCACCCGTGACGCCCCGGGGAAAGCGGATGCGGGTGACGGGCCGGTCGCGCAGCTGACCCAGGAGCGGCTCGCCGACCTGCGTGCAGTACCGGATCAGCTCGGCCTTGGTGAACCCGGTGGACGGGTAGAGGACACGGTCCAGGTTGGTCAGTCGGACGCGGCGGCCGGCGACGTCCACCCACTGCGCGGAGTCACCCACGGCACCGCCTCTCCCGGCCCCGGTGGCGGGACCAGCACTCCCGGTCCATCCTGCCGTTGACGGTGCAGACCGCCACCCGGGGCCACGACCCAGGCCCAGAGGGCTCCCGCGGCCCCCGTCCGGGTGGCACACGATCGGTCCGCACGCACCAGGAGGGACGGGCAGATGCGCGCGATATGGAAGGGCGCGGTCGCGTTCGGCCTGGTCAACGTGCCGGTGCGGCTCTACGCGGCGACCGGTGAGCACAGCGTGTCCCTGCACCAGGTCCACCGGGCCGACGCCGGTCGCATCCGGTACCGCAAGGTCTGCAGCGTCTGCGGCGAGGAGGTCGGGTCCGCGGACATCGCCAAGGGCCACCAGACCGACGACGGTCGCATGGTCGTCCTCACCGACGACGACCTCGCCGGGCTCCCGCTGCCCACCAACCGTGAGATCGCGGTGGAGGAGTTCGTCCCGGCGGACCAGGTCGACCCCCTCATGCTCGGCAAGACGTACTACCTGGAGCCTGAGAAGCCCGCGGCCAAGCCCTACGCCCTGCTCCGTCAGGCGCTGGAGCAGACCGACCGGATGGCGGTGGTGAAGGTCGCCCTGCGCCAACGCGAGTCGATGGCCGTCCTGCGCGTGCGCGGCGACGTGATCTGCCTGCAGACCCTGCTGTGGCCCGACGAGGTCCGCGAGGCCGACTTCCCGGTGCTCGAGGACGAGGTCCAGATCCGCCCGCAGGAGCTGTCCATGGCTGCCTCGTTGGTGGAGTCCCTCGCCGCCGACTTCGACCCGTCCGAGTTCCAGGACTCCTACGCCCAGGCCCTGAACGACCTGATCAACGCGAAGATGTCGCAGGGGGAGCCCGTCACCGCGGGCACCGGGACGGACGCGGACCAGGGCGGGAACGCGGACGTCGTCGACCTGCTCTCGGCCCTGCAGCGGAGCGTGGAGAAGGCCCGCGGTGCGAAGGGCAGCGGTTCGACGGGGTCCTCCGAGCAGACGTCCGCGGACGAGGGCGGGTCCGCGCCCGAGAAGCCACGAGGCAAGAGCGGGGCGCGCAAGCGCAGCTCGGGCACCAAGGCCTCCTAGATGGGCCACGAGCCCCAGGACCGGGTCGTCGAGACCCTCACCCGCATCGCGTTCCTCCTCGAGCGCGCCCAGGCGTCCACCTACCGCTCGGGCGCGTACCGCCAGGCCGCGGCCGTGGTCGCGGGGCTGCCCGCCGAGGAGTTCGGCAGAAGAGCGGAGGAGGGCGCCTGGACGGACCTCAGCGGAGTGGGTCCCAGCACCTCAGAGGTCGTGGTCGACGTGCTGCGGGGCCGCACCCCACGCACCCTGGCCGACCTGGAGGAGGACCTCGCCGACCGGCTCGCCGCCGCGAGCCCCGACGGGCACCGGTTGCGTGCGGCGCTCCGCGGTGACCTGCACTCCCACACCGACGCCAGCGACGGTGGTGCACCCCTGCAGGACATGGCCCTGGCGGCCGAGGCCATCGGTCACGACTACCTGGCAGTCACCGACCACTCACCCCGCCTGCGGGTGGCGAACGGGTTGTCCGCCGAGCGCCTGGTCAAGCAGGTCGAGCTGGTCCGGGCGATGAACGAGGTCCTCGCGCCCTTCAGGCTCCTGGCCGGGATCGAGGTCGACGTGCTCGACGACGGGACGCTCGACCAGCGCCCGGACCTGCTCGAGCGCCTGGACGTCGTGGTCGCCAGCGTCCACTCCAAGCTGCGCATGGACACCGCCGCGATGACCAGGCGGATGGTCGCGGCGGTGAGCGGGCCGCACGTGGACGTCCTCGGTCACTGCACCGGACGGCGCGTGCGTGGCCGGACGCGGCCGCCGAGCGAGTTCGACGCCGCGGCGGTGTTCGGTGCGTGCGCACGCCACGACGTCGCGGTCGAGGTCAACGCCAGACCCGATCGCCAGGACCCGCCCGAGGACCTGCTCGCGCTCGCGGCGGACGCGGGCTGCCTGTTCGCCGTGGACTCCGACGCCCACGCACCGGGACAGCTGGACTGGCAGGTGGACGGCTGCCAACGGCTGGCGACCGCGGGGGTGGGGCCCGAGCGGGTGGTCAACACGTGGTCGCCCGGCCGGCTGCTGGAGTGGACGGCGCGCCGGTGAGTCCCGGACCGGCCGCGGGTGCGGTTACGGTGTGGTGCGACTGGTAACGTCGTTGCGACATGTCCGAGTCGTCACGATTTGGGCGGCAATGGAGCCAAGGAGAGTTTGCATGCAGCACCGTCGGAGCACGCACCACGGGGCCGGGGGCAGCACCCGAGGACCGGGACGAGCGCTGCGGTGGTCCGCAGCCCTGCTCGTCGCGCCGGTCCTGGTGGCCTGCGCCCCCGACGCCGAGGACCCGCAGGACGACCAGACCCCACCCGGTCAAGAACAGCCCGAGACGCAGTTCGACACGCTGCGCGAGGCCGCACCCGAGGGCTTCTACGTGGGGTCGGCCGCTGCAGGTGGGGGTCACCACCTGGAGCAGGACTACGACGACCCGTTCACCACCGACGAGGCCTACCGCGAGGTGCTCGCGGAGCAGTTCAGCTCGCTGAGCGCCGAGAACCAGATGAAGTGGGAGTTCATCCACCCCGAGCAGGGCGAGTACGACTTCGGGCCGGCGGACGCGATCGTCGACTTCGCCGAGGAGAACGGTCAGGTCGTGCGCGGGCACACCCTCCTGTGGCACAGCCAGAACCCGGAGTGGCTGGAAGAGGGGGACTTCACCCCTGAGGAGCTGCGCGAGATCCTGCGCGAGCACATCGAGACCGTCGTCGGCCGGTACGCCGGGCGGATCCAGCAGTGGGACGTCGCCAACGAGATCGTCGACGACGACGCCGAGATCCGCACCGAGGAGAACATCTGGATCCGTGAGCTGGGCATCGAGATCGTCTCGGACGCGTTCCGCTGGGCGCACGAGGCCGACCCCGAGGCCGAGCTGTTCCTGAACGACTACTCCGTCGAGGGCATCAACGCCAAGAGCGACGTGTACTACGGGCTGGCCCAGGACATGCTCGATGACGGCGTCCCGCTGCACGGCTTCGGGGTGCAGGGTCACCTGTCGACCCAGTACGGCTACCCGGGGGACCTGCAGCAGAACCTGCAGCGGTTCGCCGACCTGGGACTGAAGACCGCCATCACCGAGATCGACGTGCGCATCGTCATGCCCGAGGACGGGCAGCCCGACCAGGGTGCGTTCGAGCAGCAGGCGGCGTACTACCGGATGAGCCTGGAGGCGTGCCTGGCCGTCGAGGGCTGCGACTCGTTCACCCTGTGGGGCTTCGTGGACCGCTACTCCTGGGTTCCGGTGTTCTTCCCCGAGGAGGGCGCCGCGACGGTGATGGAGGACGACTACTCCCCGCGCCCGGCGTTCACCGCACTGCTCCAGGCACTCGAGGCGGCCCGGTGACCTCGATCTGACCCCGTGGTGCGGGGGCGCTTCGTGACGGCGCCCCCGCACTGCTCCGGTCGGGTGGTTGTTCCTCGCCCGACCCCGTCATGAGTGGGACGTTCATCACAAGACGTGGGACGTCCCACCTTCTGGGCTGCCCGCGCTGATAGCCTCCGCTCTGGACAAACCCCCCTGAACGCCGCGTGCTGACGCGGTGTTTCCCCAGAGCGAGGCATGACGATGCGACCCCGAAACCGTGACCGCAGGACGGCCCTGCGGGCCGCCGCCGCCCTCCTGATCCTCCCGGTCCTCGCCGCGTGCGGGGGACCGAGCCACCCCACGACGACGCTACGAGGAGCGGCCCCCGATGGCTTGGCCATCGGCTCGGCCGTCGCCGGCGGTGGGCACCACGACCGGATGGACTACCCGGACCCGTTCCCCAACGACACCCGGTACCGGGAGACGCTCGCGGAGCAGTTCAGCTCGGTGAGCCCGGAGAACCAGACGAAGTGGGCCTACGTGCACCCGGCACGGGACGAGTACAACTTCGGCCCCGCCGACGACATCGTCGAGTTCGCTCGTGAGAACCGCCAGATGGTGCGCGGCAACGCGCTGCTCTGGCACAGCCAGAACCCGAGCTGGCTGGAGGACGGGAACTTCACCCCGGCCGAGCTCCGGGAGATCCTCAAGGACCACATCCAGACGGTGGTGGGGCACTACAAGGGCAAGGTCGACCACTGGGACGTGGCGAACGAGGTCTTCGACGACGAGGCGAACCTGCGCTTCCAGGAGAACATCTGGCTCCGCGAGCTCGGGATGGGTGTGATCGCCGACGCGTTCCGGTGGGCCCACGAGGCCGACCCGAGGGCCACGCTCTTCATCAACGACTTCAACACCGAGGGCAAGAACGCGAAGAGCGACGCCTACTACGAGCTGGTCCGTACCCTGCTGGAGGATGACGTGCCGGTGCACGGGTTCGGGGTCCAGGGGCACCTGAGCATCGAGTACGGGTTCCCGGGCGACATGCGTGAGAACCTCCAGCGGTTCGCCGACCTGGGTCTGGAGGTGGCGGTGACCGAGATGGACGTCCGGATGGTCCTGGACGACTCGGGCGAGCCGACCGAGGCCCAGCTGGAGCAGCAGGCGGAGTACTACCGCATGGCGCTCGAGGCGTGCATGGCGGTGGAGTCGTGCACCTCGTTCACCGTGTGGAGCTTCACCGACAAGTACTCCTGGGTGCCCGTCGTGTTCGAGGGCGAGGGCGCCGCGACCCTGATGAGCGAGACGTTCACCCGGCGTCCGGCATTCGGGGAGCTGCGCGCAGCCCTCAACGCCGAGCGCGAGGCGCGCTGACAGCACGCCGCCGCCGATACCGCAGAGCCCGCCGACCGCCTCCCTCCCGGGGTGGTCGGCGGGCTCTGTCGCGCTTGCGGGTACCCCTGTCGGCCCGACGGTCCTGGCGAGGGTAAACGTTGGAACTGTATCGTCGCGGTGTTCGTCGTCGACCCCAGGCCCCGAAGGTGGTGCACCCACGTGACTGCTCACGACCCGCGCTCGAGCACGGGACCGCACGAGGGGGACGCCCGTGACGTCCTGCGTTCGGGACGTGCCTACCTGGGGATCGAGCTGGGGTCGACCCGGATCAAGGCCGTGCTGGTCGGCCCCGACGGCACGCCCCTGGCCAGCGGCGGGCACGGGTGGGAGAACCAGCTCGTCGACGGGCGCTGGACGTACCACCTGGACGCGGTGTGGGAGGGCCTGCAGGGGGCGGTGACCGACCTGCACGCGGACGTGGTGCGCAGGCACCGCACGCCGTTGACGCGCCTGGCAGGGCTCGGGATCTCGGCGATGATGCACGGGTACCTGGCGTTCGACGCGGACGGGGAGCTCCTCGTGCCGTTCCGGACCTGGCGCAACACCAGCACCGCCCCCGCCGCCCGCGACCTGACCGCCGCGCTCGGGCAGAACGTGCCGATGAGGTGGTCGGTCGCGCACCTGTACCAGGCGGTCCTCGACGAGGAGCCGCACGTGGCCCGCCTCGCGTCGCTCACGACCCTCGCCGGGTACGTGCACCGCACCCTGACGGGCAGGGACGTCCTCGGGGTCGGGGACGCGTCGGGCATGTTCCCCGTCGACCCGGCCACGCGGGGCTACGACGCGGACTCGATGGCGGTCGTCGACCGGATGCTCGCCGAGCGCGGGGCACGGGTGCGGCTGGCGGATGTCCTGCCGCAGGTGCTGGTGGCGGGCCAGGACGCCGGGACCCTCACGCCGGCCGGCGCCGCGCGTCTGGACCCCACGGGCGGTTTGCAGCCCGGGGTACCCCTGTGCCCACCTGAGGGTGACGCCGGGACGGGGATGGTGGCGTCCAACGCGGTGGCGCCACGCACGGGCAACGTCAGCGTCGGGACGTCCGTGTTCGCGATGGTCGTGCTTGAGCGGCCCCTGGCGTCCGTCCACGAGGAGCTGGACGTGGTCACCACCCCGGCCGGTGACCTGGTGGCGATGGTGCACTGCAACAACGGCGCGAGTGAGCTGGGGGCGTGGGCCGAGGTGTTCGGCCAGTTCGCCGCGGCGCATGGGGCCGACCCCGAGCCGGACGCGGTGTTCGGGTCGCTGCTGCGGTCCGCCCTCGACGGTGAGGCGGACGCCGGTGGGGTGCTGGCCTACAACCAGCTGTCCGGTGAGCCTGTCGCCGGTCTGCAGGAGGGTCGACCGCTCGTGGTGCGGACGCCGGGGAGCAGGCTCACCCTGCCGAACCTGATGCGGGCGCAGGTCTACGGGGTGTTCGCGACCCTCAGCATGGGGATGCAGGTCCTGAGGTCCGAAGGGGTGTCGGTCGACGACCTGGTGGCGCACGGTGGCATGTTCCGCACCGAGGGTGTGGCGCAGCGGTTCCTGGCCGCCGCGACCGGGGCGCCGGTCGCCGTCGCGCGGGCTGCGGGGGAGGGCGGGCCGTGGGGTATGGCGGTCCTCGCCGCCTACGCAGGTTCGGGTGCGACCACGGACCTGGGGACGTTCCTGCGCACCGAGGTGTTCGCCTCGGCCACCGTGCACCGTGTCGAGCCCCACCCCGACGACGTCCAGGGCTTCGAGTCCTTCCTCGAGCGGTACCGCAGCGGCCTGGCGATCGAGCACGCGGCCGTCGCGTCGCTCCACCCTGAGGGCTCGCCCAGCCCGCCGGCCGAGACCACGGACAGCGGGGACCCGGCTCCTGCCGGGGGGCTGGAGGCCTACCCGGAGCAGGTGCGGCAGGAGGTCGCGCGGGTGCGCGAGGTGGTGGCCGACCTGCACGCCGAGCTGCCCCGGTGGGGCCTGGTGGTGTGGACCGCCGGGAACGTGTCCCAGCGGGTGCCGGTGCCGGGTGGTGAGGACCTGCTCGTGATCAAGCCCAGCGGCGTCGGGTACGACGACCTGACCCCGGAGGCGATGGTCGTGTGCGACCTGGACGGGAACCTCGTGGACGGCACGAGATCGCCGTCGTCCGACACGGCCGCCCACGCCTACGTCTACCGGCACATGCCGAACGTCGGGGGCGTCGTGCACACGCACTCGACGTATGCGACGGCGTGGGCCGCCCGCGGCGAACCGGTGCCGTGCGTGCTGACGATGATGGCCGACGAGTTCGGTGGGGACATCCCGGTGGGCCCGTTCGCGCTGATCGGTGACGACTCGATCGGCCGTGGGATCGTGGAGACGTTGAGCGGGTCACCCAGCCGCGCCGTGCTGATGCAGAACCACGGACCTTTCACGATCGGTCGGGATGCCCGGGACGCGGTGAAGGCCGCGGTCATGGTGGAGGAGGTCGCGCGCACCGTCCACATCGCACGGGACCAGGGCGAGCTGATCCCGATCCCCGCTGCGGACATCGACGCGTTGTACGCGAGGTACCAGAACGTCTACGGCCAGGGCGACTCCGCCCCGGTCACCGGGGAGGAGCACGTCGGATGAAGCCGTACGCAGACAAGGAGGTCTGGTTCGTCACGGGCAGCCAGCACCTGTACGGGGAGGACACCCTCCGTCAGGTCGCCGAGCAGTCCCAGACGATCACGCGCCTGCTGGACGAGGCAGGTGCGGTGCCGGCGCGCGTGGTGTGGAAGCCGGTTCTCACCGAACCGGACGCCATCCGGCGCCTGGCGCTCGAGGCGAACTCCGACGACGCGTGCATCGGGGTGATCGCGTGGATGCACACGTTCTCGCCGGCGAAGATGTGGATCGCCGGTCTGGAGGCCCTGCGCACCCCGTTGCTGCACCTGCACACGCAGGCCAACGTGGCGCTGCCGTGGGACACGATCGACTTCGACTTCATGAACCTGAACCAGGCCGCCCACGGGGACCGGGAGTTCGGGTACATCGCCACCCGCATGGGTGTGGCGCGCAAGACGGTCGTGGGTCACGCGTCGGACGCAACCGTGCAGCAGAAGGTCGGTACGTGGACGCGTGCCGCCGCTGGGTGGGACGCGGCACGGAACCTGCGCCTCGCCAGGTTCGGGGACAACATGCGTGGGGTCGCGGTCACCGAGGGTGACAAGACCGAGGCCGAGATCCGTCTGGGCGTCAGCGTCAACACGTGGGGCGTCAACGACCTGGTCGCCGCCGTCGAGCAGGTCCCGGACGCCGAGGTCGACGGCCTGGTCGAGGAGTACCAGGACCTGTACGACGTGGCTCCCGGGCTGCGGGTCGGGGGGGAGCAGCACGAGGCGCTGCGCTACGGCGCTCGCCAGGAGCTCGCGCTGCTGACGCTCTTGGAGACGTTGGGGGCCTCGGCGTTCACCACGACGTTCGAGGACCTCGGTGGCCTGCGTCAGCTGCCGGGTCTGGCGGTGCAGCGCCTCATGTCGAAGGGGTACGGGTTCGGGGCCGAGGGCGACTGGAAGACCGCTGTCCTGGTGCGCCTGGCGAAGGTGATGGGCGCAGGGCTGCCGGGTGGCGCGTCCCTGATGGAGGACTACACGTACCACCTGGTCCCGGGGGAGGAGCAGATCCTCGGGGCGCACATGCTGGAGATCTGTCCGACGCTGACCACCCGGAAGCCCACGCTGGAGGTCCACCCGTTGGGCATCGGCGGTCGGGAGGACCCGGTGCGGCTGGTGTTCGACACGGACCCCGGCCCGGGACTGGTGGTCGCGATGGCGGACATGCGCGACCGGTTCCGGTTGACCGCCAACGTCGTCGAGGTGATCGAGCACCCACCTCTGCCGCACCTGCCTGTCGCACGAGCGGTGTGGCGCCCGGCACCCGACCTGGCGACCTCCGCCGAGGCGTGGCTGACCGCCGGCGCGGCGCACCACACCGTCCTGACGACCCAGGTGGGTGTGGACGCGTTCGCCGACCTCGCCGAGATCGCCGGCACGGAGCTCCTGGTCATCGACGAGACGACCACCACCCGGGACTTCGCCGACCGGATCCGGTGGAACCAGGTCTGGTACCGGCTGGCCCAGGGGCTCTGATCGCGCCGTAGCGGCGCTGCACCATCGCCGCTGGCCCAACGCGACGAAGGCCCCGTCCACACGCCCGTGAGGGTGCGTGGACGGGGCCTTCTCGATGTCGGGCCCGCAGGGCTCAGACGTCGTAGTACAGCTCGAACTCGTGAGGGTGCGGGCGCAGACGGATCGGGTCGATCTCGTTGGCGCGCTTGAAGTCGATCCACGTCTGGATGAGGTCAGGGGTGAAGACCCCGCCCTCGGTCAGGTAGTCGTGGTCGGCCTCGAGGGCGTCGAGGGCCTCGCTGAGCGACGCTGGGACCTGCTGGATGGTGGCGTGCTCCTCGGGCGGGAGCTCGTACAGGTCCTTGTCGACCGGCTCCGGCGGCTCGATCTTGTTCTTGATGCCGTCCAGGCCGGCCATCAGCATCGCCGAGAACGCCAGGTACGGGTTCGAGGAGGCGTCCGGGACGCGGAACTCGATGCGCTTGGCCTTCGGGCTCGAACCGGTCACCGGGATGCGCACGCAGGCGGAGCGGTTACGTGCCGAGTACACCAGGTTGACCGGCGCCTCGAAGCCCGGCACCAGGCGGTGGTAGCTGTTGACCGTCGGGTTGGTGAACGCCAGCAGCGACGGGGCGTGCTTGAGCAGGCCACCGATGTACCAGCGGGCGGTGTCCGACAGGCCGCCGTAGCCCTTCTCGTCGTAGAAGAGCGGCTCGCCGTCCTTCCAGAGCGACTGGTGGCAGTGCATGCCGGAACCGTTGTCGCCGAACAGGGGCTTGGGCATGAACGTCGCCGTGCGGCCGTTGCGGTGCACCACGTTCTTCACCACGTACTTGAACAGCATGACCTTGTCCGCGGACTTGGCCAGCGTGTCGAACCGGTAGTTGATCTCGGCCTGGCCGGCGGTCCCCACCTCGTGGTGGGAGCGCTCGACGTCCAGGCCCAGCTTGTCGAGCTCGAGGCAGATCTCGTCACGCAGGTCGGCGAAGTGGTCGACCGGCGGGACGGGGAAGTAGCCGCCCTTGTACGGGGTCTTGTGCCCCAGGTTGCCGCCGTCCTCCTTGCGCCCGGTGTTCCACGCCGCCTCGATGGAGTCGATGTGGTAGTAGCTCTCGGACTGGCTCGTGTGGAACCGGATGTCGTCGAAGATGTAGAACTCGGCCTCGGGCGCGAAGAACGCGGTGTCCGCGATCCCGGTGCTCTTCAGGTAGGCCTCGGCCTTGGCGGCGATCTGACGCGGGTCGCGGCTGTACGGCTCGTCGGTGTACGGGTCGACGATCGCCATGTTGATGACGAGGGTCTTCTCGGTACGGAACGGGTCCAGGTACGCCGAGGTGAGGTCGGCGATGAGCTTCATGTCGGACTCGTGGATCGCCTGGAAGCCACGGATCGAGGAGCCGTCGAACATCTGGCCCTCGGTGAAGAAGTTCGCGTCGACGGTCGACGCGGGAACGTTGAAGTGCTGCATCACCCCGGGCAGGTCGCAGAACCGGACGTCGACGAACTTGACGTCCTCCTCCCTGATGAAGGCCATGACGTCATCGGCGGAACTGAACATCCGGTGCTCTCCTTGATCTCGGCGATGCGCGTGTGCGGCGTCGGTACGACCCTAGGTACGAGTGGTTTCTCCTCCATGTACCTCATGTTTCGTCCGCGTTACCGCGGGCGCCGCCGGGACGGTGCGCGACCGTGCCCCGAGCCGCCCCGCCGTAGGCTGTGACCATGTCGTCACGCAGGCAGGACCTCGGCTCGTGGTTGCAGGGTACTCCCGCGGGGCCGTCGGCAGGGCGTGCGCCCGGGATCGACCTGCCGGAGTCCGGACCCGGGTCCAGGGCCGGGCTCGGACGCCGCGTGGTGGCGCTCCTCGTCGACTGGGGCCTGAGCCTGGCCATCAGCGCCGCATTCCTTGAGGGTCACCCGATGGGCACCCTGGGCGTCTTCGCACTGACGACCGTCGTGCTGGTCTCGACCCTGGGCCACACGATCGGGCACAGGCTGCTCGGCCTGACGGTCGCGCGGGTACGGGACACGGCCGACCGCCCCGATCGCGCGCCGGCACCGGGGCTCGTCCCCGGCCTGATGAGGACTTTTCTGCTCTGCCTCGTCCTGCCTGCGGCCGTGTGGGACGGACAGGGCCGCGGCATGCACGACGTGGCGGCCGGAACGGTGCTGGTGCGCCGCTGACCGGTCAGCGGCCCCGCATCCCCTTGCGGTCCGGCCGCGCCTTGAACGGGTCCACGCCCTTGGGCAGCGGCAGGCGGGCGCCCCCCAGCGCCTTGAGGCGCTTCGTCACCTCGGCAGCCTCATGCTTGGTGAGCTTGGGCTTGAGGCGCTGCACGGTGCGCGGGAGCTTGCGCAGCCGCACCTGACCCTCCTCGCGTCCGCACTGGATGAGCGTGATCGGGACCGTGGGCATGACGCGGGCGACCTTCTTGCGCTCCGCCTCCAGGAGCTTGCGGGCACGGTGCGGGGGCCCCTCGGAGACGAGCACCACACCGGGTCGGCCGACGCCACGGAACACGGTGTCCTGGGTCCGCGGGTCGACGGTGGTGGGCTCCTCGGGGAAGTCCCAGCCCCGGCGGATGGTGCGCAGTGCCGACAGCGCGGCCCCGGGCTGACCCTCGATGCGGCTGTACGCGGCGGCCTCGGCCCGCCTGGCCAGCACGAACATGCCTGCGAGCAGAGCGAAGGGCAGGCCGATGATCAGCAGGTACACGACCTGACCGATCAGGAGTCCGATGCCCACGGCGAGGCCGGCGACCGCGCCGAACGCCAGGAGCATCCACCACGTCACGGCCGGGTCGGCCTTGCGCGTCATGGTGTAGGCCTGCGCGATGTTGTGGTACCACCGCGTCTTCTTGACCTTCGGGGCCTTGCCCTCGGGGGCAGGGGAGGACTCTGCTGACTTCCGGGCCATGGTGGGCCAGTCTAGTGGTCTGACGGACGCGGGCATGAACGCGCCCGTCGGGCGCGCGCCGGCGGTGCTGCGCCCGAGGGTCTCAGCGCGCCAGGAGGCTGGCGGCCTCCTGCCGGGCAGGGCTGTCCTGGTCGAGGTGGGCGAGCGCGGGAGGGATGGTCCGGCCGTGCCGGCGCATCGCCTGCGCCCACAGGCGGCCCGCCCGGTAGGAGGACCGGACCAGGGGTCCGGACATCACGCCCAGGAACCCGAGGCGCTCGGCCTCCTGCGACAGCTCCAGGAACTCCTCGGGGCGCACCCACCGCTCGACGGGGTGGTGACGGGAGGAGGGGCGCAGGTACTGGGTGATCGTGACCAGGTCGCAGCCCGCCTCGTGCAGCTGGCTGAGCGCGTCCACGACCTCCTCGTTGGTCTCGCCCATCCCGAGGATCAGGTTGGACTTGGTGACGAGCCCCGCCTCGCGCGCCGCGGTGAGCACCGACAGGGACCGGTCGTACCGGAACGCGGGGCGGATCCGCTTGAACACCCGAGGGACCGTCTCGACGTTGTGTGCCAGCACCTGCGGGCGTGAGGAGAACACCTCGGCCAGCAGGTCGGGAACGGCGTTGAAGTCGGGGATCAGCAGCTCGACGCCGGTGCCCTCGTTGAGGGCGTGGATCTGGCGGACGGTCTCGGCGTACAACCAGGCACCACCGTCGGGCAGGTCGTCCCGGGCGACCCCCGTGATGGTGGAGTAGCGCAGTCCCATGGTGCGCACCGACTCGGCCACGCGTCGCGGCTCGTCGGTGTCGAGGGCGACGGGCTTGCCCGTGTCGATCTGGCAGAAGTCGCACCGCCGGGTGCACTGGTCGCCGCCGATGAGGAAGGTGGCCTCGCGGTCCTCCCAGCACTCGAAGATGTTGGGGCAGCCGGCCTCTTCGCACACGGTGTGCAGGCCACCGCTCTTCACGAGCGACTTCAGCTCGTTGTACTCCGGGCCCATCGTGGCCCGGGTCCGGATCCACTCGGGCTTCTTCTCGATCGGGGTCTGCGCGTTGCGGGCCTCGACCCGGAGCATGCGGCGTCCTTCGGGTGCGATCGTCACCGTGTCAGCCTACGTCAGACGTCCCACGACCGAGCCGTGAGCCTGATCACCCACCGGTGACCGCGGTCCGGGCGTCGGCCCGGACGGTGGCCAGCGCACCGGTGAGGTGCGGGCGCAACCGTGCGTCGGCCTCGTCGACGGTGACACGCCGTCCCGTCTCGAGCGTGAGCGACGTCACGTCCGCGTCGTCGATGCCGCACGGGACGATCCGTGAGAAGGCCGCCAGGTCGGTGTCGCAGTTCAGGGCGAGACCGTGCATGGTGACGCCCTTGGCGACCCGGACGCCGATCGCGGCGACCTTGCGGTCCCTGCTGGTGGTGGTGGACGCTGGGAGCCACACGCCCGACCGGCCGTCGACCCGGACGGCCTCGAGCCCGAGCTCGGAGCACGTGTCGATGACGGCCCGCTCCAGCGCCCGGACGTAGGCGACGACGTCGACCGGCTCCCGCAGTCTCACCAGGGGGTACACCACGAGCTGCCCGGGTCCGTGCCAGGTGATGCGACCCCCCCGGTCGACGTCGACGACCGGGGTCCCGTCCACGGGCCGGTCCCAGCTCGCGGTGCGCTTGCCGGCCGTGTACACGTCGTGGTGCTCGACGACGACCAGCGTGTCGCGCCGCGTGCCGTCCGCCACCTCGCGGTGCAGGTGCTGCTGCAGCTCCCACGCCTCCTGGTAGCCGGTCAGCCCGTCGCGGGCCCGCAGGTCGAGGACGTCCATGCCAGGCACGCTACCCGCCCTCGTGGTCGGTCCCGGACCGGCCGGGCACCCCGGCGCGGTCGGCGTCGGCGTCGATCATCTTGTTCAGCAGGACGCGCAGGGTCGCCACGTCCTGCGGCTCCAGCCCGCGCACGCTCATGCGCTCGGCAAGCTCGGAGTCACCCGCCTGGCGCAGGGCCTGCCACCCCGACGGGGTCAGTGCCACGCGGTGACGGCGACGGTCGTGCGGGTGGCTGTGCCGCTCCACGTACCCGGAACGGTCGAGCCGGGCGACGATCCGGCTCATCGTCTGCTCGGTGACGTTGGAGGCCTCGGCGAGCTCGCGCTGGGACCTGGGCCCCGACGCCAGGTGGAAGAGCACGGGGATGCTGGCGTGGTTCAGGCCCCAGGCGTCCAGGTGGGTGTTCCACTCCCGTTCGATGCGACGGGCGACGGCCGACAGCAGGCGCCCGGTCGGCCACTGGCCGACCCCCTGCGGTTCTGCGTCACCCATGTGCTGCCTCCTCGACTTGTCACCGAGGCTAGACGGATTCATGATGCTCAGCATGCTGAGTAATCGTTCGTGGTCGACCGCGGTCCTTCGTGGAGCCGTGGTGGTCGCCGTCCTGCTCGCCTGGCTCGCCGCCGGAGGGGCCGGCGGCGTCGCGATCGGCAACCTCTCGGACGTGCAGCAGAACGACGCGGCTGCCTTCCTCCCCGAGGGCGCCGAGTCGACCCGGGCCGCGGAGGCGGCCCGCGCGTTCGTCGAGGACACCACCCTCCCCGCGATCGTCGTCTCGGAGGCCGAAGCACCGCTGAGCCCGGAGCAGGTGGCCACGATCATGGCGTTCGCCGAGCGCGTGCCGGACCTGCCCGTCGGCCAGGACGGGACGGTCGGCGACCTGCTCACCGGCA
This sequence comes from Cellulomonas bogoriensis 69B4 = DSM 16987, assembly GCF_000767165.1. GTDB lineage: Bacteria > Actinomycetota > Actinomycetes > Actinomycetales > Cellulomonadaceae > Actinotalea > Actinotalea bogoriensis. The sequence continues at coordinate 26,350 of NZ_AXCZ01000015.1, forward strand.
CCCCCGTCGCCATCCCCGCCGAGGACGGCCTCGCGGTGATGGTGGTCGTCCCTCTGGATGCCGAGCGCGCCAACGCCCAGAACGGTGAGGACCGGGCCGTGAACGCGGTGGTCGACTCCCTGCGGGACGCCGTCGACGCCGACCTGGACCTCGCCGGGGTCACCACGTGGGTCACGGGACCCGCTGCCGGGATCGCCGACCTGGTGGCGGCGTTCGCCGGGATCGACGGTCTCCTCCTCGTCGTCGCGCTGGCCGTGGTCCTGGTGATCCTCGTGGTCGTCTACCGGTCGCCCAGCCTGCCGATCACCGTGCTGGCGACCTCGATGCTCGCCCTGACGCTGGCGGCCCTGGTCGTGTACCGGCTGGCCGAGGCCGACGTCCTGGTCCTCAACGGGCAGAGCCAGGGGATCCTCTTCATCCTCGTGGTCGGTGCCGCGACCGACTACTCCTTGCTCATCGTCTCCCGATACCGCGACGAGCTGCGCCTGGTGGAGTCCCCCTACACAGCGATGCGCCGGGCGCTGCGCGCCACCATCGAGCCGGTGGCGGCCAGTGCTGGCACCGTCATCGCCGGCGTGCTGTGCCTGCTGCTGTCGGACCTGACCTCCAACTCCAGCCTCGGTCCGGTCGCGGCCGTGGGCATCGTCAGCGCCTTCCTCGCTGCGACGACGCTGCTGCCGGCCCTCCTGCTGATCGCGGGCCGCTGGTCACGGCTCATCTTCTGGCCTCGCGTGCCGCGGCCCGGTGCGGCGGTCGACCGTGTCGACGAGACGGCTGAGCAGGTCGAGGCCCGCTCAGGCGCCTGGGGCCGGATCTCAGCGGCGATCGCACGGCGCCCACGACGCACCTGGGTCCTCACAGCGGCGGTGCTGCTGCTGCTCACGGCCTGGGTGCCGACGTTCCAGGCGCAGGGAACGTCCGAGAGCGACGTGTTCCTCACCGAGGTGGACTCCGTCGCCGGTGAGCAGGCCCTGGCCCGGCACTTCGACGCCGGTGGGGTCCAGCCCGTGGTCGTGGTCGGGCCCGAGGCGGACGCCGGGGCGCTCGTGACCGCCCTGACGGCGGTGGACGGCGTGGTCGGCGCCGAGGTGACCGCCGACGAGGACGGCGCGCCCGTGGTCGTCGACGGGCGAGTCCGGATCGAGGCGGTCACGACCCAGGCACCGGAGTCCCAGGAGGCCCTGGACGTGGTGGTGGACATCCGGGACACGGTCCGCGGGGTGTCGCCCGGCTCGATGGTCGGGGGCGTGGCGGCCGAGCGGGTGGACACCCTGGCCACCGCCGGGCGTGACCTGGTGGTGATCGTCCCCGTGGTGCTCGTGGTGATCCTCGTGGTGCTGATCGGCCTGCTGCGCTCGGTCGTGGCGCCGCTGCTGCTGATGGGCGCGAACCTGCTGTCCTTCGGCGCGACCCTGGGCATCGGTGCCCTGGTGTTCAACCACGTGTTCGGGTTCCCCGGTGCCGATCCCACCGTGCCGCTCTACGCGTTCGTGTTCCTGGTGGCCCTCGGGATCGACTACTCGATCTTCCTCATGACCCGGGTACGGGAGGAGGCCCTGGTCCACGGCACCCGGGACGGGGTCCGGCGCGGCCTGTCGGTCACCGGCGGCGTGATCACCAGCGCCGGCATCGTCCTGGCGGCCACGTTCGGGGCGTTGGCCGTGCTGCCGCTGCTGTTCCTCGTCCAGCTCGCGTTCCTCGTCGCACTCGGTGTGCTGATCGACGCGCTCGTGGTCCGCACCCTGCTCGTGCCTGCGCTCGTCCACGACGTCGGTCGGGCATCCTGGTGGCCATGGCAGAACAGGATCAGGGACTGACCGGACTTCGTGTCGGGCTGGTCGGGTACGGCGACGCGGGCCGGGGGATCCACGCGCGCCTGCTGCGCGAGGTGGGTCACGTCGTCACCGACACGGTGACCCGTCACCCGGCGCGCATCGCCGCTGCCCGCGAGGACTGGGCGGGGGTCCGGGTGCACCCGGACCTCGACGGGCTGCTCGGCCGTGCCCGCGAGCTGGACGTGGTGGTGGTGGCCTCACCGAGCGGGAACCACCTCGAGCACACCCGCGCGGTGCTGGGCGCCGGGCTGCCGGTCGTGGTCGACAAGCCGCTGGCGGTGGACGCGCTGCAGGCCCGCGAGCTCGTGGTGACCGCCGAGAGGGCCGGGGTCCCGTTGACGGTGTTCCAGAATCGCCGCTGGGACGACGAGCAGAGGACCCTGCGCGGACTTCTCGAGAGGGGTGAGCTCGGGCGTGTGCACCGGTTCGAGCGTCGGTGGGAGCGTTGGCGACCGGTGCCCAAGGACCGGTGGAAGGAGAACGCCGTCGGTGAGGGGGGTGGCCTGCTCCTGGACCTCGGCAGTCACCTGGTCGACTCGGCGGTCCAGCTGTTCGGGCCCGTGCGGACCGTCCATGCCGAGATCCGGAACCTCACCACCCCGGCCGACGACGACGTGTTCCTGGCCCTGGTGCACGCGGGTGGGGTCATCAGCCACCTGTCCGCGTCGGGGTTGTGCGGGGCGCCGGGGCCACGCACCCGCGTCCTGGGCGATCAGGGTGCCTACCTGGTCACGTCGTTCGAGGGCGAGCCGACACCGTTCGAGGGCCTGGCGGCCCCGGCCGGGCACGAGGGGTGGCTGGTGCAGGGCACGTCCCTCACCGCGGTCCCGCGCCCGCCCGGGGGGCACGCCGACTTCTACCGTCAGGTGGGGCGGTGGGTGGCGGCGGGGGCGCCCGCGCCGGTCGACCCCGGTGACGCCGTGCACGTGGCCGAGGTCCTCGACGCCG
>NZ_AXCZ01000194.1 GCF_000767165.1 Cellulomonas bogoriensis 69B4 = DSM 16987
TGGAGGTCGTCATGACGATCCTGCACGCGGGCGGCAAGTTCGGCGGCAGCGGGTACGCGGTCTCCGGTGGTCTGCACGGGGTGGGCATCTCCGTGGTGAACGCCCTGTCGACCCGGGTCGAGACGCTGGTGGAGCGCGACGGGTACGGCTGGCTGATGAACTTCGCCGACGGGGGCAAGCCCCAGGGCGAGCTGACGAACACCGGTGCCACCGGCCGCACCGGCACCACCCAGACGTTCTGGCCGGACCCGACGATCTTCGAGACGGTCGACTTCGACTTCGAGACCCTGCGCGCCCGGTTCCAGCAGATGGCGTTCCTCAACAAGGGGCTGCGCATCACGTTGACCGACGAGCGGCCCGAGCACACCGGCACCGAGGACGAGGTCACCTCCCCGGCGGGCGGCGAGGCCGAGGACGAGGTCGTCGAGGAGACCGTGGCATCGGGGGCCACCGCACGGTCGGTCACCTACAAGTACGACGGCGGTCTGGTCGACTACGTCAAGCACCTGAACTCGGCCAAGAAGGTCGACCTGGTGCACGACGAGGTCGTGGAGATCGAGTCCGAGGACACCACGCGCAAGATCTCCGTGGAGATCGCGCTGCAGTGGACCGGTGCGTACTCGGAGTCCGTGCACACGTACGCCAACACGATCTCGACCACCGAGGGCGGCACGCACGAGGAGGGCTTCCGTGCGGCGATGACGTCACTGGTGAACCGGTACGCGCGCGACAAGGGCCTGCTGAAGGACAAGGACGACAACCTCACCGGTGATGACATCCGTGAGGGTCTGACCGCCGTCATCTCCGTCAAGCTCGGTGAGCCCCAGTTCGAGGGGCAGACCAAGACCAAGCTCGGCAACACCGAGGCGAGGACGTTCGTGCAGAAGGTCGTGCACGAGCGTCTGGGCGACTGGCTGGACGCCCACCCGCTGGACGCCAAGGAGATCATCCGCAAGTCGATCCAGGCGGCCGCTGCGCGGATGGCGGCCCGCAAGGCCCGTGAGGCGACCCGACGCAAGGGTCTGCTCGAGTCCGGTGGCATGCCGGGCAAGCTGAAGGACTGCCAGTCCAACAGCCCGGCCGAGTGCGAGATCTTCATCGTCGAGGGTGACTCGGCCGGTGGCTCGGCGGTGCGGGGCCGCAACCCGCGCACCCAGGCGATCCTGCCGATCCGCGGCAAGATCCTCAACGTCGAGCGCGCCCGGCTGGACCGGGCGCTGGGCAACGCCGAGGTCCAGGCGCTGATCACCGCCTTCGGCACGGGCATCGGTGAGGACTTCGACATCGCGCGCCTGCGGTACCACAAGATCGTCCTGATGGCCGATGCGGACGTCGACGGCCAGCACATCTCGACGCTGCTGCTGACGCTGCTGTTCCGGTACATGCGTCCGCTCATCGAGCAGGGTCACGTGTACCTGGCGCAGCCGCCGCTGTACCGGCTCAAGTGGTCCAACGCCCCCCACGACTACGTGTACTCCGACAGGGAGCGTGACGCGTTCCTGACCGAGGGTCAGGCCGCGGGCAAGCGGATCCCCAAGGAGAACGGCATCCAGCGGTACAAGGGCCTGGGCGAGATGGACTACTCCGAGCTGTGGGAGACCACGATGGACCCGGAGCAGCGCACCCTGCTGCAGGTCACGCTGGACGACGCGGCCGCCGCGGACGAGATCTTCGCCGTGCTCATGGGTGAGGACGTGGAGTCCCGCCGCAGCTTCATCCAGCGCAACGCCAAGGACGTGCGGTTCCTCGACATCTGACGACCGTCCTGCGGGCGTTCGTGACGTCGAGCGGCCCTGAGCCCATCCTGAGACGAGGTAGACCAGCGTGACCGAGCAGACACCCCCGATCGACCGCATCAGTCCTGTGGACCTGCAGCTGGAGATGCAGCGGTCCTACCTGGACTACGCGATGTCGGTGATCGTGGGTCGGGCGTTGCCGGACGTCCGCGACGGACTGAAGCCGGTGCACCGCCGGGTCCTGTACGCCATGTACGACGGGGGCTACCGGCCCGACCGGCAGTTCTCCAAGTGCAGCCGCGTCGTCGGCGACGTCATGGGCAAGTACCACCCGCACGGCGACTCGGCGATCTACGACGCCCTGGTGCGTCTGGTCCAGGACTGGTCGCTGCGGTACCCGCTGGTGGCCGGGCAGGGGAACTTCGGGTCACCGGGCAACGACCCCGCCGCCGCCCCGCGGTACACCGAGTGCAAGATGGCGCCGCTGGCCATGGAGATGGTCCGGGACATCGACGAGGAGACCGTCGACTTCCGTGACAACTACGACGGCCGGACCCAGGAGCCGTCGGTGCTGCCGTCGCGGTTCCCGAACCTGCTGGTCAACGGCAGCGCGGGGATCGCGGTCGGCATGGCCACGAACATCCCTCCGCACAACCTGCGCGAGGTCGCGGCCGGCGTGCACTGGCACCTGGAGCACCCGGAGGCCACCAAGGAGGAGCTGCTCGAGGCCCTGATCGAGCGGATCCCGGGTCCGGACTTTCCCACCGGGGCCACGATCCTGGGCCGTCGGGGCATCGAGGAGGCGTACCGCACGGGCCGCGGCTCGATCACGATGCGCGCGGTGGTGACGGTCGAGGAGATCCAGAACCGTCAGTGCCTGGTCGTCACCGAGCTGCCCTACCAGGTGAACCCCGACAACCTCGCAGCCAAGATCGCGGACCTGGTCAAGGACGGGCGGGTCCAGGGGATTGCCGACATCCGGGACGAGACGTCCGGCCGTACGGGTCAGCGCCTGGTGGTGGTGCTGAAGCGGGACGCGGTCGCCAAGGTCGTCCTGAACAACCTGTACAAGCACACCCAGCTGCAGGACACCTTCGGTGCGAACATGCTGGCGCTGGTCGACGACGTGCCGCGGACCCTCAGCCTGGACGCGTTCGTGCGCCACTGGGTCACCCACCAGCTCGACGTGATCGTGCGACGCACGACCTACCGGCTGCGCCAGGCGGAGGAGCGGGCCCACGTCCTGCGCGGGTACCTCAAGGCGCTCGACGCGTTGGACGAGGTCATCGCGTTGATCCGGGCGTCGGCGACGGTCGACGAGGCCCGGCAGGGCCTGATGGACCTGCTCGAGGTCGACGAGATCCAGGCCCGCGCGATCCTCAACCTGCAGCTGCGTCAGCTGGCCGCCCTGGAGCGGCAGAAGATCACCGACGAGTACGACGCGCTGATGGTCAAGATCGAGGACTTCAAGGACATCCTCGCCAGCCCGCAGCGCCAGCGTGACATCGTCGGCGCCGAGCTCACCGAGATCGTCGACCGGTACGGGGACGAGCGCCGCACCGAGATCCTCCCGTTCGACGGGGAGGTCTCGATGGAGGACCTCATCGCCGAGGAGGAGGTCGTCGTCACGATCACTCGTGGCGGGTACGCCAAGCGCACCCGGAGCGACAGCTACCGGGTGCAGAAGCGTGGCGGCAAGGGTGTGCGGGGGGCGCAGCTGCGCGCCGACGACGTGGTCGAGCACTTCTTCGTCACCACGACCCACCACTGGTTGCTGTTCTTCACCAACCTGGGTCGGGTGTACCGGGCGAAGGCCTACGAGCTCCCCGAGGGTGGGCGTGACTCGAAGGGCCAGCACGTGGCGAACCTGCTGGCGTTCCAGCCGGGTGAGCAGATCGCCCAGGTGCTGGACCTGCGGGACTACGAGCAGGCCGAGTACCTGGTGCTGGCGACCCGCCGGGGTCTGGTGAAGAAGACCCGCCTGTCGGAGTACGACTCGAACCGGTCCGGTGGCCTGATCGCCATCAACCTGCGCGAGGACGAGGGCGGCAACGCCGACGAGCTGGTCTCGGCGGCGCTGGTCGACGAGGACTCCGAGCTGGTGCTCGTGTCCCGCCTGGGGCAGGCGGTGCGGTTCGAGGCGACGGCCGAGCAGCTGCGTGCCATGGGCCGGGCGACGTCGGGCGTGACGGGCATGAAGTTCCGTGACGGCGACGAGCTCCTGGCCATGGACGCCATCGGCCCGGACTCGTTCCTGGTGACGGTCACCGACGGCGGCACGGCCAAGAGGTCGAGCATGCACAGGGTGAATTCGGACGGGAACCTGGACTACCGCCGCACCAAGCGCGGTGGCCTGGGCGTTCGTGCTGCACGGTTGCCCGACGGACGTGGGTCCCTTGTGGGCGCGTTGATGGCCGAGGCTGGGGATGAGGTCCTCGTCGTCATGGAGCGTGGCAAGGTGGTCCGGTCGCAGGTCGAGGAGATCCCTGTGCACGGGCGCGACGCGACGGGTGTCATCCTCGCCAAGCCGGACCCGGGCGACAGGATCCTGGCGGTGGCCAGGAACGTCGAACGGAACCTGGACACCGATGCGGCTACCGTTGAGACCGACACCACTGACGCGGAGCCCCAGGTGGCACCGAGTGAGGATGACTGATGAGCACGGACGGGCCCAAGCCGCCCTCGATCGCGCCTGACCGGCCGACGGGGTCGAGCTCGCAGACCGATGAGTCGCAGCGTCCTCGCCCGGCCGGCCCGGCAGCGCCCCCGCAGCGCACCTCGGTGAACCGGACCGAACCGTCGACCCCGTCCCCGCCCCAGGCACCGGCTGGGCCCGAGACCGGGCAGGAGTCCGTCGCGGACCGCTTCAAGCGTGCTGCCAAGGGTGTGGCGGACTCGGCCCGCAACGTGCTGCCGACCCGGGACGAGGACGCCGCCGCCGCGCCTCCGCCTCCCCG
>NZ_AXCZ01000173.1 GCF_000767165.1 Cellulomonas bogoriensis 69B4 = DSM 16987
ACGGTCCCGGCGCTACACCACTACCGGGGACGCAACTCGCGGCGCTCGAGTCAGGTCGCGAGCTTCGCGGCCGCGAAACCCGCGCGGGACTCATTCGGAGGTCTTGAGCTTCCACGTGATTGGCGAGGAGCGCCCCTCGCCGGGCTTGCAGCTCCAAGCATTCGATGCGATGAGCTCGACCGTGCTGCCCTCAACCACGTATGAGGCGCTGGCGCTGACCCACCGGTAGTCATCGTCCCCTCGGCCGTAAGTGTGGTCATTTCTCTGCTTGTTGAGCAAGACGGTCCAGAACAGACTGAAGCCGGCGTCAGCGAGGCGGTCTGTCAGGTCTCGACGCAGAACCAGGGTGGAGGCCTCGTTCATCCCGGCTGATGGGTCCTGGACGGCAAGCCCGTTCTTGTCGGTCCACCTAAAGTCGTGTCCAGGGTGGAGTTCTAAGAGGTCGAAGAGCATTCTGGAAGGGACAAATCCGGTGGGTTCGTCGGTGCCTGCGGCGTCGCGGTCGGTGCCCGTTCCGCCGTACCACGCTACTGGTTGATACAGATCGGCCGGGATGATGCGGTCGCCGGGGGACCGTGGTTCTGCGTTCCCGTCGGCCCAGTCCCAATCCGGAGAACCCGGGAAGGCGCCGAGGAGCCGGGAGTGCACCTCTGCGTTCTCTGCCATCCAGCGGCCATCCCAGCCCTCCCCGTCGCCGTTCAAGCCTTCAACCCAGGCCCGAACGGCGGGGACGTCTGTGGACGCGAGGAGGTAGCCGCGGATCTGCACCCAAACACTCAAACTGGGGACTTTCAGTACCCTGATCTCGGGGAGATGCACTTGGGTCCAGCTGTCGTGCCTGACCAGTGAGAGCCAATGGGTGCCTTCCGGCGATGAAAGGGTGATGAGGTCCATTGGGTCAGGCACGCCCTCGAGGTCCTCCGGATAGTCTTTTGCGACCTCGTCTGGGAACGTGGCGGCGACGGGTGCAAACCAGGCGCTCTCACTCTCGCCTGGGTCCAGGGCGTCACCGCGGATAAGGACCGTAGGGTCGATGTCGCGCCACACGATCTGTTCCGCATGTGCGTAGGGGAACGGCTGGCCGTTGCCGCTCCACCGTTCCCTGAGTTGGAAATTGTCCGCAAGTTGTCCGAGGACTTCATAGAAAGCAATCCACTGGTACTTTTTGCCGTAGCGCTCGACGGGACCATCGTGCCCACCGCGCCGTCCGTATTCGACATCGTCGAACTGCTCCGGGTTCCAGCCCATCTCGAGAACGCGGGTGAAGATGACTCGTTCTACGAGACGACGCAGTTCTTTCTCGTTTGCAACGTCAAAATGGTCGATGGCTGGCTCGACGATGTACTTGCCGAAGTCACCGTGCGGCCCCTTCACTGACCCCCAGATAGAGGCGTAGCGGTAGTCGGGTGCTGAGTCCATCTCCTCAATCTCTTCGTAGGTCTTCGCGTCCGGCGGCCAGACGGCGCCGTAGGGTGGCAGCCACTCGGGACCGTCCCAGCCGTGGGCGCGGGCAATAGCTGATGTTCTCCGGAGATAGTCGCGCGTCAGGAGGTTCTTGGGCCAATTGCCCGCAACCATCGCAGCTGCGGCGTCTGCAACTGTGACGCACGTCATGGGTTCGGCGGCGCGCAGGCCCACCGCGCATGCTGCGGATGCGAGGCGCTCGATGACGTAGGGGTCGTTGCATCCGGCGAACTCGGCTAAACCCAAAGCGAATCCGCTGGGTCCACGGTCGCCCACGCTCACCAGGGCTTTGGTCGCTTGGTCGCGGACTCTGCGGTCCGGAGTGGCGAGCATCCAGCCGAGGATGAGCGTCGCCAGGTGTGCGACATCGTCCGGCAACTTGCCCGAATCGGCGTGGGGGTCCTTCGGCCACCCCCAGTCGAGCAGAAGGGCAACAGCGTTCTCACCCTCGTAGCTCTGCTCGTCGGTAGGTCCGATGAGCCACTCAGACCAGGAGAGATCTCGCACCGCGAGGTCCTGAGCCATGAGAACCTGGTGTGTCCAGTTGGCGTTGAGACGGTGATCGGGAACGCAGGCGATCCGCACGAGCCGCTCCCAGATCCGCGGGGCCCACTCATCAAGACCGACCAGCTTCTCCACGATCCGGACGGCCCGGTCGGTTAAGTGCAACGGGGAGCGCAGCACAATGCTCTCGATGAAGGCGTCTATGACCTCAGACCCAGTTGCACCGGTGCCTTCGTCCTTGAACAGGTCGATGATCTCCTCGCCAACCACCTCGGGCGCGAGGACGGCGAGCGCTCCGAGTGTGCCGCGCTCGGCCCAACTCCTGCTTCCAAGGCTCTGAAACCAAGCCGTCAGCCCCGGCGCCTTCCGTTCGGCAAGAATTGCCGCCCGGGAGACGTCCGCGAGACGCTGATAGCTGAACGTCAAATGGTCGTCGTAGGTGTTCATTAAGACGCCCTCTCGAAGGAGCCCAAGAAGAAGACTCGTCGACCATGTGCGACCCGGAAGCAGCGCCTCGGTGATGGCGACAGCATCAGAGCGCGGGTAGGGCCCCGGGCCGGTTTCGGCTAGTCTGCGTACCGCGGCTTCTACCAGGTTGCTTGCGTGGTCGTAATCGCACCTGGAAGGGCCGGACAGGCGCTTGTTAACCGCCTCGAGAAAAGCATCGAAGACTGTGGTGAGTCCTGCGGTTCCTAGGGCGAATCGGTTCTGACCGAGGGTTGAGAGCGCCTCGCAGGCAAGTTTTAGGAACAACGGGTTCCCGTACTCGGGGTTTAGGATGGGGAACGTGAGACGTTCGAGGTTGTACTCCTTCGTGTACCGGTCCACAGCTTCGCTGGTCGCCTCCGAGAAGCCTCGGTGCTCAAGTCGGGGGAATCCATGAGCATCGCCGATGACTGGTTCTACAAACTCGGTGCGGCATGAGACTGCCAGAACGACGTTCGGGTAGCGGTCGACGGAACCGGCCAGGACGCGAAGGTCGTCGACCCAGCGTTCGGGCTGAGTTCCCTCGTTGACGGCGTCGATCATGAGCATGGCTGAGCAGCCAGCAGCTTCGCCGGCGGCGTCGAGGACGCGCAGGACCTCGTCGAGGGTCCCGTCGATTTGGGCGAGGCCACCAATCTGCGCGAGGAGTGGCTTGCCAGTTTCGAAGTCCTGACCGAGCGTGATCACCGTGGGGCGCCCGGCCGCGACGCGGTGTGAGGCGACGTCGCAGAAGAGGTGGGTCTTGCCGACGCCAGCACGGCCGGTCATCAGAATTCGGCCATCCTGTGCAGCGCGGGTATCGACGGACTCCAGCAGGGACAAGGCGCCCAAGCAAGCGTCGCGGGTCTTGATGTAGGTGCCGTATAGCCACCCGGCCTGCTCGCGGTAGTAGCGGCCCTCGCTGAGGTGACGGGCCTGCAGGAGTCGGTGCACGGCGGTCGCAGCCGGGTGAACTGCCCGAACCGTCTCGATGATGTCGGGCAGCGGCCCGGCTCCTGTCACCGCGTCCAGGAATTGCTGCATTGCGGTCTCGGCGCGAACGAGCGCGTTTCTGCATGCCCGGATGCTGTCCGCGAAGGCTTCTTCGTCGCCCTTGGGTGGGTACCAGCCTTCGGTGCCCGCCTCGCGTAGACTTGCGAGCGCTACCCGGACGCGACGCACGTAGTGGTCTGTGCGACCGAGGGCTTCGAGCGCGTGCACGGCTTCCACCTCGACGTGGAGCTTGGGCGTGTATCGGCGACCGGCCTTGAGGATGACATCGGACAGTCGTCGGTTCAGGCTCTCCGGCGAAAGGGCTGATGATTCGAACCAGTACCGCAGCCGGCCCGCATTCTCGGGCTTAGTCAGTTCGCTCACGAATTCGTGGGCGCCGACGTAGATAAAGTCAACGCTCATCTCGCGATCCGCCGTGAGCGCCTCCCATTCGGCCTTCTTCTTCGCCCATTTCGTGTATGCGGACTCGAGCCTAGCCTTTGGCTTGTCGACGTCGCCCGCAGGCAGATCGTAGGGCAATGCAATGTAGAGCCTGCTGAGGTTGGGTTCGGTTTCGAGGGCACGAACCACGGATTCGTGCACCTGTTTGAGTTCGCTCTGGCCGAGTTCGAATAGGTACTTGGCCTGCCAGGCCCAAACCTCCCCGTTCGGCAGGACGCCCTTTCCTTCGCGTCCACCGTCCGGGTTCCCAAACCGGCAGAAGGCGGTTCCTTCGGGCCATGAGACCAGGCTGTTGCGGATAATAATAGATGCCACTTCTTCGAAAGCGCCGGCTCGCGAAGCTGGCGACCCGTAGGGTCGGATTCGGCGGAAGTCCACGTCGGGCAAGCTGGGAGCGGCACTCATCGTTGTTTTCCCTTATCGCTCGTGAGTCATCTCTAGCGACCGTCTGGCGCGCACCTTTATCTTCCATCTGCCTCACTGAACCCGATCACACGTTGGCCGACGCCTGGCGGCGTCCTGCTTTCTTGTGGGCTCTGGCGCCTTCAGAGTCATTACGGCTCGACGTGGGGTTTTACATGAGACCTTGAGAGTCCTTCCGGCCGGGCCACAGGCGGCGCGCTGCCGGGCGGGGCGGAGGTGGGCGCAGGTCTGCTTCGTGGGTGTGATCGACTCGTGGCCCAGCCGTCGTTGAAGGGCGAACAGGTCCGTCGCGGAGGGGACCATAGACGAGCCGAGGGTGTGGCGGAAGTCGTGCACGAGCGGGCGCTTCTTCAGATGCGGTGCGCAGGTATCGGGGGTGCCATCGGCGAGGACGGGGCTGCTCGTGGCATTGAGCGCCGGCGCCCACGTGGTCGTCCAGAAGTGCGATGACGGCAGCTGCGAGTCGACGGCGTCCGTGACCAGCAGCTGATCGAGGGCCTTGCCCGGAACGAGGGGTAGCGGCACGTCCACGAGCTCGTCCGGCAGTGACCCCGTTCGCCGTGCCCGCTTCGTCTTCGGTGGGCCTACGTGCCAGTGCCGGTTCGCGTCCCGCTTCCACGCCTTCGCCACGCGCACTGTCGCCGGCCATGCGGCCGAGTCGACGTCACCGGCCGTCGGCGCGTTCGGCTCTCCCCACCGCAGCCCGGTCGCCACAAGGATGAACACCAGCGGTTGGTAGTGCGGAGACTCCTTCGGGAGCAGCAGCCTGAACTCGTCGCGCGTCAGCACCGCCATCTCGTCGCGCGTCGCCACCGACTTTGGCAGCTCCACTCCTACACACGGGTTGTCTGCCCGATAGCCGAGCCGCACCGCCGTCGTCATCGCCGCTGACAGCAGCCCGTGCACGTTCGCGACCGTCTTGGGGGACAGGCCCTTCTCCGTCATCGCGCGCACCCAGCCGGCCACGTGCCGGTAGGCCATCGCGGAGACCGGCAGCGATCCGAGCCCGGGCGCGATGTGCGCACGCAACTGCCCGAGGTAGTGCAACCGCGTATCGGCCCCGACCCCGGTCAGCAGGCCGATGTGCTCAGTGATCGCCGCCTCGACAGTCGGCCCGGGCTTCCGCACCGCCTCGGCGATCCGCGCGGCCTCGTCGGCCCGTCCGCCGGCCGCCTCGATCAGCTCCCGCGCCACCCGAGCGTCCCGCTCGTCGTCGTACGTCAGCGATGTCTGCCGCCCGGTGTCCGGATCGGGCCACAACACGGCGAACGAGCGCGTCCCATCGGCTCGCCGACGCTCCCGAATGCTCGCCACAACACAAGAAGGTAGCCGTCCGTGTCAACGGATGGCTACCTTCTTGTCAACATGAGCTGCGTTTCCGCGGGTCACAGAGGTGGAGGTGGCGGGA
>NZ_AXCZ01000516.1 GCF_000767165.1 Cellulomonas bogoriensis 69B4 = DSM 16987
CAGCTCAACGACGCCACGGGCGGGACCCGCACGGGTACCCAGATGTGGGCCGACCCGACCGGTCTGAGCTACCAGAGCACCACCCGGTGGGGTGTGGCACAGCTCGTCAGCGAGCTGACCGACCCGACCGACCCGGGTGAGCCCGGCGACCCGGGTGCCCCGGGTGAGCCCGGCGAGCCCGGCGAGGACGGGCCTGCCCTGGTGTTCGAGAGCTCGACGGTCCGTGCCGGCGAGAGCGTCGAGGGCGCA
>NZ_AXCZ01000177.1 GCF_000767165.1 Cellulomonas bogoriensis 69B4 = DSM 16987
CCTCGTCGAGATCGGGATGTTCCAGGTCGAGGTCGGCACCGGTGGTGCCTCCGTCGGTGGCGTCTACGAGTTCGAGCTCGAGGACGGCACCGTGGTGGAGCTGACGGTCGACGCGGACGGTGAGGCGTGGTTCGTCCTCGACGTCCCGGCCGACACTGAGCCCGGCCTGTACGCCCTGCTCGCGGCCGTCGAGGACGAGGTCCTCGCCGACGCGGTCCTCACCGTCACCGCTGCGGCGGACGTCGACGCCCCCGGCGCCGGCGATGACGGCGGGGCGCTCCCGCGGACCGGTGCCTCGATCGCCGCGGCGATCCTGGCGGCGCTCCTCCTGGTCGGCATCGGCGTCACGCTCGTGAGCCGTCGCCGCCTGGCGGGTACGCAGGCGTGACCGCACCCCGGTCGGGTTGCTGACCGGGACACGCTGAGAACGACACGCAGGGCCCCTGGGACCTCCCAGGGGCCCTGCGTCGTCCCACCCGGTGAGGGAACGCGCAGGGGGCGTGCCGCGTTACCTAGGATGAGACCAGGCCAGCGACATCCAGGCCCCATCGGGGCCGCCGCGACCAGGAGGCACAGTGAGCAACCCGGTGTTCAACCACAGCCCCGTCTTCGGGGAGCCCCGACGGGGACGTGGCGCCGTCCAGCACGCCCCGTACCCCGGCACGACCGGCGGTGGGTCCACCACCGGTGCCCTCGAGGACCTCTACTCCGCGCCGTCCGCGACCCCCCGCGACACCGGCCGCCTCACCTACGACGACGTCATCATGAAGACCGCCGGTCTCTTCGGGGTCCTCGTCGTCGTCGCGGCGCTCACGTGGACGCTCGCCCCCGGGCTCTTCGTCGTCGGGCTGATCGCGGGGTTCGTCCTCGGGCTCATCAACTACTTCAAGCTTCGTAAGGGCAAGCCCAGCCCGGCGCTGATCACCGCGTATGCCGTCTCCCAGGGTGTGTTCCTCGGTGGGTTGAGCGCGATCTTCGAGGCTCTGTACCCAGGGATCGTCGTCCAGGCCGTCCTGGCGACGTTCATCACGTTCGCCGTGTGCCTCACGCTCTTCAAGTCCGGCAAGGTGCGGGTCACACCCAAGTTCCGGCGGATCATGCTCGTCGGCATGATCAGCTACCTGGCGTTCGCCCTGGTGAACGTCGGTCTGATGCTCTTCACCGACATCGGTGGCTTCGGTCTCCGTAGCGAGGTCACCGTCCTCGGCATCCCGCTCGGGGTGCTCGTCGGTGCGGTCGCGGTGCTGCTCGCCTCGATGGCGCTGATCACCGACTTCGACATGATCAAGAAGGGCGTCGACACCGGGGCGCCGGCCCGCATCGCATGGTCGGCCGCGTTCGGCCTCATGGTCACGCTCGTGTGGCTCTACGTCGAGTTCCTGCGGATCCTGGCGATCCTCCGCGGCAACAACTGACGACCCACCGCTGACGCCGGACGCAGGGACCCCACCACCACCGTGACCCAGACCCCCGCCACACCCCCTGCGTCCGGCGCCCGAGCCCTCGTCGGTGGGCTCGCCGTCGCCGCCGCGACCATGCTGGTGCTCGAGCTCTTCATCATCATGGTCCTGCGGATGCCCGACCTGTTCCTGCTCGCCGCCCCCGCGACGTTCCTGTTCGTCGCCGTCGCGGGCCCTCCGACAGCGTGGGCGGCGTCCCGCCTGAGCCGCGGTGCCGGTCCCCGACGTGCCGTGCTCACGCACGGCGCCGCGGCGGCCCTGGCAGGGGCGGTGTGGGGCTACCCCGTGTTCGCCCTCGCCCTGCAGTGGGCCGCCCAGCCCGACCCCGCTCCCCGTGCCCCCGCCCTGGCGGCGATCGGCGCGTTCTACCTGGCCACCACCGCGGCGGCCGGGGCGCTCGCCGGTCGCTACCTCGCCCCCTGGCTCGTGACCCGGCCCAGCCTCGTGCGCACCCTCGTCGGTGCCGTGGCCGCCACCACCGCGATCTGCCTCGGGGTCCTGCTCCTCGTGAGGTTCTGATGCGTTACGCCCACCACATCTCCGACCTCGTCGGCGATACCCCCCTCGTCCGGCTCACCACCGTCACCGACGGCCTCACGGCCACCGTCCTGGCGAAGGTCGAATACCTGAACCCCGGCGGGTCGGTCAAGGACCGCATCGCCCTGAAGATGGTCGAGGCCGCCGAGGCGTCCGGCGAGCTCCGCCCCGGCGGCACGATCGTCGAACCGACCAGCGGGAACACCGGTGTCGGGCTCGCCCTGGTCGCCCAGCGCAAGGGCTACCGGTGCGTGTTCGTCTGCCCGGACAAGGTCTCCCAGGACAAGCGCGACGTCCTGGCCGCGTACGGCGCCGAGGTCGTCGTCACCCCGACGGCGGTACCCCCGGACCACCCGGAGTCCTACTACAGCGTCTCGGACAGGCTCGCCCGGGAGATCCCCGGCGCGTGGAAGCCCAACCAGTACGCCAACCTCAACGGCCCGGCCTCCCACTACGAGACCACCGGCCCGGAGATCTGGTCCGACACCGAGGGCCGGGTCACGCACTTCGTCACTGGTGTGGGCACCGGTGGAACCATCACCGGCACCGGCCGGTACCTCAAGGACGTCAGCGCCGACCGCCCGGGCGGCCCGGTGCGCGTCGTGGGTGCCGACCCGGCCGGGTCGGTGTACTCCGGCGGCGACGGGCGCCCCTACCTCGTCGAGGGCGTGGGCGAGGACTTCTGGCCGACCGCCTACGACCCGGCCGTCCCTGACGAGATCCTTCCCGTGACCGACGCCGACTCCTTCGCGATGACCAGGCGCCTGGCCCGCGAGGAGGGTCTGCTGGTCGGCGGGTCGTGCGGGATGGCCGTCGTGGCGGCCCTGCGCCTGGCCCGTCGCCTGCAGGACGAGGACCCGGACGCGGCCGCGCATGCCGTCATCGTCGTCCTCCTGCCCGACGGTGGTCGCGGGTACCTGTCGAAGATCTTCTCCGACACGTGGATGCGGTCCTACGGGTTCCTGCGCGACGAGGGCGCCGCGACCGTCGGTGACGTGCTGCGCAGCAAGTCCGGGGACCTGCCCGCCCTGGTCCACACCCACCCCACCGAGACGGTCCACGACGCGATCGACGTGCTGAACACCTACGGGGTGTCCCAGCTTCCCGTCCTGTCCGCCGAACCCCCCGTGAAGTCCGGTGAGGTCGCAGGGTCCGTGAGCGAGCGTGCCCTGCTGGACGCGGTGTTCCGTGACGAGGCGGCGCTCGCCGGGCCGGTCCGCGACCACATGGGCCCCCCGCTGCCGCTCATCGGCGTGGGGGAGGACGTCGCCGCCGCGCGCACGGCGCTCAAGCAGGCCGACGCGCTGCTCGTGGTGCAGGACGGCGACCCGGTGGGGGTCCTCACCCGGCACGACCTGCTCGGCTTCCTCTCCCGCTGACCCTCTCGTCCCCCCCTGGAGCGCATCGTGCCGTTGTTCGACATGCCCGTCGAGGAGCTCCGCGGGTACCTCCCGGACGTCGCCGAGCCGCAGGACTTCGACGAGTTCTGGGCCCGGACCCTTCGTGACGCCCGTCGGCACGAGGTCCTGGTCGACGTGGCGCCGGTGAGCACGTCGCTGCGCCTGGTCGACGTGCACGACGTGACGTTCGCCGGTTTCGACGGGCAGCCGGTGCGCGCGTGGCTGACCAGGCCCGCGGGCGTGCCGGAGCCGCTCCCGGTCGTCGTGGAGTACCTGGGCTACGGGGGCGGGCGCGGTCTGCCCCACGAACGGCTCGCGTGGGCCGCTGCCGGGTACGCCCACCTCGTGATGGACACCCGGGGTCAGGGCAGCGTGTGGAGCGGGGGCGGGGCCACACCGGATCTCGGCGTGAGCGGCCCCGCGGTCCCCGGGTTCATGACCCGCGGCATCGAGGACCCCCACGACCACTACTACCGGCGCCTGGTCACCGATGCGGTGCGGGCGGTCGACGCCGCCCGTGCCCTGCCGGGGGTCGATCCCACCCGGGTGACCATCACCGGGATCAGCCAGGGCGGTGGCGTGACGCTCGCCGTCGCCGGGCTGACCGAGGGCCTCACGGCCGTGATGCCCGACGTGCCGTTCATGTGCCACGTGCGCCGTGGCATGACGCTCACCGACCAGGCCCCGTACCGCGAGCTGGTCACCTACCTGGCCGTCCACCGGGGCGCGGAGGACATGGTGCTGCGGACGTGGTCCTACCTGGACGCCGTGAACTTCGCGCGCCGCGCCACCGCCCCCGCCCTGTTCTCCGTGGCGCTCATGGACACGATCTGCCCGCCGTCCACGGTGTACGCCGCGTACAACCACTACGGCTCCCACGCCGGGTCCCGGCCCACCACGGACATCGTGGTCTACCGCTACAACCAGCACGAGGGCGGTCAGGCCCACCAGACCGAACGGCAGCTGACCTGGTTGGGTGACCTGCACGGCGTCGCCCAACCGTGAGCTGACGGGTACCTCGGGCACCGGCGTGCGCAGCGTGCCACGCACGCCGTGATCGGGCACGATGGGCCGGGTGCGCTCCGCGCGCCGAGACACCCGTAGACGGAAGGCCCCACATGACCGACCAGCAGCAGCCCCTGCCCACCGCGTCCGGCGAGTTCGGTGACAAGCCGGCACTGACGTTCCCCGACACCCCGGCACCCGCGGACCTGGCCGTCCAGGTCCTGTCCCGTGGCGACGGTGAGCTCGTCGAGGCCGGTGACGACATCGAGGTCAACTACTACGGCCAGGTGTGGGGCGGTCGGATGTTCGACAACTCCTACGACCGGGGCTCCTCGATCTCGTTCCCCATCGGTGTGGGGGCGGTCATCGGGGGCTGGGACGAGGGCCTCGTCGGCCAGCAGGTCGGGTCCCGGGTGCTGCTGTCGATCCCCCCGCACCTCGGTTACGGCGAGCGCGGCATGCCGCAGGCCGGAATCGGCGGCACCGACACCCTGGTGTTCGTCGTCGACGTCAAGGGCACGTCCCGGCGCTGACGCACCTGCACCGGCGCGCCGCCGGCGCGGTGCGTCAGCCCAGCACGACGGCGAGCACCACGACCGCGACGAGGCCCACGGCCACCGCTGCCACGAGCAGCGGGCCGCGGGCCCGTCGCGGCTTCTTCTCCGGCGGCAGCTCGGTGTGCACCGGTGCGTCGAAGTCGACCCCGGCGATGACCTGCCCGGCGGCCCGGTAGGCCTCCAGGTCGCGGGCGGAGGACGTGAACGCCCACCTCTCGCCGTCCCAGTAGCGGTACCGGTTGGCCTCGAGGTCTGCGTGCCAACCGACGGGCAGGTCCGGGTGCGTCATGGTGACCAGCCTCCCGGACACCCGCCCCCGCGGCCAAGTCGCGCACGCGCGCCCCTACCTGTCCAGACGCCCGCCGGCCTCCTCGACCGCGGCGACGGCCTGGTCCTGGGTGGACCCGGTGGCCCGCAGCACGTCCACCGCACCGGACCGCACCTGGGCGGCCAGCACGTGCCAGGTGGCGGGGGTGCCGTCGAGCAGCGCG
>NZ_AXCZ01000174.1 GCF_000767165.1 Cellulomonas bogoriensis 69B4 = DSM 16987
CAGGCGGGTGGCCGCGGCGCTCGCACGCGCGCGGTGGGGCGCCGTCGTCGTGCGGTCGGCCGGGCTGGCGGACCACCTGCCCACCACACCCGAGGACCTCACCGACCTCGGCGCGTTCCTCGGGCTGGGCGAGACCGACGCCTGACCGGGTCAGTCGTGCAGCAGGGCCCAGCGCACCAGGTCCATGTCGCGGTCCTCACCGGCGAAGCCGCCGGTGCTCCGGGTCTGCAACCGAGCCACCGTGCCACCGTTGCGCTCGACGAGGTAGCTGCCCGGTCGCCCCGTCGGGGCCGGCGTGACCCGCCAGCTCACCTCGCGAGACCCGACGGCATGCACGGAGAGCGACGCGGCGCGTGCGTCGCTGGGGGGCGTGGTGGTGGACATGTCCACCTCCTTCGGGAGCGGTCGGAAGGATCCGTGCCAGCAGGATCGGCAGACGGATGTCCGGTATGAGGCCTGTGCGGCGCCCAGGTTGCCCACTCCGGCGCGCAGGCGTTCCATCTGTCCATGGAGCAGAACGAGGAGCGCCCGGCTGGCGAACGCACCGACGCCCGCACCGCACCCGACGGCCCCGACGCCGCGCACCAGGTCCCGGAGGGGGTCGACGACGCGACGGTCGAGGCGGTGGGCCGCCTGACGGCCGCCCTGGAGGTGGTCGAGCAGGCCAGAGGGATGCTCTACGGGTTCCACCGCATGACCGGCCGCGGCGACAACGACCTCGCCGACGCCCTCGACGCCCTGGAGGCCGCCGGCCACCGCGAGCTCGCCCAGGACATGCGGCGCGACCTGCTCGGACGAAACGTGGTCTCGCACCGGTGGACGTTCCAGGTGGTCGAGGACTACGACGACGGCTACTGGCAGCCGTTCCGCGACTGGGAGAAGCGTGTGCGCGACGCGCTCGTCGGGGGTCGCCGGCACCTGTACGAGGCCCAGCTCAAGGAGGCGAACCGGACCCACGGCAGGCCCGGGCACGAGGCACGGCCCGGCGCACACGGATGACCACGCCCACCGGCCCCCTCAGACATCCCACGACACAGGCGGGTTCACGCTGCACGTCGATCGAGGACCTGCTACAACGGCATGGCCGACACCACCCGCTGCTCGGGGGCTCCGAGGCCGCCGTCCGGCCCTGCGCGCCCACCAAGGACTGGAGCCCCCCCACGATGTCCACCTCGCTGAAGTCCTCCCGACCCCCCGAGGAGTTCACCGCCGTCGCGACGTGGGTGCTCGACACGCCCGGGGAGCTCACCACGCTCCGGGCATCGTTGTACAAGGCGCTCACGGGCAACGCCCTACCGCCCGGGGGTGGGCTCGGACGGGTCCCGGAGAAGATCGTCCTGGTCGCCAGCGAGCTCGCGACCAACGCGCTGCGGCACGGGGTGCCCCCGACGATCGTGCAGCTCCTCAGCAACGGTGAGGAGTTCCTGCTCGACGTCGCCGACCACGACACCACGGCCGCACCCCACATCGCCGGGGTCCGGGAGCCGGGCGCCGGCGGGTTCGGCCTGTACCTCGCCCAGACCCTCTCCCTCGACGTCGGCTGGTACACCAGCGAGACCACCAAGCACGTGTGGGCGAGGTTCTCCACGACCGGCGCGGACGCCCCCACCGGCACCTGAGGGCCCCAGCCGGCGGACCGGGACGAGCGACTCAACCCGTCGCGAACGCCGCGAGCGCGAGCGCCACCGACCGGTCGAACAGCGACTCGCGCTGCCCGGCCGTCAGGGACTCCTCGGAGAACAGCAGGTCCGAGATCGTGCAGACCGCCAGGGCCTGCCCGCCCTCGGCCGCGGCCGTCGCGTAGAGCGCCGCGGCCTCCATCTCGACCGCGAGGGTCCCGTGCCGGACCAGTGCGTCGATTGTCCCCTGTCGCTCGGCGTAGAACAGGTCGGACGTGAACACCGGCCCGACGTGCACCGCACCGCTCCGGGCCCGGCGGCGGCGGCGCTGCTGGCTGACCTGACGGGTCTCGTCCCCGACGGGGGAGGCGCCGGGCCGCTGCGTCGTGGCCGACTGGTGCGGGCCGACCCCCGCGGCGGTCGCCGCGGCGGACAGCAGCGCGTAGTTCGGCGCGTGGCTGAGGGTCACGCCCGGCACCAGGCCGGTGGTCATCGCCGAGTCGGTGTGCGCGGCGCTCGCGATCACCACGTCACCGACCTTCAGCTGCGGGGCCATGCCCCCGGCGGTCCCGATGCGGATCACGCGCCGGGCACCGAAGAACCGGAACAGCTCGGTCGCGTAGATCGCCATGGACGGCATGCCCATGCCCGACGCCAGCACCGAGACCGGGCGCCCGTCGAAGGTGCCCGTGTACCCGACGATCCCGCGGACCTCGGTGACGAGCTTGGCGTCCTCCAGGACGGTCTCGGCGATGCGGGTGGCGCGGCGGGGGTCACCGGGCATCAGGACGTCGGGTGCGAGGTCCTCGGGCTCGGCGTCGATGTGGGGGGTGGGCATGCAGGGGACCTTAGCCCGTTGATGTCACGAGTGCGGTGATCCGCCCGATGTCTCCCCCGGCTCCGGCACCTCCTGGCGGGCGTCGCGCCGCAGCCTCCAGATGCTCACCGCGAGGCCGCCCCACACCAGGACGACGGACAGGATCAGGAACGTCAGGGCCGTGCCGGTCACGGTGCCTCCTCGGTCGCACGGCGCCGGGACCTGGGGTTCAGCACCCGATCCGGCAGGGCTTGGGGGACGAAGTCGTCAGGGTCGCGCCGCCACCGCACCAGCGTGAGCACCAGGGCGAGGACGGCCGTCACCCCGAGGGTGCCCCAGCCGACGACCCCGAGGAAGGTCCAGGAGTAGCCCTCGTAGGGCTCGCTGACCAGGCCGACCACGCTCGCGACCAGCATGTAGCCCAGGACGACCGGGACCACGACGCCCACCAGCACGCTCCACCACCGGCCGACCGGGACCCCCACGCGGTCGTTCAGGTGCGCGCGCAGGTCGCCGAGGCGCCGCAGGACCAGCCCCACCAGGACGGTCATCACGACCGCCGAGGTCAGGACCCCCACCTCGTTGACGTAGGTGTCCATCGTGTCCAGGACGTGCAGGGCACTGGTCGTGGAGAACAGGGCGATCGACAGCAGCGCGGCGACACCCCCGATGCGCAGCGCCGCCTGCCGGGGCGTGATGCCGAACTTCTCCTGCACGGCCGCCGACGTCACCTGCAGGATCGACAGCAGGGACGTGAGGCCCGCGAGCGTCAGCGACCCGAAGAACAGGATCCCGAACACCGCCCCGCCCGGCATCATCGAGATGATCTGCGGGAACGCGACGAACGCCAGGGTCACACCGGCGATGTTGTCGAGCTGGTCGACGGTCACCCCGGTCTGGAACGCCATGAAGCCCAGGGCTGCGAACACCCCGATTCCGGCGAGCAGCTCGAACGAGGAGTTCGCGAACCCGACGACGAACCCGGTCGAGGTGAGGTTCGCGCGGCGACGCAGGTACGAGGAGTAGGTGATCATGATGCCGAACGCGATCGACAGCGAGAAGAAGATCTGCGTGTAGGCGGCGATCCACACCCCGGGGTTGGCCAGGGCCTGCCAGTCCGGGGTGAAGAAGGCGTTGAGGCCGTCCATGGCGCCGTCCAGCGTCACGGCTCGCACCACCAGGGCCAGGAACATCACCAGGAGGAGCGGGATGAAGATCTTGTTCGCCCGCTCCACGCCCTTCTGAAGGCCCAGGGCCAGGATGCCGATCGCGACCACCCAGATGACGACCAGCGGGATCAGGACCTGCGGCACCACCTGCAGCGAGAAGGTCGGGTCACCCACCTGGAGGTAGTCGCCCACCAGGAAGGTCCCGGGGTCATCGCCCCAGGCCTGGTTCACCGAGAACAGCATGTAGCTCGCCGCCCACGCGATGATCACGGTGTAGTAGAGAGTGATCGCGCAGGACAGCGCGACCTGGAACCAGCCGAGCGGCTCCGCACGCCGGTGCAGTCGCCGGAACACCGTGGGCGTCGCGCCACGGAACCGGTGCCCCAGGGAGTAGTCCAGCAGCAGGATCGGCACGCCGGCGGTCAGCAGGGCCACCAGATAGGGGATGAGGAACGCCCCACCACCGTTCTCGTACGCCACACCGGGGAACCGCCAGATGTTCCCCAGGCCGACCGCCGAGCCGATGGCCGCCAGGACGAAGCCGAGCTGACCCGTCCACTGCTCTCGGGGCGCGGTGCCCGACGGGGGTGATGCTGGTGCGGTCACGGGTGCCTCGATCCTGGTGCCGGGCGCGGACTTTTCGCCCGGAACCTACCGCTCACGGCCTCCGGGCGCACCCCCGGCCGGCACCTCAGCCGGTCGCGGCCTGGTCCAGGACGAGGTCCTGACCCTCGGCGGTCAGGTCGAACCCGTCCCCGGTGAGGGTCACATCGGTGATCTGGAGCCCCTCCGGCAGGCCCTGGACCGGGATCGTCAGGCCCTGGACGTCGTCGGCGAGACCCCCGGGGGCCTGGTCCAGGGAGATGGTGGCGCCGCCGAGGCTGATCGCCTCGACCGCGACCTCGATGCCCCGGCCTGCCGCCCGGGGCGCCAGGACCGCCTCGAAGGGGAGGCCGAGCGCGGTGGTCGCCGCACGCAGGGACCCGTCGACGATCTCGAGGTCGACCGGCAGCTCGATCGCCCCGCGGACCTCGTCCAGCGGCAGGTGGGCGGTCAGCAAGGCCTCGCGCGCCGTGGTGGGGGTCCCGGTGGACACCCCGCCGAGGTCGACCGCCACGTCCTGCAGGGTCACCTGCTCGATCTGGATCGACGGTGCGGTCACCTGGACGCTGGTCAGCTCACCGGCCAGGACCTGGGTCAGGAACGGGAAGCCCCCGATCGCCACGTCGGGTTCGGTGTCGAGGCCCCCGAGCTGGGTCCGGAGGTCGGCCGCGACCTGCTCCTCGGTGCGGTCCCGCGCCACCGTGTCGGCGACGAGCGCCCCACCGGCGACCAGACCGAGGACCACGACCGTTGCGACCACTCCACGCGCACCCATGGCAGGAACCCTACGGTCAGGCGCGCACCGTCAGCGTGCTCGCGCCCCCGGGCAACCGTCTGACCTCGATCCGCTCGGCGACGGCCTGCTTGAGCGACTCCACGTGGGACACGATGCCCACCACCCGGCCGCCCTCACGCAACCGCCCCAGCTCGCCGAGCACCACCTCGAGGGTCTCGGGGTCCAGGGAGCCGAACCCCTCGTCGACGAACAGGGTGCCCAGGTCGACCCCGCCGGCCTCGGCGGTCACCACGTCCGCCAGGCCCAGGGCCAGGCACAGGGCCACGTAGAACGTCTCGCCACCGGACAACGTCCGCGGGTCGCGGGCACGCTCGGTGTGGTGGTCCAGGACCTTCATCGCCAGACCGGTGCGTTGGGCCCGCACCGCCTCCCGCTCGTCGCTGCGCACCAGCTCGTACCGTCCGCCCGACATGACGGTAAGCCTGGAGTTGGCGGCGGCGACGACCTCCTCGAACCGTCGGACCAGCACGAACGTGCCCAACGACAGGCGCTTGGGGTTGTCCGCGCCCGTCCCGGCAGCCAGGTTCGCCATCCGGATCACCGGGGCCGCCGCACCCAGCGCCCGGTGGTGGGCGTCGACCGAGGCCTCGAGCGCCGCGAGCGCCTCGCCGCCCGCGCCC
>NZ_AXCZ01000175.1 GCF_000767165.1 Cellulomonas bogoriensis 69B4 = DSM 16987
CCGCGGTGCGCTGGATGCTGGCACGCGTCCACCCCGGGGACGTGCTCCGCTGGTGGTCCGACCTCGTCGAGCCTGCGTTGGTGGACCTGGGTGCCCGGGCCGCCGTGACCGGACCGGGGGAGACGCCGGCGCCGTCGCTGACGGCAGCGGCGTTCGCCGAGCTCCGCAGCCGCGCCGCCGTCAGCTCCTCGAGGCTGGACGACGCCCGCACGCCCGCCGTCCTGGCCCTGGGCACCGGGCGCGGTGACGGCCTGGTCCTGCACGTCCTGGCCGCCGCGCTGCAGGAGAACGGCGTCCTGGCGCGCCTCCTCAGCCCGGCCGACCCCGCGGCCGTGGGCCAGGCGGTGGAGGACGTGGCCCCTGCCGCCGTCGTCGCGCACCTGCCCGACCAGGACCCCGAGGGGCTGTCGGACACCGTCGACGCCGTCGTGCGGGTCGCACCTGACCTGCCGGTGTTCCTGCACCTGGAGGGAGCTGCCGCGGCTGACCTGCGCCACCCCTCCACCCATCGTGTGCGCACTCTCACCGGCGCTCTGCACGAGGTCCTGGCCGTCGTTCCCTGAGCCGTCATCCCCTGAGCCCTCGGGCCCGCGTCCCCGTCCGGACCGGTGGCCTTCACCCGGACGCATCCCTAACGTCGACCCCAGGTCGGGCCGATGACATCGGTGTCGCGCGCCCTGCGCGGCGTGCTGTCGCACGAAGGGGAGCAAGATGGCCGGCGTCGTCGTGTGCCACGGCTCGTCCACCGTCCGGGAGCGGATCGTGGCCGCCGCGCACGGGGTGCCCACGCTGTCGCCCGCCCGTGGCGCGGCGACCGCTGAGGAGCTCGTCGCCCTGGCGCGCAAGAGCCCCCCGGCGCTCGTCCTGCTCGACTGCCACCTGCCCGGCTCCGGCCCCATCGAGGCGCTGCGCCGGTTGCGCACCCTGAGCGCCCAGGCCGTCGTCATCATGCTCGCCGTGCCCGGCGACGAGATCACCCTCGACAGGGCGATCGCCCTGGGTGCCCGTGGCTACCTCGCTCCCGACCTGGACCGGGGAGAGCTGGCGGCCGTCGCCGCGCACACCCTGTCCGCCGGTCTCGTGCCGCGGCAGGCCGGGCCGACGCTCGGTGCCGGCGGTGCCGTGCAGCCACCTGCCACCGACCCCGATCGACCCCGCCGTGGCCCGACCGGTCCCCGGGCCAAGGGCCTGGAGCTGACCAAGCGTGAGCTCGAGGTCCTGACCGGCATGAGCAACGGCCGGTCCAACGCCCAGATCGGCGCCGACCTGTTCCTCTCCGAGGACACCGTCAAGACCCACGCGCGCCGCCTGTTCCGCAAGCTGGGTGCCGCCGACCGGGCCCAGGCCGTGGCCATCGGTCTGCGCACCGGCCTCATCCGCTGACCGCACCGGCCCAGGCGCCGTGGCGGGGCTGCCCGCCTGTGCCCGGTCCGGGGTTGCGTAGGATCACGACGTGACCGCGTTCGAGCCCAGCACCCCCTCCGCGCCCGCCGATCCCTTCGGGATGATCGGTCTGACCTACGACGACGTCCTGCTGCTCCCCGGCGAGACCGACGTCGTCCCCAGCGAGGTCGACACGACCTCGCGGCTGACCCGCGAGCTGAACGTGTCGATCCCCCTGGTCTCGGCGGCCATGGACACCGTCACCGAGGCCCGCATGGCGATCGCGATGGCCCGCGAGGGCGGGGTCGGGATCCTCCACCGCAACCTGTCCATCGAGGACCAGGCCCACCAGGTCGACCTGGTCAAGCGCTCCGAGTCCGGCATGGTGACCGACCCGGTGACGGTGGGCCCGTACGCGACCCTCGCTGAGCTGGACGACCTGTGCGGGCGGTACCGGGTCTCGGGCCTGCCGGTCGTCGACGACGGTGACCGTCTGCTCGGCATCATCACCAACCGCGACCTCAGGTTCGTCGCGCGCGCCGACTACGAGCGGCTCCGCGTCCACGAGGTCATGACCGCGCAGCCACTGGTGACCGGGCCGGTCGGGATCGACCGCTCGGCCGCGGCCGACCTGCTGGCCCAGCACAAGGTCGAGAAGCTCCCGATCGTCGACGGCGACGGCCGGCTCCGGGGTCTGATCACCGTCAAGGACTTCGTGAAGTCCGAGCAGTACCCCGACGCCACCAAGGACGGTGAGGGCCGACTGGTGGTCGGGGCCGCCGTCGGGTTCTTCGGGGACGCGTGGGAGCGGGTCACCGCCTTGGTCGAGGCCGGTGTGGACGCCCTGGTGGTCGACACCGCCAACGGGCACGCCCGGCTCATGCTGGACATGGTCCGCAGGATCAAGGGCGACCCCGGCACCGCTCACGTCCAGGTCATCGGCGGGAACATCGCGACCCGGGAGGGCGCCCAGGCGCTCGTGGACGCGGGCGTGGACGCCGTGAAGGTCGGGGTGGGGCCGGGATCGATCTGCACCACACGCGTCGTGGCCGGGGTGGGCGTGCCTCAGGTCACCGCCATCCACGAGGCCGCCAAGGCGTGCCGTCCGGCCGGGGTGCCGGTCATCGGCGACGGCGGCCTGCAGTACTCGGGCGACATCGCCAAGGCCCTCGTCGCCGGCGCCGACACGGTCATGCTCGGCGGGCTGCTCGCGGGGTGCGACGAGAGCCCGGGCGACCTGGTGTTCGTCAACGGCAAGCAGTTCAAGCGCTACCGCGGCATGGCCTCCCTCGGTGCCATGCAGTCACGCGGCGACCGCCGCTCCTACTCCAAGGACCGGTACTTCCAGGGCGACCTGTCCGACGACGAGATCATCACCGAGGGCATCGAGGGGCAGGTCCCCTACCGCGGGCCCCTCGGCCCGGTGGCGCACCAGCTCGTCGGCGGGCTCCATCAGTCGATGTTCTACGTGGGTGCCCGCTCGGTCCCCGAGCTGCAGGCACGGGGACGGTTCGTGCGGATCACCGCTGCGGGTCTCAAGGAGTCCCACCCCCACGACGTCCAGATGGTGGCCGAGGCCCCCAACTACTCGGCGCGCCGATGACCGACCTCGACGCGGTCACCGCCCTGGTGGAGGAGGTGGCCCGCACCGTCGTGGCCCCGCGGTTCCGGCACCTGGCGGAGTCGGACGTGAGCGAGAAGGCCCCGGGTGACCTGGTCACCGTCGTGGACCAGGAGGCCGAGGTCGCCCTCACCCGGGGGCTCACCGAGCTGACCCCCGGTGTCCCGGTGGTGGGGGAGGAGGCCGTGGCCGCCGACCCCCGCATCCTGGACGCCGTGACCGGAGCGCCCCGGGCGTGGGTCGTGGACCCCGTCGACGGGACCCGTGCCTTCGTCGAGGGGATCGGTGACTACGCCGTGATGGTCGGGCTCGTCGACGACGGCGAGGCCGTCGCCGGGTGGATCTGCCTGCCCGAGCACGGCACCACCTACGTGGCCGAGCGCGGGTCCGGCGCCTACCTCTCGGGCCGGCGCCTGACCCGGCCGGCTCCGGACTCCCGGCCACGGGCGCAGATCGCGACCCGGTACCTGCCGCGGCGGGTGCGCCGCCGCATCCTCGAGGGCATCGAGACGTCCACCGACCACCAGATCGCACCCGCGGAGTCGTTGTGGTCGGGGCGTGAGTACAGCCGCCTGGCCACCGGTGAGATCGACGCGATGGTCTCCTGGCGCACCTGGCCGTGGGACCACGTGCCCGGTGTGGTGCTGATGCGCGAGGTCGGGGGTGTGGCCCGTCGCCTGGACGGCAGCCCCTACCGCCCCGGCACGCCCGCCGACGGGCTGATCAACGCCGCCGACGAGGACACGTTCGACAAGGTGCGGACCACGCTGGGCCTCGCCCCGTCCTGACCCCTCACACCAGGGCCGGCACGGGTTCGCGGACGGGCCAGGTCGTCTCGGCCCCCGGCCCCGTCAGGCCCTGCTCGGCGCGCCAGGCGTTGAAGTTCTCGGCCCACGCCCGGTGGGCCTGCACCTGCCGGTCGTGCAGCCGGTCCAGGTCCAGGTCGGCGACCTCGGGGAACCTGCTGGAGATCGCGTCCAGCACGTCGAGGGTCGCGAGCACGTCCACGTCCGCGGTGTGCAGGCCGGGGCGGTCCTGGACGCCGTAGTGGCCGCACAGGTCCACGAGCTTGCGCTTGCCCCTGCGGTAGCGGTCCAGCGCCCGGTCCAGCACCAGCGGGTCCAGGACCACCCGCACCGGCCGCTGCAGCCGTTGCGGCAGGGTCGCCAACCCGTGCCGGCGCAGCTCGGCGTCCAGCAGCGACAGGTCGAACGAGGCGTTGAACGCCACCACCGGCTCGCCCCGGCCCAGGGCGTCGACCAGCTCGGTCGCGACCTCCTCCAGGACCTCGGCCGGGGGGCGGCCGTGGCGCCTGGCGTGCTCGGTGGTGATCCCGTGGATCGCGGCCGCGCCCTCCGGGATGTCCACGCCGGGGTCCACCAACCACGAGCGCACCGACGTCGAGGAGCCCTCACGCCGCACGACCGCGGCCGTCACCACCCTGTCGGTGGTCACGTCCACGCCCGTCGTCTCGGTGTCGAACCCCACCATCGGTCCTTCGCACCAGCCCACCGGTCCTCCTCGGTCCGCACCTGCCCTGCGCGTCCAGCGTCCCAGGAACCACTGACAACCACCGACAACCACCGACAACCACCGACACCGCCGAGCACCTACGCCCGTGCCACGCCGAGGACCCGGGCACCATCGCTCCATGACCCCGGTAGCCTGGGACCGTGAGCAACGAGATCGAGATCGGTCGGGGCAAGCGCGGCCGCCGGGCCTTTTCCTTCGACGACGTCGCGGTCGTCCCCTCCCGGCGGACCCGCGACCCGGAGGAGGTCTCCACCGGGTGGCAGATCGATGCGTACCACTTCGACCTGCCGATCGTCGCCGCTCCCATGGACTCGGTGATGTCACCCGCGACCGCCGTCGCGCTCGGCCGGCACGGCGGTCTGGGGGTCCTGGACCTCGAGGGCCTCTGGACCCGGTACGAGGACCCGGCCCCGCTGCTGGCGGAGATCGCGGGGCTGGACCCCGAGGGGGCCACGGCCCGCATGCAGCAGCTCTACGCCGAGCCGATCATCCCCGAGCTCATCACCGAGCGCCTGCACGAGGTGCGCCGCGCCGGTGTGACGGTCGCCGGCGCCCTCTCGCCCCAGCGCACCCAGCAGCTGTGGAAGCACGTCGTGGACGCCGGTGTCGACCTGTTCGTGATCCGCGGCACCACCGTCTCGGCCGAGCACGTGTCCGGGCAGGCGGAGCCGCTGAACCTCAAGCGGTTCATCTACGAGCTCGACGTCCCGGTGGTCGTCGGTGGTGCCTCGACCTACACCGCAGCCCTGCACCTGATGCGCACCGGCGCGGCCGGTGTCCTGGTCGGCTTCGGTGGGGGAGCGGCGCACACCACGCGCGTCTCCCTGGGCATCCACGCCCCCATGGCCACCGCCGTCGCCGACGTCGCCGCCGCACGCCGTGACTACCTCGACGAGTCCGGTGGCCGCTACGTGCACGTCATCGCCGACGGGGGCGTGGGCCGGTCCGGCGACCTCGTCAAGGCGGTGGCGTGCGGCGCGGACGCGGTGATGCTGGGCGCGGCGCTCG
>NZ_AXCZ01000178.1 GCF_000767165.1 Cellulomonas bogoriensis 69B4 = DSM 16987
GGCGACGGTGGCGGCCGGTGGCCAGGCCAGGACGGCGGGCCGCAGGAGCCCGCGGCGGTCGACCGGCAGCGGCAACCACCACCCCGAGCCACCCTCACCGACGCCCACCGGACCCAACCGGCCCGCGAGGCCCAGCAACCCACCACCGATCACGAGCAGGACCAAGAGGCCGGGCAGGTCCCCGACGTCCTCCCGGGCGACGCCCAGGGTCGCGCGTCGGTCCATGCCCATGGCCACCCACCCCGTGAGCGAGGCGACGACGGCGAGGGTCACGAGCCCGCCCCACACCTCACCCACGACGGTCGACCAGCCTCGGCCCTCACGGGCGTCCTGCACCCGGCGCGTCATCCACCGCACCCGCCGACCTGTCGGTGGGGGACCGACGGGCGGGCCTGCGATCACACGCCCCCCTCCATCCGGGCCAGGGCCGCAGCGGCGCCCATGCGCTCGCAGGTGCGCTCCCCGATGACCACGGCGTCCCCGCTGAGCGCCTGGAGCAGCGTGCCGTCGTGCGTGGCGACCAGCACGCCCGCGCCCTGGGTCGCGCGAGCCAGGACGAGGTCGGCGAGGGTGCCGCGCATCTCGGTGTCGAGGCGTTGCTCCGGTTCGTCCAGGACGAGGAGGTCGCAGGGGCGGACGAACGCGGCGGCCAGCAGCAGACGTCGACGCTGACCGGAGGAGAGCGCTGAGGGCAGCACGTCCGCCCGGTCCACGAGCCCGACGGTGCCCAGGACGTCGTCGACGACCGCGCCCGGGGACGTCACGCCGTGACCGGCGGCGGTGACGAGCAGGTGCTCACGGGTGGTGAGGGCCGGGAACCAGGAGTCGTCGTCCATCACCCCGGCCACCCGGGCGCGGAAGCTCGCGGCACGTTCGTCGGGCGTGGCGCCGAGCACCTCGAGCGTCCCGCCGAGCGGTTCGAGCAACCCGAGGACGGCGCGCAGCACGGTGGACTTGCCCGCCCCGTTGGGCCCGACGAGGGCCAGCACCTCCCCGGGGGTGAGGTCGAGGTCGACCGGTGCGCACACCGGGCCGGCCCCGTACCCGACGCTCAGCTCCCGCGCGTGGACCAGGGGAGAGGTCGCGTCGCCGGGCGGTGTCGTCGGCGGGCCGGCCTGGGCCCGGCGCCCGAGTCGCGTGGTGCGCACACGCACGTCGTCGTCCCCCGCTCTCCGTGCGCTGCGGCCGTCGCAGCGCCTACCCCCTGCACGCCCCTGGTGTGTCCCCATGGCGGACGGCACGACGGTAGCGCGCGGCGCCCCCGTGGTCGCAGCAGGGGTTGACGACTGCTCAGGTCGTGTCGATGTCGAGGCGTCCGAGCCCGCCGGCGACGGTCACGTCGTAGAAGGGGCTGCTCTCGTCGAAACCGTCGGTGGTCAGGTCCGTGCCTGCGCCGACCCCCTCGGTGAGGACCCCGTCGACCGTCGCCTGCCCGACGCCGGACGTCACGTTCACGCGGACGTCGACCGTGGCGGGCCGCCGCACGGCCAAGCGGTCGGCGCCCGCGGTCTCCTCGACGAGGACGACCGTGTCGGGTTCGCCCAGGGTCAGCGAGATCGACCCTGCGCCGCCGCTGAGGACCAACCGGCTCAGGTGCGTCCCGGGAAGATCGACATCGACGTCGTCGGCGCCGGCCCGGACGTCCAGCTCCCACCGGACGTCGTCGGACAGGCGGACGGTGGTGGTGTCGCCGTCGAGGGTCAGGACGTGCGTCCCGTCGCTCTCGGTGTGCTCGGGCGGCGCGGCGCCAACGGCCTCGGCCTCCAGGAGGTGGTCGGTGTCAGCGCCGGCACTCACCAGGATCGACCCGGCGCCACCGGTCAGCTGGAGCACAGCGGTGTCCGCGTCCCCGCGGGGGACGGTCAACGGCTCGTCGGCCCCGTCGGGCGTGCAGGCGACGAGGCCCAGGGCGAGCGCGCAGGTGGCCAGGGTGGGGAGCGTTCGCGTCATCCGGGTGACGGTACCGGCGGGTCCGTGGGTGCGCGCGGCGCTCAGTCGCCCAGCCCTCGTAGGTGCCGACCGTGAGGTTCGGCGAACGCGCGCGGGGTGCCGTCGACGGTCACCACGAAGTCGCGGCCCGCTCGCTCGGCCAAAGGTGCGGTGCTCGGCAGGACCCGTGGGCCCTCGTTGCTGACCCAGTGGTCTGCCAGGTCGGTGACCTGCGCGGCGAACCGCTCACGTGCGTCCCCGTCGAGGTAGGCGAGCACCGCACTGTGGATGACGACGACCGTGACGCCGTCAGGCGCACCGGCGACCACCCCCGGCAGGGCATCCAGCAGGTCACCCTCGGTGATCGCCGGTGGGTCGCGGCGGGCCAGGTCGAGAGCCAGTGCCAGTCGGGCCCGGCGGTCGGTGTGCTCGGGCCAGACGAGGGTCTCGAGCCAACGGCACGAACCCCCGTCCCGCACGTCGACCGGCGACAGGTCGATGCCCGCCCGCCATGCGATGACCGGCATCCGTGAAGGCGGCCTGGCCCCGGGCCCGAGCGTGCAGGGCAGGACCACGGGGGACGGGCCGTCGTCGGGGTCCAGGTGGGTGCCGTCGTCGTACCGGTAGGAGTACCTGTCGGGCAGCAGGCACAGACCGCCCGCGGCGCCCACCTCGATCAGGGCCAGGGGCTGCGGCAGGGCCGCCAGGAACGGCAGCAGGGTGGCGCAGCGGGCCGCCTCGTTCGTCTGGGTCGAGCGCTCCAGGATGGTTTCCCGGACCGCGGGCCACCTGTCGAGCAGGGTGGAGCGCAACGACTCGACGGTGGCCGACGCCCCGTGCCACCGGGCTGCCGCCAGGACGAGGTTCGGTTGTCGCTTCCCTGCCGGCAGTGCGGTCAGGAGGCCCAGGACGTCGGGGTCGGTGCTGATGTGCTCGGACCAGCGCTCGTACACCGGTGACGTACCGCGGGCCTCGAGCCGCGCGAACCGGCGGTAGGCCTCGGCCAGGTCACCGGTTCCGCGATGCGTCGTCGGGTCCATCACCCGCAGTGTGCCAGTGCCGTGAGGCCGCCCTACTCCCAGATGCGTCGGCGGTAGGCCTCGGGGTCCTCCAGGAACCGCCGGTGCTGGTCCACGAGGGTGAGGTCCTCCCACCGGGTGGGTGTCAGGCCCTCGTCGTCGACCTCCAGCAGCGTGGCGCCCCGGGCGGCGGCGATGACGGGGGAGTGGGTCGCGATCAGCACCTGGGACCCGTTCTCGACCATGCCCTCGACCTGCTCGACGAACATCATCTGCGACGTGAAGGACAACCCCGCCTCGGGCTCGTCGAACACGTAGAACCCGGGCTTGGCGAACCGCCGCTCGTAGGTGAGGGCGAGGAACGCCTCCCCGTGGGACCGGTCGTGGAAGACGGGCTCCTCGGGAAGACCCGCGCCGCGAGGGTTCTCCTCGAGATAGGTGAACAGCCCGTGCATCGTCTCGGCCCGGACGAAGTACCCCCACCGTGGCGCTCCGGCCCCCGGGACCACCCGCAGGACGTCGTGCAACGGCGA
Organism: Cellulomonas bogoriensis 69B4 = DSM 16987; assembly: GCF_000767165.1. Lineage (GTDB taxonomy): Bacteria > Actinomycetota > Actinomycetes > Actinomycetales > Cellulomonadaceae > Actinotalea > Actinotalea bogoriensis. The sequence continues at coordinate 3,482 of NZ_AXCZ01000178.1, forward strand.
CTCGCTGGCGCGGGTCGTGTGCCGGGCGCCCTTCCCCCCGCCCTCGGGGCTCAGGCCGTAGGTGAGTGCGATCCCCTCGACCAGGGTCGACTTCCCAGAACCGTTGTGCCCCACCAGGACGGTCAACGGGCCCAGGTCCAGGCCGTGCTCGAGCAGGTGCGCGACGGCCGCGATGTCCCACGGCCACCCGTCCGTGGGGCCGGAGCCTGCGGGCCCCACACCGGGGTCCCGCTCGACCCGGCGCACGGGGAGCCTGCTGAAAGGAGTCACAACCCGGCCGCCCCTACGCCAGGGGGCGGACCGCAGCCGCCCCCGCGTCCGCCAGCACCAGCTCCTCCAGGTCCACGACCCGAGGCTAGCGACGGCGTCCGACACCCGACGTCCCGTCGGCCCGCACGAGGGCTGGTCCGCCGTGCCGCGGCCCACCTGTCACGCGCCTCGATCGGTACCTACCCGTCACGGGGCGTGGAGTGGGACCGATCTGTTGCGCTTTCCGCAACAGATCGGTCCCACTCCACGAGCGGCGACGGGCCGAGGCGAGCAGGCGGGGGGCTTCGGGCTGCAGCGAGGGGGAGGGGCTGGGGAGGGAGCGAGGTGGGGAGCGGGTTGCGCGGGACCATACCCCGGGGGGTATGGTCCTGGTGAGCCATTCCCGTTCTGAGGAGACGATGACCATGCCGACCGCCACGCTGTCCCGCCTCACCACCCCGGCCGCCCCTGTGCTGGAGCCCCGCCCGCTCGCGAACAGGCTGATCTGGGCGTTCTTCGCCGTTGCGGTCCTCGGGTGGACGGCCAGCGCGCTGCTGTCGGCCATCCACTTCTGGGTGCTCCCCATCCCGGAGGGCGTGCCGACCCGGGGGCCGATGGCCGTGATGACCAGCCCGTGGGCCTACGTCGGACCGGTGCCGCTGGCCACCATCGGCGCCGTCTACTACATCGGGATGATGGCCGCAGCGGCCATGTGGCTCTACACCAAGAACCCCCTGCTGGAGAAGGTCCTGCTGCCGGTGACGGCCAGTGGTGTGGCGTTCTCGGCCTACTTCGTCTACCTGCAGCTCGGCGTCATCGGCGAGATCTGCCCGTTCTGCATGGTCTCGGCCGCTGCCACCACCGCGCTGTTCGTCATCGAGCTCGTCGTCAAGCGCATGGGCGGGGCCGTCACCGCACCCCCGGTCAACCCCGCTCTCGCCTGGCCGGTGATGGTCGCCGTCCCGCTCGTCATGGCCCTGGTCGCCATGTTCTCCCTGACTGTGCTCCCGCTGCCGGGCCGCTAGGGCGCAGCGGCTCTGGGCGTCGAGCCCGGGCCGCTGGAGCCGGTGGCGGCGCGTGAGGGGTGCCGGAGCGCGAGGGCGACGGCGAGCGACGCGGCGCCGAGCAGGACGATCGGCGGGGACGGCAGGAGCAGGGCGGCCGTGGTCGTCCCGGCCAGCAGCACCCCCAGCAGGAGCGCCAGGACTGCGCGCGTGCTGTCGACCAGGTCGGGTGCGTGCCGCAGCGCCAGGACGACCAGTCCACCCACCCCGACCAGCAGCACGCCCATCGTGACGCTGAACCCCACGAACAGCTGCCACAGGTCGCGGTCGACACCTCCGAGGGTGACGACGGTGGCCCCCATCACCGAACGGGCGGCGCGCTCACCGTCGGGCACCGGGCCCAGCAGGCTCGTGAGCGTGAGGGCGAGGTGCCCGGTCCCGGCGACCACGAGGGCCCAACCGGCGACTGCGACGGGCACGCGCCGTGGGGGTCGACGAGGTGCCGTCGTCCTGTCGACGGGTGTGGCTGCGGTCATGGTCGGGCCTCTCGGTCGGCGGTCGGCCTCGGCTCGGATGCCGCGCCGGCGGGTGGTGGGTCGTGCTGCAGCGCGGGCGGTGTCCACCCGGCGGTCCGGTCCGAACCGCGACGGACCAGCGCGGCAGGGGTCAGGCGCACGGCGGCGTCACGCACGG
>NZ_AXCZ01000384.1 GCF_000767165.1 Cellulomonas bogoriensis 69B4 = DSM 16987
ACCAGCACGCGGGTCGCCCACGGGCGATGCCGCACCGGTGAGGTGCGCCCGGGCGCAGCCGGGATCTGGGGCCCGGCGCCGCGGCTGGCGCGCGCCGGGAGGCTCGCTGAGCTCAACGACGAATGGTCCGTTCCTGCACCGCAACCACCGCCCGGCGCCACATGGTGACGTCCAGGATCGATCCCTCGAGGGGGTTGCGGGGCTTGGGAACCGCAGGCGTCCGTGCCGCGGGGGTCGACGAGGAACCGGCCGCCGGGGCGACGACCGCAGACTCAGGGGTGGTACCGGCGTGGCCGGTCGGGTCGCCGTCCATGGCGACCAGGCTCGACACGTCCGCAGGGACGTCGGCCACCAGGCGCTCGAGCGTGGCAGCATCCAGCTCCACACGGGCGTCGCCGTCGGGCTCGGGCTCAGGCTCCGGCATCTCCATCTCGGTCAGCAGGGACACCCCCTGCTCACCGACACCGAGCAGCAGCCGGCGCCCGCCGACCTCCACCAGGGCCAGGCCGGCCTTGCCCCCCAACGACTGACGCCCCACGACGGTCATCGCCTCCGCGCGGCGGCGACGCGCCGCAGAGGTGCCCTGGACGCGGCGCGCGATGAGCCACAGCAGGCCCAGCACGCACCCCAGGGACAGCAGGACCCGAAGGCCCAGCACCAGGTCGGAGGAGTCCATGGGCTCAGACGCCCTCGTTCGCGACGATCTCGGTGATGCGGATCCCGTAGTCCTCGTCGACGACGACGACCTCGCCGCGCGCCACCAGGCGCCCGTTGACCATCACGTCCGCCGGTGCACCCGCGGCACGGTCCAGCTCCAGGACCGTGCCCGGGACCAGCTCCAGGA
>NZ_AXCZ01000198.1 GCF_000767165.1 Cellulomonas bogoriensis 69B4 = DSM 16987
CGGCCGATCTCAGCGGTCAGGGTCATCTCCACGTCGTGGAGCAGGCGCAGCGGTGACCGCTCCGCCGCCGCGCCGCGCTGCTGGGGCACCGCCTCGGGGCGCTGCCGGACCCGCATCGCGAACCACGCCTGCGCCGCACCGTCCGGCCCCACCAGGGCCATGGTCACCACGTCGGACTCCTCCAGGGCTGCGCCCAACGGGGCCTCGTGGGCCTCGTCCAGGACGCCCGGCCCCAGCGTGGCCGACGCGGCCTCCAGCGCAGGACGCAGGGCGTCGGCGACCGAGATCGTGGCGTCCGTGCCGGCGAGGGCCTCGGCCACGGCCTGGTCGGCCACCACGATCAGCTCGGCGCTCGTCGTGCCGACGAACCCGGCACGCACGGCCACCGACTGCGGTCCCGGCAGGGTGGAGGGCTGCGGCTCCGCGACCTCCAGGGTCACGGCCGAGGGCAGCAGCCGGGCGAGCTCGCCCGCGGCGGCCCGCACGATCGCGGCGGTCTGCGCGTCATGGCGCGCGGTGGGCAGGACGGGCATCAGGGCTTCTCCTCGGAGGCGACGACCAGGCAGGCCAGCCGGGAGCCGTTGCTCCCCAGCGCGGCACGGGCGAGGGGGACGTCGCCGACGACGACGTCCAAAGGCTTGTCGGACCGGTGACGCAACGTGAGCAGGTCCCCGACCTGCAGGTCCGCGATCTCGGATGCGGGGACCACCCTCGGGGAGAACTGCACCGCGACCGACACGGGGACGTCGTGGACCTGCTCGGCCAGGCGGGCCTCGGCGAGCTCCTGCTCGCGGACCTCCTCCAGGCTGCGGTTGTCCAGCTCCTCGCCGGCCTCCAGGGCCGCGAGCAGCACGTCCGCCGGCATCATCATCGTCGCCGAGCTCTCCTTGCCCGCGACGTTCAGGTCGAACGAGGCGATGATCACCGGCTCGGACGCCGCGACCGCCTGCACGAACTGCGGGTTGTACTGCACCGACCGCACCGTGACGTCCAACGGGCACACCGACGCGAACGCGTAGGTCAGGTCGGCCAGGGCGTGCTGGAGCAGGTCCTTGAGCAGGTGCCACTCGATCTCGGTGAGCTCCCGGTCGCTGTCACCCGTGGACAGCCCGGGACCGCCCAGCAGGTAGTCGATCCACACCATCGTGGTGTCCAGGGGCATCTGCAGGGCCGAGGTGGACCTGCCCTGGTCCAGCGCGCACAGGACCATGGTGGTCATCGCGGGCAAGGACCGCACGTACTCGTCGTACGAACGCATCTCGACCGTGTCGAGGTTGACCTGCGCCACTACCCGGAGGCGGGACGTCAGCTGGGTTCCCCACTGGCGGGCGTACGTCTCGAACGCCATCTCCAGCGCGCGGCCGTGCTCGCGGGCGAGCGTCATGGGCCGCCGGAAGTCGTACGTCTCCGGCTCTGCTGAGCGCTTGCGGCGCGAGGTGGGTGCCGCCGTGTCCTGGACCGTCACGCAGTCCTCATCGGCGGGCGCACCGGGGGTGTGAGGGGAACCCGGAAGAAAGTGTGCTACCAGATTCGGGGCGGGTCCCGCGGTCAGGACCGGCGGTCGTGCCCCACGCCCCGGGCCCGTCGGGCCCACCGGGACGTGGTGAGGTGGCGCCCTCCATGGCGCCGCGAACGCACCGGCTTCCGTGCCGGCTCCCTGCGGACGCCCCGCGCGTGGCGGGACGCAGCACTACGTCACTGGGTGACGTAGTCGGTGAAGTAGACGTCGATCACCTCCCCGCGGTATGCGTCCTGCAGCCGGCTGAGGAGCTCGGCCTTGAGCTCCTCACGCCCCTCGGGATCGTTCACGTCCGACACCGCCTGACCCGAGAACAGCGCGATCGCGATGTCCAGCGCACGCGCCGTGTCGACGGTGCCGTAGGAGTTGTCCTTGGTCAGCTGCAGGCCCAGGCCCAGACGCAGGTAGTGCCCACCGGCCAGGTTGATGCTCACCGACTCCACGAGCTGCACCTTGCCCGGCTCCGGCGGCTTCTCGGCCTTCTCCGTCCCGGCCTCGGCCTCACCGGCGCCCGGCCCGATCATGAACCAGTACCCCGCCCCGCCACCCAGGGCCAGGATCGCGACCAGGACGATCGCCAGGCGTTTCTTCTTCCCGCCGGCCGGCGCCGCCTCGGGCTCCGGCGTCGGGGCGGCAGGAGCCGGGCGGGACCCGATCTTCGGCTTGGACGCGATGACACGCTGCTCGGTGGGCACTGTTCACTCCGCTCTGACGGCTGCGACTGAGGGCAGCAGCTCACGGACGGTCTCCGGTGCGCTGCTGAGGACCACCAGGTCCACACGACGGTTGGCCTCCAGGGCCTCCACCCCACCGGCGGACTCCAGAGGACGAGCCTCACCGAAGCCCACGGAAGAGATGCGATCGGGTCGAAGACCGTTGTTCTCGACCAGACGCCGCAGCACCTGCGTCGCACGGTCCGACGACAGCTCCCAGTTCGTCGCGTACCGGACGCTGGGCAGGACGTTGGCGTGCCCCTCGACCGAGATCTCCTCGGGAAGGTCGGCCAGGATCGGGCCGATCGTGTCGATGACCCTCTTCGCCGTGCTGGTGAGGCGGGCCGCGTCGGCGGCGAAGAAGACGTCGTCGGCGACCATCCCGATGAACAGGCCACGGTCGGTGACCCGGTACCGGACCCGATCCGACAGGCCCTCGGCAGCGAGCGCATCGGAGATCTCGTCGGCGATCCCCGAGAGGCGGTCGTACTCCCCGACGGCGAGCCGGTAGCTGCGCTCGTCCGGGGTCTCCACGTCCGCGTCCTCGTCGACCGAGGCGGCCAGGGAGCGGTCGAACTCCACTGCCGCCTGGGCGGCCAGGTCGGGGGTGATCTCGAAGGTGTCCAACGGCAACGGTCCGGTGCCGCTCTCGAGGATCGACGGCGTCGACGGCCCCGAGAACGGGCCGAACCCGACGGCGAGCGAGTCGCGCAGCTGCTCGAACTTGGTCTCGTCGACGCTGCTGATCGCGTACATCACGATGAACAGGCCGACGAGAACGGTCATCATGTCGGCGTAGCTGACCGCCCACCGCTCGTGGTTCTCGTGCTCCTCCTCCATCTGACGCTTGGCCTTGCGGCCGTGCCCGCCCGAGCCGTGACCGGAGCTCATGCCGCCTTCTTCCCCTCGGCCGCCTGGTGTCGCGCGACCTCCGAGGGGGGCATGAGCGAACGCAGCCGTTGTCCGACGAGCCGGGGGTTGGCACCGGCCTGGATGGCGAGGAGCCCCTCGACACTGAGCTCCATGTGCGAGGCCTCGAGCTCGGAGCAACGCGTGATGCGGGCCCCCATGGGCAGCCACATCAGGTTGGCCGACAGCAGGCCCCACAGGGTCGCCGCGAACGCCGCACCGATCATGTGACCGAGCTCGTCGGGCTGGTTGAGGTTCTCCAGGACGTGGATGAGGGACACGACGGTGCCGATGATGCCGATCGTCGGCGCGTACCCGCCCATGTTGTTGAAGAACTTCGCCGAGACCTTGTCCTCGCTGCGCTTGGAGAAGATGCGGCTCTCGAGCATGTCGCGGAGGTCGTCGGGGTCGGTGCCGTCGATCGCGGCCTGCAGGCCCTCCCGCAGGAACATGTCGTCCACGGTGCGAGCGGCGTCCTCCAGGGACAGCAGGCCCTCGCGTCGAGCGCGGTCCGCGAGGCCGACGATGGTCTCGACCGTGTCGTTGGCGTCGGGCTTCTTGAAGAACAGCCACCGGGGTGAGGTGGTGATCGCGTAGAGGGTGTCCTTGATCGTCGAGCTCGCGAGACCGGCGCCGATCGTGCCACCGAACACGATGATCATCGGGGCGATGATGAACACCGACATCGGGTCGGCGCCCTCGACGAGGATCCCGACGTACAGGAGCAGGAGCGCGAGGACTACCCCGGCGATGGTTGCCGGATCCATCAGTCGGCCTCCGGAACGGGTCGGACGGCTCGCAACGTCGGGGGCCTCAGTTCGGTCACGGCAGCGACGGTGGTGTCACCCAGGCCGTTCTCCGACATGTCCATCATCGCGGCGATCACCCGTGCCCGGTAGGCGACGATCAAGGCGGTGACCTCCTCGATGGACTCGGCGACGATGTACTTGGTGCCGTCTATCAGGGTCAGGACGGAGTCAGGCGTGGCCTCGATGCGTTGGAGCAGGTCGGGGTTGACCGCGAACTGCGGTCCGTTGAGCCGTGTCACGACGATCACGTCTGTGTCCCCATCCCTGGTACGTGCATGGCCGGACAGAGCCCGGCGCCGTGCGCGGGCCCGTCCGTGAGCCCTGTGACTGCCTGATCGGCCGAGGTGACCACTTCGTGAGGCTTCGACACCAAGTGATCAAGACCTGACGCCCACCCCCACACCCGCGCCGTCCCCGCCCCCGCACACCAGCGGGGAGCGCCTTCTGCGGATACCGCACCATCTGCTCCCCACGGGCGGACGCCCGCCCGCGCACCGACCCGCCGAGCGGGAACGGGGAGCACTCGGTGCGGATACCGCACCATCCGCTCCCCGTTGACCCGGGCCGCGCCGTCGGGGCGGGGGGACGGGTGCAGCCGGTCGGGGTGGGACGGTGCGCGGGGGT
>NZ_AXCZ01000180.1 GCF_000767165.1 Cellulomonas bogoriensis 69B4 = DSM 16987
GGACCACCCCGCAGCCCGAGCCGCCTGCGCGGCGCTCGACACCCGGACCGGACGGGCCGCGCTCCAGCCCGTGCCGCCGGGGACACCGTGCACCGACGTGTGGGGCGGGCCGCAGGTCGCGCACGTCCGGGGCTACGTCGACGGCCGACGGGTGGCAACGGCGTTCGACCGGACCAACGGGTGCGAGATCGACAGGTGGGACGCACTCGCCGCCCTCCTCGACGTCCCGCACGCCACCGGGCCGGTCGCCCAGGTCACCGTCACGATGTACCCGACGGGCTCCGGTCGCGGCCACCGGGCGACGCTCGAGTGCGGCCCGACCGGTGGGGACCATCCCCGTGCCGAGGCCGCCTGCGACGCGCTGCTCAGCGCCGCCGGCCAGGCCGCCCTGCCACCGGTGCCCGCCGACGTGCTCTGCACCCAGCAGTGGGAGGGCCCTGAGGTCGCGCACCTCGAGGGCCACGTCGGCGACCAGAAGGTCTCCACCAGGTTCAGCCGGCACAACGGTTGCGAGATCGCCCGGTGGCGGGCCCTGGCACCCGTGCTCGAGCTCGTCCCGGTGCACGGCTGGCCGTCACCGGTTCCCGTCGACAGGTGACGTCCGGGGAGGTGGGCGCCCACCGGTGCCCACCTCCCCGCACCGGTGCGGATGCGACGGACGGCGGCTTGTCGGACCCTGGTGCCCGTCAGCATCACCACCAGGGGGAAGAACTCATGCGACGTACGACCCGTGCTCTTCTCGTCCCGGCCGCCGCCACGGTCCTGCTCGTGGGCTGTACCGCCGACGACGTCGAGGACCCGCCCGGCGGCCTACCCGCCGAGGACGCGACCACAGAGGACGGCGCAGCCGGGATGGACACCGAACCGGGTGCGACCGCGGTCCTGCGCACACCCGAGGGTGAGGAGATCGGGACGGTGTGGCTCACCGACACCGGCACCGGCACCGAGGTGCGGGTGCAGGCCAACGGGCTGGAACCCGGCTTCCGCGGGTTCCACATCCACGGCATCGGCGAGTGCGAGCCCGACAGCCCGGCGCCCGACGACCCCGACGACGTCGGGGACTTCCTCTCTGCCGGGGGTCACCTCGACCTGGACGGCAGCGACCACGGCGCGCACGCTGGCGACCTGCCGCCCCTGCTGGTGACAGGCCAGGGAACCGCCGACCTGACGATCCTCACCGACCTGTTCACCATCGAGGACCTCCTCGACGAGGACGGTGCCGCGTTCATGGTCCACGGCGAGCGTGACAACTTCGCCCACATCCCCGAGCGCTACGCCCCCGACGGCCCGGACGAGGACACCCTCGCCACCGGCGATGCCGGGCCGCGCATCGCCTGCGGGGTCGTCACCCCCTGACCGGGGCCGCGCGGGTGGCCCCGTCGGCGGTGACGGTGGAACCAGCACCGACCGTCGCCGGGGCCCCGGGGTCCTCCAGGCGAGCCTCGCCCTCCACCCGGACGTCCTGCTCGAACGTCCAGTCCCCCCGCACGCGCAGTGCCGTCGCGCCCACCAACGACGGGGTGTGCCGGACCCTCTGGTCGAACGCCCGGATCGTCTTGTAGTGGGCCGGGTCGAGGTCCACCAGGGGTGCCGGCACCTGCGCGGCGAGCCGGTGGTCCTCCGTCGCCCGGTACACGTCCGACCGCAGGACGAGCAGGTCGTTGGTGGTCTTCACCGGCAGGAACCGTGAACGGTCGACCTCCAGGACCGTCGCTCCCTCGAACACCTCGATCGCCGCACCCATGGCACTCTCGATCTGCACCACCGGCGTCGAGCCCGGGTCCGACGGGTCGACGGTCTTGTCGTTACGGATCAGGGGGAGGCGAAGCACGCCGCCCGTGGCCTCCAGCTCGGCGGCCAGGGCCTGCAGGTCCAACCACAGGTTGTTGGTGTTGAAGAACCGGTGGGTGTCGATGTCACCGGCCGCCCCGGCGTCCTCCGCCGGGACCTGGGCGCTCTCACGCAGCACGATCCGGCCGTCGGCCCGACGCACCACCAGGTGCCCGCCCTTGCGGTCGGCGGGCGTGCGGCGTGCCACCTCTGCAGCGAACGGGGCGCCGGTGGTCGCGAACCAACCGGCGACCCGCGCGTCCGGCGCGGCGCCGAGGTTGTCGGCGTTGGACACCGACGCGTACCGGAAGCCGCGCTCCAGGAGCGCGTGCAGCGTCCCCGAGGCCAGGAGCGCGGTGTAGAGGTCGCCGTGGCCCGGCGGGCACCACTCCAGCCCGGGATCCGCCGGCCAGCGGACGGGGGTGAGGTCGTCGGCACGGAGCTTCGGCTCCCTGTTCTGGAGGAAGTCCAGCGGGATCCCCTCCACCGGGAGGTCGGGGTAGGCGGCCAGGGCCCGGAGCGTGTCCTCCTGGGTGCGGAAGCTGTTCATCAGCACCAGTGGCAGGCGCGCACCGGTCGCGGCGCGCGCCGCGAGGACCTGCCGGGCGATCACGTCGAGGAACGTGTGCTCGCCCCGGACGGCCAGCAGGGACTTGGCCCGGTCCATGCCCATCGAGGTTCCCAGGCCGCCGTTGAGCTTGATCATGACCGTGGCGGCGAAAGCCTCGCCGGCGACGTCGTCGGCCACGTCGATCTCGCGCAGGTGGGGCACCTCCTCCAGGGGTGCGACCTGCGCCTCGGGGATCGTGCCTGTCTCTCCGTCCACCAGCATCTGGTAGAAGCGGGAGAAGACGTCGACTGCGGTCGGGGCCACCCCCGCCTCCTGCATCTTGGTCCGGGCGAGGTCAAGTCCGTCGGCGCTCATGACTTGATGGTATGACTCGCGGGCCGGATGGGCTCAGGTCCACGCCAGGAACGCCGATGTGTCCTTCGTGAGCCCTCGCAAGAGTCCGGCCCTCGCGCCGTCGGTCACCGCCCCTCCGCGCCCCGCACCGCTGCGCCCCGAGCGCACGGCACCCGAGCATGAGCACGAACCGCTCACGCCGGTCCTGGACCCGGACGACCGCGTCGCCGGGCCGACGCCGTCCCCGGAGCAGGCGGACGACACCGCGCCCCCCGCGCGCAGGGGACCGCGGTGGAGCCCGGGCCGCCCCGGGGGTCGCACCCTCCTCGTGGTCGGCGGCATGCTGGCCCTGGGTGCCGTCCTGGCTGTGCTCGTCGGACCGGTCCTGGTCGGGGAGAAGGACGAACCCGTGACCGCCAGCCTCACCGAGGCGCTCGCCATGGTCGAGGCCGGGACCGTCACCGAGGCGCTGGTCGACGACCGGTCCCGGTCCCTGGACCTGACCGTGGAGGACGGCGCCGCGGTGCGGGCCGAGTTCCCCGCCGCGTACGCAGGTGACCTGACCGCGACCCTCCTCGAGGCCGGCGTCGAGGTCAGCGCCGTCCCCCCGCGCGAGATGTCGCCCACGCAGCAGCTGCTCGTGCGCCTGGGGGTCGTGGCCCTCGTCGTCGCCGTCCTGATCGGTGTCGTGCACGGCTCGCGCACCCGCGGGGTCCTGGGACGCAGGCGCAAGGCACTGGCCGCCGGTGAGGTGCCCCAGGTCACGTTCGCCGATGTCGCCGGGGTCGACGAGGCCGTCGACCAGCTGCGCGAGATGGTGCAGTTCCTGCGCGAGCCCGAGCGCTTCGAGGCGGTGGGCGCGACCCGGCCCCGGGGCGCGCTGCTGGTGGGCCCACCAGGAACGGGCAAGACCCTCCTGGCACGCGCCGTGGCCGGGGAGGCCGAGGTGCCGTTCTTCGCACTGGCCGGATCGGACTTCGTGGAGACGTACGTCGGCGTCGGTGCGCGACGCGTCCGGGACCTGTTCGCCCAGGCCCGCAAGGCCGAACGCGCGATCATCTTCATCGACGAGATCGACGCGGTGGGTCGGGCCCGGTCCTCCAACCACACCTCCAACAGCGACGGGGAACGCGAGAACACCCTGATCTCGCTGCTGAACGAGATGGACGGGTTCGCCGGCTCGCACGTCATCGTCCTCGCCGCCACGAACCGGGCCGACACCCTGGACCCGGCGCTGACCCGACCCGGGCGCCTGGACCGCCAGGTCCAGGTCCCCAACCCGGACCGCCGCGGCCGCACCCTGATCCTGCAGGTCCACGCCAGGTCCAAGCCCGTGGCCGACGACGTGGACCTGGTGCAGATCGCCCGTCAGACACCCGGGATGTCCGGCGCCGACCTGTCCCAGGTCGTCAACGAGGCGTGCATGGAGGCGGCCCGCCAAGGTCGCACCACCGTCGACGCGGCATGCTTCCAGGCCGCGGTGGCGACCGTCGCGATGGGCCGGGCCCGCACGTCGGCCCTGATCACCGACTTCGACCGGGAGGTGACGGCATGGCACGAGGCCGGCCACACCTTGGCCGCGGCCCTGCTCCCCGACGCCGACGACCCCGTCTCGGTCACGATCGTGCCCCGCGGCCCGGCCGGCGGCGTGACCTGGATGAGCGGCAACGACGACGTGTTCCTGCCCCGCCGCAAGGCCCGCGCCCAGCTGGTGGTCGCACTGGCGGGACGTGCGGCCGAGGAGCGACTCCTGGACGGGGAGCACACCCAGGGCGCGTCCTCGGACCTCCACAGCGCCACCAACCTCGCCACCGCGATGGTGACCCGGTACGGGATGACGGACTTCGGGTACGCCCACGTCGACGACGAGACCCTGCGCCTGGGCGGTGCGGTGGCGGCTGAGGCCCACGCACGCGTCGACACCCTCCTGCGGGAGGCCCACACCCAGGCCACGAGCCTGCTGGAGGCCCACCACCCCCTCCTCGAGGCGATGGCCGCAGCCCTGATGGTCGAGGAGACGTTGTCCGCGGGGCGGGTCCAGCAGATCATCGCCGAGTTCGAGGCCTCCCCGGCCTGACCGTGGCACCGGTGCCGCGTGCGCCCTGCACCCGGGGCTCCCACCAGTGGCGCCCGCCCCGGGTGCGGCGCACCGGGACCCGTGCCAACCTGGGCCGATGAAGGCGATCCTGATCACCCTCCTGGTCCTGTGGCTGTTCTTCTCGGTGCTCGGCGCGATCATCGAAGGACTGCTGTGGCTGACGGCCATCGCCGTGGTCCTGATCATCGCGACGATCGCGTACGGGGCGGTCAAGCTCCGCTCGACGGTGCGGAGCGACGACACCCCGCGCTGACGCGCGCATCCCGGACCGCGGACCAGAGACCTGCGCGGGCCAGATAGGCTCAAGCCCTGTCCACGGTCCGAGGGAGGTCGCCGCATGCTCCGGCAGGCCACCTCGTCGTACCTGAAGGCACGCGCGGGGACCCTGACGCTGCTGGCGCTCGTCCTGACCGTCACAGCCGGCGGCCTGCAGGCACCGGGCGCTTCTCCCCCGCCGACCGGCCAGCGGACCGTCGCCGCCCCACCGGCACCGTCCGCCTCCCGCGCGGGCACCGCACCTCGCGGGAACGACACCCGGGCGCACGCCGAGCAACGCGTC
>NZ_AXCZ01000016.1 GCF_000767165.1 Cellulomonas bogoriensis 69B4 = DSM 16987
CGACGGGCCGGCCTGCCGGTGGCCGGCCTGCGGATGGCGTGCTTCGTCACCGGTGCCGGACTCGCGGCCCTGGGAGGCGTGCTCGCCACCGCCCGCCTGGCTGCGGCGAACCAGGGCAGCGGCGGGTCGGAGCTGATGCTGACCGCGATCGCGGCGGCGGTCATCGGGGGGACGAGCCTGTTCGGCGGCCGGGGCGTGGCGTGGTCGGCGGTGCTGGGCGCGCTGGTGATCCAGTCGATCTCCAGCGGTCTGATCCTGCTGGACGTCGGGCTGTCCGCCCGCTACGTGGTGACCGGGGTGGTGCTGGTGCTGGCGGTCGGGGTCGACGCGGTGGGTCGCCGCGCGACCCTGCTGCCTCGCTGAGGTCGGGGGAGCGGCTCCCCCCGGGTGGGCGTCAGCGGAACACGATGGTGCGGTGCCCGTCCAGCAGGACCCTGTGCTCGGCGTGCCAGCGGACGGCGCGGGCCAGGGCCCGGCGCTCCACGTCCTGCCCGAGGGCCACGAGGTCCTCGACCGACCTGGTGTGGTCCACCCGCTCCACGTCCTGCTCGATGATGGGGCCCTCGTCCAGGTCGCCGGTGACGTAGTGGGCGGTCGCGCCGATGAGCTTGACGCCCCGGTCGTGGGCCTGGGCGTAGGGTCGGGCGCCCTTGAAGCTCGGCAGGAACGAGTGGTGGATGTTGATGACCTGGCCGGCGAGGGTGCGGCACAGGTCGTCGGACAGGATCTGCATGTAGCGGGCCAGGACGACGAGCTCGACGTCGAGCTCCTGGACCAGCTCCAGGAGCCGGGCCTCGGCCTGGGGCTTGGTGTCGCGGGTCACCGGGACGTGGTGGAAGGGGATGCCGTAGAAGGCCGCGACGTCGGCCAGAGCGGTGTGGTTGGAGACCACCGCGACGATGTCGACCGGCAGCCCCTCGGAGCGTTGGCGGAACAGCAGGTCGTGCAGGCAGTGCGCGGCGGTGGAGACCATCGCCACGGTCCTCACCCGCCGTCCTGCGACGTCCAGGCGCCAGGTCATGTCGAACTCGTGGGCGAGCGTCGTCAGCGCGGTCTGCAGCTCGTCGCGGGACGTGGCGGCCTCGACCTGCACCCGCATGAAGAACAGCCCGGTCAGGGGGTCCCCGAACTGCTGGGACTCGGTGATGTTGCCGCCGTGGGTGGCGAGCAGGCCGGCGACCGCGGCGACGATGCCCGGCTGGTCCGGGCACGACAGACTCAGGACCCAGTGCGTGGGCCCCTCCTGGGAGTGCGGGTGCGTGGACGGGGGCGGGGTGCCGGTGGTGCTGCTCACGAGCCCAGAGGCTAGTCGACCGGTGGTCTCACTGCTGGGGCCTCGGTCGCGGTCGGGCGCGCCGTGGTGCGACGATGACGCCATGAGCGCACCCGAGGTGAGGATCGACGTCGTCGGGCAGGAGCATGCGGGGGAGCTGCTGACACTGCGGCGTGCGGCGTTCGTCAGCGAGGCCCAGGCCTACGGCGACCCGAACATCCCCCCGCTGACGCAGACCTTGGACGAGCTTCTCACCGACCTGGAGTCCGGCGACGTGACCACCCTCGGGGCGTGGGCTGGCCACCGTCTGGTGGGGTCGGTGCGGGTCCAGCACGACCCGGGGAAGGCGACGTTGGGCCGGTTGGCGGTCGCCCCGGACCTCCAGGGCAAGGGGGTGGGGACCCAGCTGCTGCTCGCGATCCCCCCGTACCTGCGCGAGGACACCGCCGAGCTGTGGGTCTTCACCGGCCGGGACTCGGTCCACAACCTCGCGCTCTACCAGAAGCACGGGTACACCCACCAGCACGACCAGACCGCCGGCGACCTGACGTACGCCTACCTGCGCAAGATCCTGGGTGAGGACGGCAGCGACGTCGAGATCCCGGGCCGACCGAGCATCTGACCCCTTCCCGAATATAAGTTCCTGGTTATACCCTCGGGTCATCCGGTCGACGTGGGGGTGTGCGATGGTCAGGGCGCTGGGGCAGGTCGTGCGGCGTGGGGAGCGGTTCGACATCGAGATGGAGCGCGTCTACGGCGCATCCGTGCAGGACGTGTGGTCGGCGGTGACCGAGCGTGAGCGGCTGGGCAGATGGCTGGCCGACTACGTCGGCGACCTGGAGCTCGGGGGTCGCTGGCAGGCGATCGACGGGGACGACGGAGAGGTCTTCTGCAGCGGGACCGTCACCGAGTGCGACCCGCCGCGCCGGTACGTGACCACCTGGGAGTACGACGGCGAGCCGGGAAGCGTCGTCGAGGTCACCGTCGGGAGCCACCCGGAGGGTGCGGTGCTGCGGCTGGTCCACACAGGGCTGACGCAGTCCATGTACGCACCCGGGTGGCAGGCGTTCCTCGAGCAGCTCGACGCGCTGCTCGGGCCGGCGCCGTCGTGCGAGGTCGACCCGGACCGTCTGCCCGGGGTGGACTGGGCCACCCGCTTCACCGAGCTCAAGGACGTGTGGGCCGCACGGGTCGACGGGGCGTGACCCCGTCCCGTCCGTGTGGTTGCTAGGCTGTCACGGTCGCGACTGGCGAACGGGTGGGGCACCACCGGGGAGCGACGCACAGCAGACTTCGGGTCGTACGCCTGGGCCCTTCGGTCACCACACCACGTGTGTGTGCCCGGACAGATCCCGGGATCCCCACACGCACTGCTGAGCGAGGAGAACCATGACCTCTCACGACGTCATGAACCAGTCCCTGTCCGAGCTGGACCCGCAGATCGCCGCCGTCCTGGACGGTGAGCTGGTGCGTCAGCAGGAGACCCTCGAGATGATCGCGAGCGAGAACTTCGTGCCGCGCGCGGTCCTGCAGGCGCAGGGGTCGGTGCTGACCAACAAGTACGCCGAGGGCTACCCCGGCAAGCGCTACTACGGCGGGTGCGAGCAGGTGGACGTCGCCGAGGAGCTCGCCCGCGAGCGCGCCACGGCGCTGTTCGGCGCAGAGCACGCCAACGTCCAGCCGCACTCCGGTGCGCAGGCCAACGCCGCGGTCCTGCACGCCCTGGCCGAGGCAGGGGACACGATCCTGGGCCTGGAGCTCGCCCACGGCGGCCACCTGACCCACGGGATGAAGCTCAACTTCTCCGGAAAGCTGTACGACGTCGCGTCCTACGGCGTCGACCCGCAGACGTACCTGGTCGACATGGACGTGGTGCGCGCCAAGGCGCTGGAGGCACGGCCGCGGGTGATCATCGCCGGTTGGTCCGCCTACCCCCGGCAGCTGGACTTCGAGGCGTTCGCCTCGATCGCCGAGGAGGTCGGCGCCGCGCTGTGGGTGGACATGGCCCACTTCGCCGGTCTGGTGGCAGCGGGTCTGCACCCGAGCCCGGTGCCGCACGCGAACGTCGTGTCGACGACGGTGCACAAGACCCTCGGCGGTCCCCGCAGCGGCCTGATCCTGTCCCGTCAGGAGCACGCCAGGAAGATCGACTCCGCGGTCTTCCCCGGCCAGCAGGGCGGGCCCCTCATGCACGTCATCGCCGCGAAGGCCGTGGCGCTCAAGGTCGCCGCGACCGAGGGCTTCCGGGAGCGGCAGCAGCGCACCGTCGACGGGGCCCGGATCATCGCCGAGCGGCTCTGCGCCGCCGACGTGGCCGAGGCCGGGGTCTCGGTGCTGACCGGCGGCACGGACGTGCACCTGACGCTGGTGGACCTGCGGCACTCGGAGCTGGACGGCCAGCAGGCCGAGGACCTCCTGCACGAGGCCGGGATCACCGTGAACCGCAACGCGGTCCCGTTCGACCCGCGCCCGCCCCGGGTCACCTCGGGCCTGCGCATCGGCACCCCGGCGCTCGCCACCCGGGGCTTCGGGGAGGCCGAGTTCCGGGAGGTCGCCGACATCATCGCGACCGCGCTGGTCGACGGCCGGGGTGCGGACGTCGAGGGTCTGCGCACCCGCGTCAAGAATCTCACCGACGGCTTCCCGCTCTACCCGGGTCTGAGCCAGTGAGCAGCACGACCAGTGCCGGGACCGGGGGGCTGGACGAGGGTGCCGGCATGACGGACGGCGCGGCGCCCGTGCCCACCGACGACGCCCTCCCGCAGGGAGCGGCCGGTGCGGCCGAGACCGTGAGCCCCGACGGGCACGCCCAGGTCCTGGACGGCAAGGCGGTGGCGGCCACGATCAAGGCCGAGCTGGCCGAGCGGGTCGCCGCGCTCCGCGAGCGGGGCGTGGTCCCCGGCCTGGGCACCGTGCTCGTCGGGGACGACCCCGGGTCCCACGCGTACGTCGGCGGCAAGCACCGGGACTGCGCCGAGGTCGGCATCGCCTCGCTGCGTGAGGACCTGCCCGCGGACGCCACCCAGGCCGACGTCGAGGCCGCGATCGACCGGTTGAACGCCGATCCGGCCTGCACCGGTTACATCGTCCAGCTGCCGTTGCCCAAGGGCGTGGACGTCAACGCCGTGCTGGAGCGCATCGACCCCGCCAAGGACGCCGACGGGCTGCACCCCACCAACCTGGGGCGCCTGGTCCTGAGGGTGAACGAACAGCTCGACTCCCCGTTGCCCTGCACCCCGCGCGGCATCCTCGAGCTGCTCGGCCGGTACGGGATCAGCGTGAACGGGTCCCACGTGGTGGTGCTGGGCCGGGGGACGACCGTGGGCCGGTCCATCGGCCTGCTGCTGACCCGGCGTGAGCACAACGCGACCGTGACGCTCACCCACACCGGCACGCGGGACCTTCTCGCCCACCTGAAGGAGGCCGACGTCGTGGTCGCCGCGGTCGGTGTCCCCGGCATCGTCCGCGCCGAGGACGTCAAGCCGGGCGCCGTGGTGCTGGACGTGGGCGTCTCCCGGACGGTCGACGAGTCCACCGGCAAGGCCAGGCTCGTGGGCGACGTGGACCCCGGGGTCCGTGCCGTCGCGGGGTGGGTGTCCCCCAACCCGGGCGGTGTCGGTCCCATGACGCGGGCGATGCTCCTGGCGAACGTCGTCGAGGCGGCCGAGAGGTCGCTGGCCGCACCCTGAGAGCGTCCGACCTCCGGGCGGCGGGGCGCCCCTTCCTGCGACGGAGGGGGCGCCTTGCTGTAGGAGGATGGTCCGGTGCTGACGATCGCCACCGCCAATGTGAACGGGATCCGGGCCGCCTACCGCCGAGGGATGGGGGAGTGGTTGGAGTCCCGCCGGCCCGACGTGCTGCTCCTGCAGGAGGTCCGGGCGCCGGAGGAGCTCGTGGACGGCTTCCTGCCGTCCCCGCGGTGGCGGGTCGCGCAGCAGGTGTGCGACATCAAGGGGCGCGCGGGGGTCGCGGTCGCCTCCCGCCTGCCGGTGGGTGCGGTGCGGGTGGGGCTCGACCAGGGTGTCCCGGTCAACACCGGGCGCTGGGTGGAGGCCGAGCTGGAGCTCCCCGACGGGGACGTCCTGACGGTGGTGTCGACGTACATCCACTCCGGCACCGCGGGGACACCCAAGATGGACGAGAAGTACGTGTTCCTGGACCTGGTCACGGATCGACTGGCCGAGCTCCGCGCCGCGGGGGGCAAGGTCCTGGTCGCCGGGGACGTGAACATCGCCCACCGCGAGGTCGACATCAAGAACTGGAAGGGAAACCTGCGCTCGGCGGGGTTCCTGCCCGAGGAGCGCGCCTACCTGGACCGGTGGTTCGACGCCGGGTGGGTCGACGTCGGCCGTCGGCTCGGTGGGGAGGGGCCCGGTCCCTACACCTGGTGGTCGTGGCGGGGGCAGGCGTTCGCCAACGACTCGGGGTGGCGGATCGACTACCAGATCGTCTCACCCGAGCTGGCCGCCCACGCGGTCAAGGCCGAGGTGGACCGGGCTGCCACCTACGAGGAGAGGTGGAGCGACCACGCGCCCCTGGTCGTCACCTACGACCTGTAGGCGGTCTCAGGGGACCGGTTCGGGGTGGGTGCGGCCGGTGGGCAGATCCCGCATCCGCATGAGGGGCGACAGGGCCACCGGGAGCGCGGCGAGCGCGGTGCCCGTGACCGCGACCCACAGCGTGGGGACCACGCCGGCTGTGGCGCCCAGCCATCCGCCGGTGAGCGCGCCGACGGGGAGCGTCCCCCACACCAGGAACCGCACCGAGGCGTTCATGCGGCCCAGGAGCGCCGGAGGGCACAGGCGCTGGCGAAAGCTCACCTGCGCGATGTTGTAGACCACGACGAAGAAGCTGAACACCGCGCCGCCCGCGGCCAGCGTCGCCTGGGCCGGCAGGTGGTCGGCCCAGGCGGCCGCCGCCGGGGTCAGGGCGTAGGCGGGGGCCATGGCCAGGGCCGCGAGGGGGATCACCCGTGCCTGCCCGAGCAGGCGCGCGCAGGGTTCGGCGGCCAGGGCGCCGACCAGCCCACCGATCGCGCCGGCGGAGAGCACCGCGCCCAGGGCGCGCTCGTCCAGGCCCAGGGTCCTCATGGCGTACAGCACGGTCATCGCGCTGCCCATCGCACCGAAGAGGTTCCCGATCGACGTGCAGGCCACCACCCGCCGCAGCAGGCGGTGGCGCAGCACGAAGCCGAGCCCCTCGGCGATCTCGAGCCGCAGCGGCCGTCGAGCGGACCGGGACGGGGGCTCCTCGCGGTGCCGGATGCGACCGATCCACGCCGCGGACACCAGGTACGTGAGCACGGTGAAGGCGATCAGCAGCGGTGCCGCCACCACCCGCAGCAGCGCGCCACCGAGGGCCGGCGCGGCGACCTGCGCCACGGAGTGGGTGGCCTGGAGCTTGGCGTTGCCCTCCGAGACGCGGTCCAGGCCGACCAGGCCGGGGACGTAGCTCTGGTGCGCCACGTCGAAGAACACCGTCGCGGCGCTGAGGGCGAGCGCGGCGCCGTACAGGAGGGTCATCGACGCCTGACCGGACAGGGCGAGCGCGACCACGACCGCCAGGACGGCGGCGCGCACGAGGTCGGCGGTGATCAGGACCTGGCGTCTGCGCATGCGGTCCACCCACGCCCCGGCGGGGAGCCCGATGAGCAGGAACGCGGCGGTCTCGGCTGCGGTGAGGGCGCCCATCTGCCACTCGTCGGCGTGCAGGTGCTGGACCGCGTACACCGGCAGGACCAGGCCGGTGAGGCCGGCACCGAGCTGGCCGAACGCGTCACCGGCCCACAGCCGGCGGAAGTCGCGGTGCCGGAGCAGGGACCGGGGGCGGGGTGCCGGGGGCACCGGGGACACCGGGGACGTGGTCACGGGGTGAGCGTGGATGAGTGATTGGGATTTGTCAATCACTTGGTCGGTACGCTGGCGGGGTGGGGCGTGAGCGAGGGCAGGTCGACGACGCGGACGTCGAGGCCGACGCCCGGGCCCTGGCCTCGGTGATCCGGATGCGGATCCTGCGCCTCTGCCTCGACGAGGGGCTGACGAACAAGCAGATCGCCGAACGTCTGGGCAAGGCCCCGGCCACGACCTTCCACCACGTGCGGACCCTCGCCGAGCGCGGCTTCCTGCGTGCGGAGGCCGAGCGACGCGGGCGGCGCGGCGCGAGGGAGGTCCCGTACCGCGCCACCGGCAAGTCGTGGCGCTCCCCGATGCTCCCGGGCGGGACGCGCGTCCTGATCGACACGTTCCTGAGCGAGGTCGCCGAGCTGGAGGACCCCGACTCGATGGCGGTCTCCAGGCTCGGCATGCGCCTGGACGAGGCCGCCTACGGAGAGCTCTGGTCCCGCCTGGAAGGTGTCCTGCAGGACTTCGCGGACCGCCCGCCCGACCCCGAGGGCACGCCCTACTCCCTGTTCCTCGCGGTGCACGAGGACGCGGCCCGGCGCGACCGCGGTCGACCCGGGTCCTGAGGGTCACCCCCGGCGCACGAGCGCGCGGGTGCTGACCGCCAGTCCCGCCGCGCACCAGAGCACGAGCACGACGAGGTCCTGGACGCCGGCGTCGTAGGTGCCCGAGACGAGCCCGGACCGCAGCAGGTCGGCCGCCGGGCGGATCGGCAGCACGTCGTGGACGGACTGGAACCACGTCGGCAGCTGGGTGGCAGGGAAGGTGATGGGGGAGAACAGCAGGACGAAGAAGACCAGCACCTGGCTGACGAGCTGGGCGAGCATGGGTGGCAGTGTCACCGCGATCGCGTAGCCGACGGACGCGGCCGTGACGGTGACCAGCAGGGCCGCGGTGAGCAGCACCGGCCAGTCCGGCTGCAGGTCGATCCCGTACCTGAGCCAGGCGACACCGACCGCGACGCCGATGCTGGGGATGCAGATCATGAGCCAGACCGTGAGGTCCGCGAGCAGCAGCAGTGGCCTGGCGACCGGCAGGGTGCGCAGGTAGGCGAAGGTGCCGTCCGTGCGGGCCCGGGCCACCCCCTGGGGAACGATCACCAGGCCCACCGTCATCAGCAGCACGGTGGGCGCCCCGGTGGACAGGAACGTGGCCGCCTCGAGGGTGAGGTCGGGGATCAGGAACCCGAAGCCGATGATGATCCCGGCGGCCAGGAGTGCCTGGACCACCACGATCAGCGGGAGCATGCCCCCGACCTGGGCGATCTGCCAGCGGAGCAGCGTGGTGTAGCCCGTCCAGTGCCCCACGGGGGCGGCGGGGCGGGTGGGGGCGAGGGTCTCATGCACGGGTCGGCTCCTCGGTCACGGTCGGCACTGCGGTGCCGTCGGTGTCGGTGTCGGTGTCGGTGTCGGTGGTGGTGGTGCCGGTGGCGGCGAGGTAGGCGTCCTCCAGCGTGGCGGGCCCGAGGGTGAAGCCGTCCAGGGTGCCGTCGTCCCGACGCGCCCCTGCCCAGGTCACGGCTGTGGAGGCGGCATGGCTCGGGACGGTGAGCAGCACCCGGCGCCCTGACCGCACGCGACGGGTGACCGGGAAGGGCGGCTGGGCCTGCGCGGACGGGTCCGGGCCGTCGGGGTGCAGGTGCAGCTCGAGGCGGAGGTCGGTGTCCTCGGCGCCCCGCAGCGCAGCGGGCGTGCCCGAGGCCACCACCCGGCCGTGGTCCAGCACCACGAGCTCGTCGACGACGCGTTCTGCCTCGGCCACGTTGTGCGTGACCAGCAGCACCCCGGCGCCCTCGTCCCCGAGCCGCCGCACGGCGGCCCACAGGGCGCGTCGTCGGGCGGCGTCGACGTCGTTGGTCGGCTCGTCGAGGACGACCAGGCCCGTCGGTGCCACCACCGCCATCGCGAACGCGGTCAGGCGCCGCACCCCTCCGGACAGGCCACGTCCCTCGGGCAGGGCGCGCCGGTCGAGCCAGGGGGTGATGTCGAGCTCCTCGGCGACCCTCTCGGTGGCAGAACGTGCCTGCGCCCCCGTGAGTCCGCGGATGCGGCCGGCGATCTCGATCGCGGCGCGTGGGGTGAGTCCGTCGATGGGTGCCTGGGACTGCGCCTGCAGGGCGACCCGGCGTCGGGCCTCACCCGGGTGCGCCACGGCGTCGACGTCCCCGACGGTGATGGACCCGGAGTCCGGGCGGAGGAGCCCGACCACCTGTGACACCAGGGTCGTCTTGCCGGCGCCGTTGTGGCCCAGCAGGCCCACGACCTCGCCGGCCCTGACGGTCAGGCAGACGTCGTCGTTGGCGGTCACGGGGCCGAACCGGCGGGTGAGCCCGTCGATGCGGAGTGCGGGGGATCTCATCGGACCTCCAACTCGAGTACCAGTGGTATCGGAAGACTAGCAGTATTGCGATACCGGCGGTATAGAGATACTGGCGGTAGGTGTGTCGTAGCATCGAGAGATGAGCTCCACGCCGACCCGGGTCACCCGGGAGCAGCAGCAGCAGCGGACCCGCGACGCGCTGGTCCTCGCCGCGCGCGACGTCTTCGCGCGCCAGGGGTACCACGCGGCCGGGCTCGACCTGATCGCGCGAGAGGCGGGGTTCTCCAAGGGCGCGGTGTACTCCAACTTCGAGGGCAAGGCCGACCTGTTCCTCGCTGTGATGGACGCCAACCTGGGTGCGGCCGGGACGCAGGGGTGGGACGTGTTCGAGCGTGTCGGCCCCTGTGCCACGGCGGACGAGGTGCCGGCCGACGTCGAGGGCGCGATGCGGGGGTTCGCCTTGGCGACGCTCGAGTTCATCGCGACCGCGGCGCGCGACCGGGAGCTCGCGGGGCGGTTGACCCAGCGTGTGCAGGTGATGGTCGACCTCTACGCCGACGTGACGGAGCGGTCCGGGGCGCCGGAGGGTGCGCTGTCCCGTGCCGAGGTCGCAGCGGTGCTCGCGGCACTGGACCAGGGCGCGGCGCTGCTCGCCCTCGGCGGCGTGGCCGCCGTGGACCAGTCGGTGCTGCGGGCGGCGATGCAGCGGCTCGTCGACCCCTCGCGGGCGGCGGGCATCGAGCGCGAGGGGGGCACTGGTGGGGGCCTGCACGACCAGGAGATCGCGCGCCGCATCGCCTCCTCGGTCTCGTCCTGACCGCAGATCGAGCCGCCGTGGCGTTACTCCAAACGGGTGACCTGGGCAAACGCGCGATATCCGCCACAAACGCGACATGTGCACAGATCTGTTGCGTCTGTGGCGATAGGTCTACGATGCGGTCATGAGCACCGACGCTCCCCAGCAGACCCGCTCCGAGGACGTCCTCCTGACCACCGGTGAGGCCGCGCGCCTCCTGGGTGCCTCTCGCCAGCACGTGGTCAACCTGTGCGACCGAGGGGAGCTCCCCTACGTCAGCACCGGTGTGCACCGACGGCTGCGCCAGGCCGACGTCGAGGCGTTCGGCGCGCAGAAGGACCGGCTCACCCGGGACCAGCGGCGCAGCCTCTGGTTCGCGTACGCGATCGCGGGCAAGATCGCTGCCGACCCGGCCTCCACCCTCACGGTCGCGCGCCGGGACCTCGAGGCCATGTGCCGCGAGCACCCACGGGGAAGGGCCGCGAAGCGGCTGGCGGAGTGGGCCCAGCTCCTGGACGGCCCGGTCGAGGAGTTCCTCATGACCTTGACCTCCTCCTCCCCTCGGGCCCGCGAGCTGCGCCAGACCCTGCCGTTCTTCGGCGTGCTGTCTGACCGTGAGCAGCACCAGGTGGCGTCGGCGTTCGGCTCCGAGCCGCGCGCACCCCGGCGCTGGGGTCGCCGCTGAGTCCTTCTCCTCATACCGTCGGAGGACGACCCGACGAACCCGAGGGGGCGACATGAGTGCTGCAGTGGGCTGGGCCGTGGTGACCGGTGCGTCCAGCGGGATCGGCCGCGAGATCGCCGTGCAGCTGGCCGAACGCGGGCAAGGGTGTCCCCCTGGGCGTCCTCGTGCTCAACGCGGGTGCGATGGCGGCCGTGATGCCCGACCGGGCGAAGGCGGCCACCCACGGCAAGATGGCCGAGCCGAACCACGACTGACGTCCCGGTGACTCGTTCGGGCGGTCACCGGTCGGGGCGTGTCGCGCAGTGGCTGCCGGCGCTGCGCGGCACGTCCAACGTGGGGTTGCGGTCGAAGAACCCGGACGGGGTGAGCCGGAACCCGGCGCGGTCCACCGGCATGACGGGCCAGTCCTCGGTCCGCGGGAAGTGCGTCAGGCCGAAGGTGTGCCAGACGACCAGCTCCTGACCGTCCAGGTCACGGTCCCGTGCGGCGTAGGCGGGCAGACCTGCGCCGCCCGGGTGCTGGTTGACCAGGTCCCCTGCGGCGTACTGCTCCTGCGGGTCGTAGCGGGTCACCCACAGGTGCCGGGTGGCAAAACCCGCGCGCGCGGTGATCGAGGCGCCGTCGTCGGCCAGCAGGGTCGGCAGTCCTTGAGGGTGCAGCACGAACGCGACCGGTTCTCCCACCCTGTTCGAGGACTCGGGGTTGCTGATCCGCCAGGTGCGCCCCACCGCGGGGTCGGCGTGCCGCATGGCCCGGGACTCGCGGACCAGCGGGGTGCTCCGGCGGGTGAAGGCGTTGCCGCGCTCGTTGCCCGGCCCTGCAGGGACCCGGACGGCGTCGACCTCGTCCACGCGGTTGCGGGGGCCGTCGACGGCGACGTCCAGGCGGGCGCAGAACAGGTGCTGGTGGAAGGGTGCGCCCAGGCCCGGTGCGATCTGGGTGGCGTACGGCTGGTCACCGCCCGGGTGCGCCGAGGTGAAGACGACCCCGGTGGCCTTGACCTCCATCTCGATGGTCCCGTCCAGGTACAGGTACCAGTAGAAGCCGTAGTCGTAGTTGCCGACGGTCGTGAAGAACGAGATCACCATGCGACGGTTGCGTCGGGTCTCGGCAGAGCCGGTCCACAGGTCGGTGTGCTTCCAGAGGACCCCGGCGTCCTCCTCGTGCAGGCACACCGCGTGGGTGAGGGTGCGCGGGTGCCCGTGCTCGTCGGCGAGCACGACGTCCATGTAGGTGATGTCCCCGACGCAGTCACACCCCAGCTCCAGGGAGTTGGCGTAGCGGCCCACCAGGTACTCGCCGGTGTCGAAGTAGTTCTGCCACGAGCGCACCGGTGACGGGTCGCCGTAGGGGACGACCATCTCGGAGATCGACGCGCGGTCCAGGACGGGGCGCAGCCGTCCACCCCGGTCGCGGTCGTGGAAGCCGACCCGGTGCAGCACCAGGCCCTCGCGGGCGTCGAACCCGATGTGCAGGTCCCAGCCCTCCCACCGCAGGTGCCCCCCGTCGAGCGTGAAGCTCGGTCCCCGGGGCTGGGTGATCTCGATGGGGCGCTGAGAGGTCCGCGACGGCCCCGTCACCTGGGGGTCGTCGTAGTTGCCGGACTCCTGGGGGACGGGCACGGCGCCGGTGTCGATCACCCGGAGCACGGTGCGTGCCAGGACGTCGACGTACCCCACGAGCCCGTCCACGGGGTGGGCCCAGGCGTGGTCCCGGGGGTGCTGCTGGTGGAAGGCCAGCCCCCGCAGGACCCGGCGGCCCACCTCGTCCTCGTACCCGAACACCCCGGCCGACAGCGGTGCGACACGCACCTCCTCGACGCTCAGCCCTCGACGTCCCAGGGACTCCTGCCACCTCAGGTCCTGGGCGAGCACCTGTTCGACGAGCTCGAACTCCTCGTCCAGGACCGGGACCTGACCGTCGACCACGGGATCGAGGTCCCTGGTCGACACCGTGCCGGCGGTCAGGGACACCCGGACGTCGCGGGCGGTGGCCCCTGCGACGTCGTGCAGCAGCACGCGCACCGCGCGCCCGCTCGGCGCGGGTCCATCGCACCGACGGGGCGCCTCGAGACCGAGGTAGGCGAACCTGGTGGTGGCGGTGAGGAGCCCTGCACCGTCCAGCAGCTCCCGGACGGTGCGCACCTCCTCGGCCGCGAGCAGGCCGACGTCGGATCGCTCCGGCGACCGGTCCCCGACGTCATCCACACGTGGCCCCACGCCACCCCCCCGTCCGGTTCAGCGCAGTCGGCGCGTGACGATCATGCCACGGGGGAGAGGCGTGGGGCGGGTGCTCCTCGGCTGCTCAGCAGCTGGCCGTGGGCGTCCACGAGAACGTCCCGGAGCGGCGCAGAGACACCTCCTCCGTGCTCCTCAGTCGGCCGATGTCCTCAAGGGTGCCTCGTGCGTAGGCGCGGGTCAGGCCGCGGATCGCGCGGCGTGCCTCGACGTGCTCGCTCACCTGGGCGGTGACGCACGTGACCTGGTCGGACGGCGGCGCCGGTGTCGTGGGTGGTGTGGTGGGTGGTGCGGTGGGTGGTGCGGCTTCCGGCGGGTTCGCGGTCACCAGGCCTGCTGCGAACCGGGCACCGTCGGTCGTGGACCCGTTCGTCGCGTAGCCGGTGTGCGTCCCGCGCCCGGTGCTCGGCTGCCGACCGCAGATCGAGTCCCCGCTGTTGCAGTAGTCCTTGGCCCTGTCGGCGTACGTGCGGCTCGCCGAGGCGATGGTCTGGCCGCGCATGCCGAGGGGGTTGCCGAACACGACCACCGCAGCGACCCGATCCGAGAGCTCGTCGGGGATCGCCCGGCCGGTCGTGGTCCCGGCGCGGATCCCGAGCGCGATGCTGGTCACGGTCGCGCCCTGGGAGTAGCCGCCCAGGACGAACTGCGTGCCCGGGCACCGGGCCGCCATGGCGGTGACGTGATCGGTCATCGCCGTCGCCCCGGGACCTGCGCTGCGCTGGGAGGCGGCGGCGGCGTAGTCCACCGCGTGGGACGTGACGGTCATGCCGGGCAGCTCGTCGGCCAGCGCTCGGGCGAAGGGTCTGCCGATGATGCCCAACCCGGCTCGCTCGCCGGTGCCCCGGGCGAAGACGACCTGGACGTCGGGGCACGACCCTGCCGAGAGTGGTGCGGCGGCGGGGAGGGATGTGGCGCTCGCGGCGGGGCTGAGTGCGACGGACGTCGCGGCCAGCCCCGCCGCGAGCAGTGCTGCGGTGAGGGTACGGCGTACGGGAGAGGTGGACATGAGACCTCGCTCAGGCTCGGGGGCGAAGCACGGTCGGCCGGGCTGAGGCAGGGGCCTCGATGCCCGATATGTCCATTATGTAGGGTTGATAACGATTGCGGAAGGGGTGTTGACGAGAACCTGTCGGCGCTCGTCCACCGCCCTCCTCAGCAGGCCGGCACCACCGACCAGGAGTCCTGACCCGTGCGCTGCAGCGACACGAGGTCGGAGCTCGTCAGGCGCCCCAGCGGGTCCCGTGAACCGCGTGCGTAGGCGCGCAGCACGCTGCGGAAGGCGCGGTCCGCCTCGACGTGGTCGACAGCCCTGGCGGTGACGCAGGAGGCCGGGTCGCCCGGTGCTACGCCGACCAGCGAGGCGGCGAAGGCCGCGCCGTCGGCGACCGACCCGTTGGACACGTACGCGAGGTGCCCGCCGCGGGCGTCGCCCCGTCCACCGCAGACCGTGTCCGACCTGTTGCAGTAGTCGCGGGACTTGGCGGCGTACGCCGGCGCCTCGGAGGCGATGGTCCGCCGGGTCAGGCCGAGGGGGTTGCCGAACACCACGACCGCCGCGACCCGTGGCTCGAGGTTCGCCGGGAGCACCCGGCTGCGGATGGACGTGGAGCGCGCTCCGACCGCGATGCTGGTGACGGTCGCGCCCTGGGAGTAGCCCCCGAGCACGAACTGCGTGCCAGGGCACCGGGCGGCCATCGACGTGACGTGGCTCGTCATGTCGCCGGCACCGGGGCCGGCGCTCGTCTGGGAGGCGTTGGCCGAGTAGTTCACCGCGTACGACGTCACCGTCATGGTGGGGAGCGCGTCACCCAGGTCGCTGACGAACGGGCGTCCGACGATTCCCAGGCCCCGGGGTTCACCCGTGCCGCGGGCGAAGACCACGTGGACGTCGGGACAGTCGCCGGTCGAGGTCGCCACCGGCCCCGCGACCGGTGCTGCGGCGGTGGCGGGGGTCGCGATCGCGGCCGTCGACGTCAGCGCTGCGGTGGTGATGAGCGCGGCCGCGACCTTGCGACCGCCAGGGGTGATGGACATGAGGACCTCACATGTGGATCGATACGGGACAGGGACGGCGGCGTGGTGGCCGCCACCTCCACGCTAAGGAGGTCCCCGACGCTCCGCTCGTCGATCTTCGTGCAGGTCAGGCGACGTTTTCCGGCGGTTGTGCCGGTCTGCTCCGGTCCGTCAGGTCCCGCCCCGCAGCGCAGCGATCGGCTCGACCCCCGCAGCCTTGAGCGCGGGGTAGGTGCCGGCCGCGAGGCCGATCACCCCGCCCATTCCGGCGGCGCCGAGAGCCACCCAGGTGTCCAGGATGGGTGTCCATTCCCGGGCGACGGACACCACGAGGACGACGGCCACCCCGAGCGCCGAGCCGATGAGGCCCCCGAGCAGTCCGATCACCGTCGACTCCACCAGGAACTGGCGTCCGATGTCCCGCTTCGAGGCACCCAGAGCGCGACGCAGGCCGATCTCGCCGGTGCGTTCACGGACCGACAGCAGCGTGACGTTGGCGATCCCGAGCCCGCCCACGAGCAGCGCCACCGCTCCCAGAGCCAGGAAGATCGCGTTCACGTCGGCCTGGACGTTCTGGCGGACCGCTGACGGGGGAGAGGGCGCCTGGGCGTTGATGGTCTCCGGGCTGTTCGGTGCCAGGGCCACGGGCACCTGCTCGCCGACGACGGGCCCGGCGCCGACCGCGATGTGGGCGTGGGCCTGCTCCAGCGTGCCGAGCCCGAAGTCCGCCCGGGCCGTCCCCACCGGCAGGATCACCGCGTCCAGCAGGTCCGCACGCCGCACCACCCCGTCCACGACACCGACCACCGTGTACGGACGGTCGCCGATGAACACCGACGGCTGCCGGTCCACACGGCTGACCCCGAGTCGTTGCGCGGCGCGCGCCCCGAGCACCACGATCCGGTCGCCACGGTCGTCGTGGCCCGCGTCGAAGTACCTGCCGGTCACCACGTGTCCCTGCAGCGCGGTCAGCAGACCCGGGGTCGCGGCCATGACCAGGGGAGAGGCCGGAACCGGTGCCGAGGGGTCCGACACGGGGACCGCCGTCACCACCGCGTCGTCCACGTCCACCGAGGACAGCGCCCCGGCGGCCTCGATCCCCGCCAGGCGCATCAGGCGGTCCTCGACGTCCCACGGGATGCGCCCGGTGGCGCGCTCGCCGCCCTGACTGCGGGCGGTGGCCGGCTCCACCATGACCTGGCGCGCGGCGACGGCGTCGAACTGGCGGGCGATCTGCCCGGCGGCCGTCTGGGCCAGCCCCATCGTCACCACGAGCGACCCGATGCCGAGCACGGTGCCCACGATCGTCAGCAGCAGGCGGGCGGGGCGGGCGCCGATCCCGTGGGCGGCCTCGGCCACCAGGTCCCGGGTCGAGAACCGGTCCCGCACCGGTGGGGGCTGGACCTGGGGGGCGGGGCGTCGCGGCAGCCGGTCACGGATCACCCGCGGCAGGCCGGGCCGCACCCGGGGCCCGCGTCCGGTCAGGGTCCTCACACCAGCTCCGTCAGGGTGCCGTCCGCGATCCGCACGCGCCGCTGGGCCCGTGCCGACACCGCGGCGTCGTGGGTGATGACGACCAGGGTCAGGCCGTCGGCGTGGAGCTCGTCGAACAGGTCCAGCACGCCTGCGGAGTTCTCCGAGTCGAGGTTGCCGGTGGGTTCGTCGGCCAGCAGCACCTGGGGTGACGTGACGACCGCGCGGGCCACCGCGACCCGCTGGCGCTCCCCACCGGACAGCACCGGCGGCATGAAGTCCAGGCGGTGCGACATGTGGACGCGGTCCAGGGCGGCCAGGGCGCGCGGGCGACGTTCGGCCCGGGGCACCCCGCTGTACAAGGTCGCCAGGAGCACGTTGTCCAGCACCGAGCGCTGAGGCAGCAGGTGGAACGACTGGAACACGAACCCGATCCGTCCGCCCCGCAGCCGCGCCCGGTCGTCCTCGGACGCGGCACCGGTCTCGACCCCGTCCAGGACGTACTCCCCGCCGGTCGGGCGGTCCAGCAGGCCCAGCAGGTGCAGCAAGGTGGACTTGCCGGAGCCGGACGGGCCGACGATCGAGACGTACTCGCCCCGGCCGACCCGCAGGTCCACGTCGCTCAGCGCGGTGACCGGCGGCGGCCCGGGGAACGTGCGGGTGACCCCGCGCAGGTCCAGGACGGGGACGTCGTCCGCGACCGCCGGACCCGGACCTGTGGGCGCCGGGCCGGGGGCCACCGGCCCGAAGAGCTCGCCGAGGCTCAACCCTCGTCCTCCGCAGGCTCCTCGGCGTCGGTCCCGGTGTCGGCGTCGGTGTCCTCGACCTGGGGGGCCTGCTCGTCGGACGGCTCGTCCGGGTCCCCGGGGTCCTGCGCCTCCCGGTCCCCGACGTCGAGGAGGTCGTGCCCCTGACCGACCACGACCCGGTCGCCGGCACTCAGGGTGCCGTCCACCGGTTCCACCGCCACGAAGCCACCGGCGGCCAGTCCCGGTTCGACGGTCACGAGGACCGTCTCGCCGTCCCGCAGCACCTCGACGCGGGCCTCGCCGCCCGGTCCGGCCGTCAGGGCCGCGATCGGGACCGCGAGGACGTCGCCCCCGGTGGAACTGACGGGGATGCGCACGCGGACGTTCGCGCCCTGGAGCTCCTCACGCTGGTCGCGGGTGAGGTCTGTCGGCTCGACCACCACGCGGACACGACCGCTGCCGGTGCTCTCGCCCTCCTGCGCGGCCGAGCCGGCGGCCTCCTCGCCGACCGAGGCCAGCTCGGCCTCGACCTCCTCACCGCCGGGAAGCGTGACCCAGGCGGTGGACCCGGTCTCCAGCAGGTCGGCATCCACCCGGGTGACGGTGCCGGCGATCTGGAGGGTCGCTCCCGAGACGCTCATCACCGACGACCCGCTGATCGGCACCCCACGACGGACCTCCACGGAGTCCACGCGCCGGGGCGTCTGGTCGAGGAACACGACCTCCCCCGCAGGCAGCGGTGTGAGCACAGCGGTCTGGGCCTTCACCAGCTCCCGCCGGGCCTCCTCCAGCACCCGTCCCGCGGAGTCCACGGCAGACCGGGCCAAGGAGGCGTCCGGTGGGGTCTGGCCCTCGTCCCGGGCGGCCTCGGCGACGTTCAGCGCGCCCTGGGCCTCGATGACCGCGCCGCGGTCGCACGGCCTCTCCTCGGTGGGTCGCTCGCACGCCCGACGGGCCTCGGCGAGCCGGTGCTTGGCGCCGTCGACCTCGGCCTGCAGCCGCAGCCGCTCCGACCGGGGCGTCCCGGTGCTCGACGCCTCCCGCTGTGCCGCTGCGAGGGACTCCTCGGCGTCCCGCACCCCGGACTGAGCCGCTTCGAGTGCGGCCTGGGCCTCCTCCCCGGCGGTGGGCGCCGGGTACCCGACCTCCTCGTACAGGGCCCGGACCCCGCTGGCGGTCTGGGCGTCGTAGACGTCGCTCTCCGGGTCGCCGGACGCGATGTCGAGGGCGCGCAGCGCCTTCTTGAGCTGGACCACGTCCGGCCCGGACATCCCGGCGCGCAACGTCCGGTACACGGGCAGGTCACCTTCGAGGAGGACCACCGGGCGCCCGGTCACCTCCAGCACCACCTCGCCGGCGTCGACGGTGTCGCCCACCTCCGGGACCTGCCCGGTCACCACCGCGGGACCACCGAGGTCCGCGACCTCGACGGTCACGTCGACGGGGTCCTCGTAGACCGCGTCGCCGCGCAGGACCACCTCGTTCTCCAGGGTCCGCTCCTCCACCGGGACGGTGATCGGCCCTGCGGGAGGGGGCTCGGTGCGGGCAGCGGCCTCGGCCGGTGACTCGATCATCTGCCCGAGCCCCAGACCGATGCCCAGGCTCAGGACCGCGGTACCGCCGATGACCCAGATGGTGCGGGTGGAACCCGCTGGTGGGAGCCGGCGCACCGTTACTCCGAGGTGGTGCGGGCTGCGCGCATCGACTCGATCCACGCCTCGATCTCGGGGCCGTGCCGGTCGACCACGTCCTGCTGGAGCTCGAAGTTCACCTCGCGGAACGTCGCGTCGTAGTCGACCTCCTCACGGCACGTGTAGTCGGCCACGGCCGTCTCGATCTCCCTTGGGGTCAGGGCGGCGAGCTCGGCCTTGACGGCGGCGTCGTGCGCCTCCCAGTCGAACTCCTCCATCTCGGTCTCGGACATCGCGTCGTAGTCGATGCTGTCGTAGGCCGCGTTGACCTGCTCGTAGAACTGCTCCTCGGCCTCGCCGGTGGCCGTCAGGCCGGGGTGTCCGGCGTCAGCCATGCACGAGGCCCACTCCGCCTCCACCGCGGTCACGCGGGGGTCGGCCTGCATCGTCTCCCACATGGTCATGATCTCGGCCTGCAGGGTCTCGTACTCCTCGCCGTCGGCGCCGCCCTCGTAGACCTGGTGCTGGGCCCAGCCCTGGCACCCGCCCTGGGTCCAGTCCCACTCGACGTCCTGGCCGTCCTCGAACTCGCTCTCGTCGATCCCGGGTCCGTGCAGCGCCTCGTAGTAGGCGTCCCGCTCCGTGTCGGACATCGCCTCGACGTACTCCTGGTTCGGGTCGGACCACCCGTCCATCTCCTGGATGCGGTCCTCGTCCTCGTGGCCCCAGGGGTCGGTGGTGATGCCGTACCCGTACTGCTCGGCGAACTCCAGGGTGCCCCACTCCACATCGAGGTCGTCGCTGGAGTAGGAGATCGTCGAGCCGCTGTGGTCCACCGGGGAGTAGTCGAAGCCCTCCTCGGCCATGCACCGGGCGGTGAGCTCCTCGACCTGGCGGTTCATCGCGTCGCCGTCCTCCTGCGACCAGTCGCCGTACAGGTCCTCGAACATCACGTCCAGCGGACCGAGCTCCTCGGCGGGGTCGTCGGCGTCGGGCGAGCAGGCGGCCAGGGCCAGGACGAGGGAACCGGCGGCGATCGCGGTGAGGGAACGGAAGGCGGACGGGTGCATCGGAGAGGGCCCCCTGAGGTGCGGGTCGGTGGTCGACTCGACCGTAGTGGCCCAGCCCGCGACCAGGGGTCATACCAGAGGATGACATCCGGCGCCCGCTGAGAACCGTTACCTCTCCGAGACCTGCGTCCCGGCTCGGGTCACCTGGTCACCTGGTCACCGGGGACAGACCCAGCGAACGTCCGGCCAGGCCGCGGGACCTGCGCGCCAGCCCACGGGCCACCTCGGTGAGGACGGCCGCGGCGGGGGAGTCCGGCGCGGTGAGGACCACCGGTGTGCCACCGTCACCGGCCTCACGCAGCGTCACGTCCAGCGGCACCTGGCCCAGCACCGGGACGTCGGTGCCGGTGGCCTTGCCGAGGCTCGAGGCGACCTGCGCCCCTCCGCCGTTGCCGAAGACCTCCAGCCTGGTCCCGTCGGGCTGCTCCAGCCAGGACATGTTCTCCACGACCCCGACCAGCTGCTGCCTGGTCTGCAGGGCGATCGACCCGGCGCGCTCGGCGACCTCCGCGGCGGCGACCTGCGGGGTGGTGACCACGAGGATCTCGCTGCTGGGCAGGAGCTGGGCCACGGAGATCGCGATGTCACCGGTCCCGGGTGGCAGATCGAGCAGCAGGACGTCCAGGTCACCCCAGAACACGTCCGCGAGGAACTGCTGCAGCGCCCGGTGCAGCATGGGTCCACGCCACACCACGGCCTGGCCGGCGGGCACGAACATGCCGATCGAGATGACCTTCACCCCGTGCGCGACCGGGGGCAGGATCATGTCGTCGACCTTGGTCGGCGACTGGGTGACCCCCAGCATCCGGGGGATCGAGAACCCGTACACGTCGGCGTCGACCACGCCGACCTTCAGCCCGTCCGCAGCCATCGCGACCGCGAGGTTCGCGGTGACCGAGGACTTGCCCACACCGCCCTTGCCCGAGGCGATCGCGTAGACCCGGGTCAGGGACTCCGGCTGGGCGAAGGGGATCACCGGCTCCGCCGATCCCCCCCGCAGCATGGTGCGCAGCTCCTCGCGCTGCTCGGCGCTCATGGCCCCCAGCTCGACCTCCACCGACGCGACACCCTCCAGGGCCCCGACGGTGGCCGTGACGTCCTTGGTGATGGTGTCCTTCATCGGGCAGCCGGACGTGGTCAGGTCGATGCCCACGACCACGGTCACGGGTCCCTCGGGTGCCGGGCCCGGGCGGACCTCGACGGAACGGACCATCTTCAGCTCGGTGATCGGTCGCCGGATCTCGGGGTCGATCACCCCTGCGAGCGCAGCGGTCACGGACTCCACGGTGGGGGCAGACATGGGGCCATCGTAGGTGCGGGTGAGACGCAGGCCTCACACCGACCGTGCCCCGGACGATTGGACCGGTGGACCGGTGCTGCTCCGCGCGCCCGGATCTCTCTGGATCGAGAGGTGATGTGCCCGTGCTCCCGCCCGCGCTGCTGGTGGCCCTCTACGGCACGACGATCGTCGTGGCCGTGACGGTCGCGGTCGGGGTGCTGCGGCGGGGACGTGGCCGGACGGTCGCCGCGCGGTCGATCTCGGTGGCGCTGGTCGCCGCGTCGGTGTGGTCGCTGGGGGCCCTGGTCGCGGCGTTGACGGACGGCCCGGTGATGGAGGTCGCGCTGTCGGCTGTGGTGATGCCGTCGGTCGCGGTCGTCGTCGCGGCGTTCTGGACCGGTCTCGCTGCGGTCGCCGGTGACGACCGCCCCCCCGGGTCGCGTGCCCGACGGCTGCTGGTGGTCCACCCCCTGGTCATGCTCGCCCTGGGGGTCACCAACCCGTGGCACCACCTGGTGATCCTCCCCTCGGACGACGGGTACGCCGACGGTGAGATCTACGGGCCGCTGTTCTGGGTGCACGCCCTGTACTCCTACGGCGTGATGACCCTGGCGGCCGTGCGGGCGCACCGGGTCCGTCGTGACCTCCCGCTGATGCAGGGCGCGCGGGTGACGGTGATGCTCGCGGTCAGCACGCTGCCCGCGGTCGGGGCCCTCGTTCAGATCACCCTCATGCCGGCCGGTTCCCCGGACCTCGCGCCGCTGCTGTTCACCGTCGTCGGCCTGGTCGACGCGCACCTCGTCGTCCGCAGGAACGCGCTGCGGGTCGTGCCGATCGCCCGCGCGCAGGTCCTGGACGCCCTGGGCGACGCCGTGCTGGTGATGGACCGGCACGGGGCCGTCGCCGACGCGAACCGGGCGGCGCTGACCCTGCTCGACGCCGGGTCGCGTCCCCGCGACGTCCTCGGCCGGCCGGCCGACGTGGCCCTGGCCGTGCTGCGCGGCGGACCCGGCCCGCTGCTCGCACCGGGACTCCGGGTGGTGCGGCTGGGTCGGGGGGAGGTCGTCCTGGACGTGCGCACCCGGCACGTGGTGGGCCGCCTGGGTCGAGTGCTCGGGGAAGTCGTGGTGCTGCGCGACGTCAGCGACGACGTGCGTCGGGAGCGGGCCCTCGCGCAGGCGAACCAGGACCTGCGTGACCACGTCGCCACCATCGAGCGGCTCCAGGCCGAGCTCGCCGAGCAGGCGGTCCGGGACTCGGTGACCGGCCTGCACAACCGTCGGCACCTGGACCTCGTGCTGACCTCCCGCGCGGCCGCCGCCGCAGAGGGCGGGCCCCAGGTGGCGGTGGCGATCGTGGACGCCGACCACTTCAAGACCGTCAACGACGTGCACGGGCACGCCGTCGGCGACCGGGTCCTGGAGACCCTGGCGCGGTCGCTCGCCGGTGCCGTCGCTCCGGGCGACGCCCTGGTGAGGTACGGCGGCGAGGAGTTCGTGGTGGTGATGTCCGGGGTGAGTCCCCAGGAGGCCGTCGCGCGGGCCGAGGAGCTGCGGCTGCGGTGCGGGTCGGCGCTCACACCGGCGCGTGACCTGGAGATCGGCGTGACCGTCAGCGTCGGTGTCGCCGCCTCCCCCGACACCGTCCCCGACCCGCAGGCGCTCCTGGAGGCCGCCGACCGGGCCCTGTACGAGGCCAAGGACGGGGGGCGCGACCAGGTCCGGTACGCCCGCGGTGCGATCGTGGCAGGGGAGTCCGCAGGTCACGGCGTCGCGAGCGGGCCGGGTGCTGCCGCCCCTGCGTCCGGGCGTGCGGGTCCCTAGGCTCTGGTCATGGTCGACCACCCCGCCCCGCTGGTGCACGAGTCCTACCTGGCGCACATCCGGGAGGACTCCGAGCGGTTCATCGAGGCGCTCGCACGCACACCTGGTGCCACGCCCGTGCCCTCGTGCCCGGGGTGGACGGCGGACGACCTCACCTGGCACCTGGCCGAGGTCCAGCACTTCTGGGCGCGGGTGGTGGCCGGCGACGCGCCGGACGAGGTCCGCCCGCCGGACCGGTCGGCCGGGCTCGAGCCCGCCGAGGCCCTGGCCCGTGCCGGCACCGAGCTGCTGACGGTCCTGCACGAGAAGGACCCGCAGGCACCCTGCTGGTCGTGGTTCCCCGGGGGTGGGACGGTGGCGTGGGTGGCCCGGCGCCAGGCCCACGAGGCGCTCGTGCACCGGGCCGACGCCCAGCTCACCGCCGGTCTCGAGGTCGCCCCGCCGGCGGTGGAGCTCGCCGTGGACGGTGTGGACGAGGCGCTGAGGGTCATCGGTGCCGGTGCCGGTGCCGGTGCCGGCACCGGGGCCCCGTTCGTCGCGGACGGCACCACCGTGCGTCTGGTGTGCAGCAACGCCCCCCAGGAGTGGACCGTGGCGCTGGGCACGGCGGGCGAGGGCCCGGACGCCCCGGCGACGTTGGCCGTCCTCGCCGAGGACGACGGGGGACCGGACACGGCGACCGTCACGGGACCGGCGTGGGAGCTGGACCTGTGGCTGTGGGGGCGGGCCACGGGTGAGCAACCCACGGCCGGGCACCCCACGGCCGGCCACCTCACGACGGTCGGCGACACCGCTGCCGCCGACCGGGTCCGCGCGGTCGTGGCCCGGGCAGGCGCCTGACCCCGCGCGGGCCCCTGGGCCCGCGCGTACCCTCGGGTCATGGCCATGTCCCGTTCCGCCCGCACCCCCCGGGTCCCCACCCCGCCGCGCGGCGAGCAGATCGCCGCCTACGCCACCTACCTCGAGGCCCAGAAGGCCGTCGACCACCTGTCGGACAAGGAGTTCGCGGTCCAGCACGTCACGATCGTGGGCACCGACCTGCGCATGGTCGAGCGGGTCACCGGCCGGCTCACCTACTCCAGGGTGGCCCTGGCCGGGTTGGCGACGGGCGCCTGGTTCGGGTTGTTCGTCGGTCTGCTCCTGTCGTTGTTCGCCGCCGACGGTGGCGCCGTCCTGCCGATCTTCCCCGCGGTCGGGATCGGTGCGGCCTTCGGGATCCTGTTCTCGGTGATCTCGTACTCCCTGACCGGCGGCAAGCGGGACTTCACGTCCTCGAGCCAGATCGTGGCCAGCACCTACGCGGTCCTGTGCGAGCCCGAGCACGCCCACCAGGCCCGGGCGCTGCTCACCGAGCCCGACGCGCCCGGGCTCGGACGCGTCCCCGACTGACCGGGACCCTCGTTCACCCCAGGAGGCCGGCCATCCAGGCCTCGACGTCCTCGGGGCGGCGGGGCAGTGCCGCCGAGAGGTTCTCGTTGCCGTCGGCGGTCACGAGCACGTCGTCCTCGATGCGCACACCCATGCCTCGGTACTCCTGGGGAACGGCGAGGTCGTCGGCCTTGAAGTACAGCCCGGGCTCGATCGTGAAGACCATGCCCGGTTCCAGGACGGCGTCCAGGTACATCTCACGGCGGGCCTGTGCGCAGTCGTGGACGTCCAGCCCCAAGTGGTGGCTCGTCCCGTGGACCATCCACCGCCGGTGGAACTGGCCCTCGGGCGCCAGGGACTCCTCTGCCGAGCACGGCAGGAGCCCCCACTCCTCCAGACGGGAGGCGATCACGTCCATGGCGGCGGCGTGCACGTCGCGGAACCGCGCGCCCGGCCGGGCCACCTCGAACGCGGCGTCGGCGGCGTCCAGCACGGCGGTGTACACCCGGCGCTGGACGTCGGTGAACCGGCCGTCGACGGGCAGGGTGCGGGTCACGTCCGCGGTGTACAGGGTGTCGACCTCGACCCCGGCGTCCACCAGGACCAGGGTCCCGGGCTCCACGCGTCCGTCGTTGCGGATCCAGTGCAGCGTCGTGGCGTGGTCACCGGCCGCGGCGATGGTCTCGTAGCCCACCGCGTTGCCCTCCTCGCGGGCGTGGCCGTCGAACGTCGCCTCGATGACCCGCTCGCCACGGGGGTGCGCGGCCGCCCGCGGCAGGTTCGTGACGATCTTGGCGAATCCCGCCACCGTCGCGTCCACGGCCTGCCGCAGCTGCTCGACCTCGAAGGAGTCCTTCACCAGCCGCAGCTCGGACAACGCCTCGGCGAGCTCGGCGTCGGCCCGCGCGTGGGCCTCGGCGTCGGTGCCCCGGGTCGGGCCGGACCGCAGACGGTCCACCAGCGCGGCGACGGCCGGGTCCGCGCCCGGGACCACGCGCAGCGGGACACCACCGTCACCGACGTCCTTGGCGAGCGCGTCCGCAAGCTCGTCCAGGGGTGCGGTCGTGATCCCGGTGACCACCTGCAGGTCCGCCAGGGACGGGCGGGCGCCGACCCAGAACTCCCCGTAGCGGGAGTCGGCGAAGAACTCCTCGGTGTCCCGCCCCGCCAGCGGGCGGAAGTACAGGACCGCGTCGTGTCCGTCGGCCACGGGGTGGAGCACGAGGACCGCGTCCGGCTCCTGGTCGGTGCCCAGGCCCGTCAGGTGCGCGAATGCCGAGTGGGGCCGGAACCGGTAGTCCGTGTCGTTGGACCGGGTGACCAGGGGGCCGGCGGGCACGACGAGCCGCTCGCCGGGGAAGAGCCGGGACAGGCGCCCACGCCGCACCGCGGTGTGCGCCACGGCGGGTCCCCGGACCGGGGCCGGCATCCCGCCCTCGGCCCAGCCGTCCGCGATGAACTCCCGGAACGCGTTCGACGTCGGCCGCTGTGACCGGTTGGAGCCGCGCTCGGTCAGCGCCTGCTGCTCGGAGGTCTCGTCACCCATGGCACCATCGTCGCACCCGCGGGCCGGGACCCGCACGGGCCGCGCACTACCCTTGTGCGGTGCGCATCGACCTCCACACCCACTCCGAGGTCTCCGACGGCACCGACACGCCGTCGGCGCTGGTCAGCGCCGCCGTGGCGGCCGGCCTCGACGTCGTGGCGCTCACCGACCACGACACCACCGCCGGATGGGACGAGGCTGCTGACGCCGCCCGCCGGCACGGCATCGCCCTGGTGCCCGGCGCCGAGATCTCCTGCCGCGCGGCCGGCACCAGCGTCCACCTGCTCAGCTACCTCCACGACCCCCACGACGCGGGCCTGCTCGCCGAGGCCGAGCGCACCCGCGCCGCCCGGGCCGACCGCGCCCGGCACATCGTGGCCCGCATCGCCGTCGACCTCGACCTCACCTGGGAGGACGTCGAGGCCCAGATGGTCCCGGGCACCACGGTCGGCCGCCCGCACATCGCCGACGCGCTGGTCGCCCGTGGTCACGTCCCCGACCGCGCCGCCGCGTTCGCGTCCGTCCTCAGCACCGGGTCGCCCTACTACGTCCCGCACCACGCGCCCGACGCCGACGTCGCGGTGCGCCTGGTGCTCGAGGCCGGGGGTGTTCCCGTCCTGGCCCACCCCTCGGCCCGGGCACGGGGGCACGTCGTCCCCGACCCGGTGATCACCCACCTCACCGAGGTCGGGCTCGTCGGGCTCGAGGTCCACCACCGGGACCACACCCCGGCCGACCGGGACCGGCTCACCGCCCTCGCCGCCAGGCACGGGCTCCTGGTCACCGGCTCGAGCGACTACCACGGCACCGGCAAGCCGAACCGCCTCGGTGAGAACCTCACCGCACCGCACGTCCTGGAGCAGATCGAGGACCTGGGCTCAGGACGGGTGGTGCGCCCGTGAACGACGTCATCGAGCTGCGGATGCTCGCCGAGGTCGTCATCACCCTCTTCGTGATCATGGACCCGCCCGGGACGGTCCCCATCTTCCTCGGGCTCACCGGGGCCATGACCGGCAAGCAGCGCAACCGTGCCGCGCGGCAGGCGATCCTCGTGGCCTTCGGGGTGATCGTCGGGTTCGCCCTGTTCGGCCAGCAGCTGCTCGCCTACATGCACATCTCGCTGCCCGCGCTCCAGGCCTCCGGCGGCCTCCTGCTCCTGCTGGTCGCGATGGAGCTGCTGACCGGCAAGATGGAGGAGCCCGAACCGTCCGGCACCAAGGGCGTGAACGTGGCCATGGTCCCCCTGGGCACGCCGTTGCTGGCCGGGCCCGGGGCGATCGTCGCGACCATGGTCTTCGTCCAGCGCGCCGACACCGTCCCGGAGTGGGTCGCGATCGGTGTCGGCGTCCTGGTGGTGCACCTGTGCCTGTGGCTGTCCATGCGCTTCGCGAACGTCATCCACCGTGTGCTCAAGGACAGCGGCACCATCCTCGTGAGCCGGATCGCGGGCCTGCTGCTCGCCGCGATCGCGGTCCAGCTGATGGCCGACGCGATCCGGGCGTTCGTCACCGGCGGCTGACCCACCCCGGGGTAGGGGTCCTGGTGCCGGACGTCAGGGTCGAACCAGGGGCATCCCTGATGGGACCCTGCCGTCCGGGCCTCTAGCGTTCCGGACGTGACCACGACCACCGCCCCGGCCCTGCCTCCAGTACCGACCGGGCCTGCGCCACGGTCCCTCGCGCCGGACGTGGCCCGTGGTCTGCTGCTGCTCTTCATCGCCGTCGCCAACGTGTGGGTGTACCTCGAGGGGCCCACCGGGATCGGGCACCGCCCTGAGGGCGGCGGACCCGACCGGGTCACCGACGGGATCGTGGCACTCCTCGCCGACGACCGGTCCCGGCCCATGTTCGCGATCCTCTTCGGCTACGGGATCGCGACGATGGTGCGCCGTCTCACCGAGAAGGGGCTGGACGACCGCACCACACGGCGCATCATGCGCCGGCGTCACCTCTGGCTGATCGCCCTGGGCCTGGTCCACTCGGCGCTGCTCTTCGGTGGCGACATCCTGGCCCCGTACGGGGTCACCGGACTCCTCGCCATGCTGCTCGTGCACCGCAGCCGTCGGACCCTGCTGATGTGGGGCTCGATCTCGGTGGGACTGATGCTCCTCGCGTTGACGGCGTTGCACGTGCTCGCCGCGGAGCAGGAGGTGCCTGAGGTCGACGGCTACCTGGGTGCGATGGTGATGAACCTCATCTCCTCGGGGACCTCCGTGGTCGCCAGCGCCGTGCTGCTGCTGTTCCTGTCGCAGGTGGTCGCAGGGGTCCTCCTGGCCAGGGTCGGGTGGCTCGACCGGCCCTGGGACCACCGCTCCGTCCTCGCACGCGTCTTCTGGTGGTCCATGGCCGTCAACCTCGTCCTGAACCTGCCCTGGGCACTGGCCGTGGCGAGGGTGTGGACACCGGACGGCGCGACGCTCGTCGTGGTCACGGTCCTGCACCTGGCATCGGGTCTGGTCGCGGCCTTCGGCTACGTGTGCGGGTTCGCGTGGTGGGCGTCCCACGTGCAGGGGCGTCGCCGGCACCCGGCCACCACGGCCGCCACGGCAGCACTGGTCGCGGTCGGGCGACGGTCGTTGACCTGCTACCTGCTGCAGTCGGTGGTCCTCGCGCCGCTGCTCAGCCCCTGGGGCCTGGGCCTGGGTGCGCAGATGGGAACCGCCACGGCCACGGTGCTGGCCGTCGGCGTGTGGGCGTCGACGGTCGCGGTGGCGGTCGCGCTGGAGCGAGCCGGGCGACGGGGGCCGTTCGAGGTGCTTCTGCGGCGCGGCACCTACGGCAGGGGCGGCACGCTGGTGCGTGCCGCCCCGTGACCGGACCCCCGGCGCGTCGTCAGTCCCGCTGAGGGGTGG
>NZ_AXCZ01000279.1 GCF_000767165.1 Cellulomonas bogoriensis 69B4 = DSM 16987
TGGAGGGGGTGCCGCGGCCGGTGCCCGGGGGGCGGGTGGTGGCGCCGGCGCAGGGGGCGGGGCGGTCACCGGTGGGTCCGAGGGCTGGTCCGCGGGACCACCGCCCGCACCACGGTCGGCCCGGGCACCGCGACTCCCGCGTGCGTCAGCAGAGGACATCGGATCCACCCCCATCCCCACGTCGAGCACCACCGACCGGGCGGCCTTGTCGTGCCAACCCTGCCGCATCACGCCCGCGTCGAAGAACGGGGACAGGTGGACCACCACTTGACCCACTCCCCCGACGAACGTCCCCATGGCCGGGACGAGGAACCGGACCAGCGCACGCAGTCCGCCCAGCGGCCGGCCGTCGCGCGCACCCAGCACCCTCAGGCCGACCATCCGCTTGCCCAGCGTGAAACCACGGGCGGCCAGGTACCACCACTGGAAGAGCCCCAGCCCCAGGAGCAGGACGGCGCCCACCACCAGCGGGCCGGCCTGCTCCACGTCCGGCGTCGAGGCGGCGTCGGCGAGCTCCTGGTACAGGGAGACCAGGCCGACGGCCACGAACCCCCCGCCCAGGATGAGTGCGGCGACCATGTCGATGACGTGGGCGAGCAGGCGTGCGCCCATGGTCGCGGGAACTGCACCGGGGACTGGCATGATCGGCCGGCTCACCTCCCGCTCGCGTGTGGACGGACAGTCGTCCCCGGGTACATCGGCAGCCGAGGGCGTCGACCTGAGTCCTGCGGCGGATCTGCTCGCTAGTGCCCACCTGCCGCCCGGGTCCGGGCGCGTAGCCGCAGGCCCCGGGCCCGCAGCGTCCCCACGAGCACGGCGCCGGTCACCGCGCCAGCCCCGGCGAGCACCCACCACACGGTGGTGGCGCGCACACGCGCCGTGGCGTCCTCACGCACGGTGAGGTCCACGCCCTGCGGACCGTGCCAGGTCACCGCCGGCGCGACGTGCACCGGGCTCTGCGGGCCGGGTGCCGTCCCGTCGTCGACGAAGGCCAGTGCGGCGTACGGGCGGATCACACCCCAGCCGGCGAGGTCGTCACGGGCATCGGGCTGCGCCCTGGCCGCCGTGGCCGTCAACCGGTGGGCCCACTGCGCGGGTGACTCGTGGGGGAACCGCTCGGCAAGGAGCGCGGCGGCCGCACTGACGTAGGCGGTCGCGAACGACGTGGACGCCTCGCCACCCGCCAGGACGCAGTTCCCGGCGGCGTGGAACGCCGTCAGGACGTCGGTCCCCGGAGCCGCGACGTCCACGTGCGGACCGTGGATCGAGTCGCTGGTCACCCGGTCGTCCCGGTCGACCGCGCTGACGGCCACGACCTCCGGGTAGGCGGCGGGGTACCGCGGGGAGTCGGTCGTGACGTCGGTGGTGCGCCGGTTGCCCGCCGACGCCACGACCAACGAGCCGCGGTCGGTGGCGTGCCGGACGGCTCGACGGAGCTCAGGGTCGTCGGTGGTCGAGCTGAGGGAGACGTTGATCACCTGCGCCCCTCGGTCCGCGGCGGCACGGATGCCCTGGGCGATCGTGGCCGTGTGCGGTCCGAGGCCCTGCTCGACCGCACGAGGGTCGCTCGACAGGTACACCCGGACCGGCATGACGACCGCGTCGGGCGCGAGGCCGACCAGCCCCGAACCCTCCACGTGCCGGGACGCGATCTGGCCTGCGACGGCCGTGCCGTGACCGGCCGGGTCGCGCCACCCGTCCGGGTGACCCTCGACCTCGACCAGGTCCAGGCCGGGCACCAGCGCATCGGCCAGGTGCTCGTTGCGGGCCTCGACCCCGGAGTCCACGACCGCGACCACCACGCCGGCGCCGGTGGCCAGCTCCCAGGCGCGAGCCGCGCCCAGCCGTTCCAGCGCCTGCGGGGGGTCCGGGACGAGTCGGCGGACCGCACTGTCGCACTGCTCCGCGGTCGCGTCGGCGGACCCCCGGGCACCGCCGGTGACCTGACCGTCGGCCGCGGCCTCCTCACCGGGCAGGCCCTGCAGGCCCTGCTGCGGTTCGCCCGGCTGCGGGGCGGGCGCAGGCGCCCACTGCCCGGTGGCCTGGGCCGCGGCGGTGACCGTCAGCTCGGGACCAGCAGGGAACAGACCCACCCACGCCCACGGGACGGTCGCCACGTCCTCGGGTGAGAACCCCAGGCGTGCGGCCTCGTCACCCTCGGCAGGCACCGGGAACGCCGTCCCGGTCTGGTCCACCAGGTGCAGGTGACCGTGGGCGGCACCA
>NZ_AXCZ01000237.1 GCF_000767165.1 Cellulomonas bogoriensis 69B4 = DSM 16987
CCCGGCGGCGGGGTCGACCTCGACGACGTCGCCGGTGGCCGGCACCTCCAGGCCGGGGTTGGCCACCAGGTGCACACCACGCCCCACCTCCTGCGCCAGCAGCGCGCACGGAGCGGTGCCGTCGGGCACGGCCGTGGGAGTCACCGAGGGCCAGTCCGGGGCCGCCGCCTGCTCCGACGTCTGCAGGCCGGACACCTGGACGGACGTGACCTCGACGTCGG
This sequence comes from Cellulomonas bogoriensis 69B4 = DSM 16987, assembly GCF_000767165.1. Taxonomy (GTDB): domain Bacteria; phylum Actinomycetota; class Actinomycetes; order Actinomycetales; family Cellulomonadaceae; genus Actinotalea; species Actinotalea bogoriensis. The sequence goes on from NZ_AXCZ01000237.1 coordinate 222, forward strand.
CGCCCACGAGCGCGCCCGAGCCGATCGCGTACAGCGGCGCGGCGAAGTCCGTCAGCGGGAGCAGGTCACCGTCGGCGTCCAGGACGTACCGGCGCACCTCTCCGACGGCGTCCGTGAGGCGCAGGACCGAGCCGACCACGGCGCCGGGCGGTGCAGGGACCCCCTCGGGCAGGGGTTGCCCTGCACCTTCGACGTGCACCGGTTCCAGGTCGGAGCCCGGCTCGAAGAGGTTGAGCCACCGGGCGGTGACGGTCCAGGGAAGCGCGGTGTCCTGACCGACGGCGCGCAGCACCCCCGCGCTCTCGGCCCGGGGCACCAGGTGCCGGCGGCCGTCGGCCACCAGGTACAGGTCCTCACCACTGCGGACCAGCAGGCCTGCGGGACCGGCACCTGAGGCGTGCTGCTCCTGGACCTCGGCGACCAGCGGGGCGGTCTCCTCGCTGAGGACCGTCGCGGTGCCGCCCTCCTCACCCACGCAGCTCAGCCAGCCGCTGCCGACCAGGCGCGCGGGGTCGGGGACGGCGTCGGGCGCCCCCGGGACGCCGACCGTGACCCCTCGTGGGGACTCCTCGATCTGCTCGGGTCGCACCTGGACGACCTGGAACTGGCCCGGAGGGACCAGGAGCCGGGCGCTCGCCGCGTTCAGCACCGGGTGCAGGGTGCCCTGCAGCGCGACGTAGCGGGAGCCGTCCCGGGTGACGACGAGCCTGTTGTCGTCCCAGCCGGCCGGAAGGGACGGTGAGAGGAGCCCGAAGCCCAGGCTGCCGAGCACCAGCAGCGTCGACAGCGTGAGCCCTCCGACGACCGCCCGCATCGGCTTGGTGGGTTCGAGCTCACGTCCGCCGGGAGCACCGGAGACGAACGCCGTCAGGAGCCGGCGCCGGCTGAACGTCTGGGCCTCGACGAGGTCCTTCTTGCTCGCCACGTCACACCAGCCCGGCTGCGGCGACCCCGAGCGGGAGCAGGACCGCGAGCGCGAGGGCCTCGACGGTGTCGGCGGCGCGCGCCAGGCCCAGGCGGCGCCGCGGGGCCACCAGGCTCAGGGCGATGACGGCCGCGGCAGCGGCCCCGGCGACGACCGCGAGGGTGGCCCGCCAGTGGGGGTGGGCCGCGGCTGCCAGGACACCGGTGAGGGTGAGGCCGAGGATGCCGGCGCCCATGACCACGACGACGTCCTGACGGGAGTAGGTCTGGCGGACGCCCAGGAGCATGCCGACGAAGGCGCAGACCAGCAGGACCGTGCCGGCCAGCCCGGTCTCGACGACGGCGGGTGCGCCGGCGAGGGCGAGGAGCCCCACCGCTGCGCGCAGGGACACCTGGAGCCGGTGACCACGCCCGTACTGGTCGCGGACGGCCTGGGGGTCGATCGGGGCGGGGTGGGCGAGGATCTCGGCCTCGCTGCGGGCCGGGACGACCCGGAGCGGGGTGCTCGCCAGCGCCAGCCAGGGGATGCCGTTGCCGGCGGTGACGATGACGGCGAGGACCATCGCCAGGACCACGCCGGCCGAGGCGCCGGTGAGCTCGACCGCGGTGCCGGTGGTGACGAGGGTGAGGCCGAGGACCGCGGGGGCGACGAGGATCTCGCGGTGGGTGGTGAGCACCGGGAGGGCGAGACCGGTGACCACGAGCATCCCCGCACCGGCCCAGGTGGTGGCCCACCCCCAGGTGGGGTCGGTGGCGGTGACGGTCAGGCCCACGACCAGGCCCAGGAGCGTGGCCGTGAGCGCCAGGGCGTTGGCTCCGGTGGTGTGGTGGCCGGCGCGCCCGACGACCAGTGCGGCGCCGAGGACGAGGAGTGCTGCCCCGCCGGCGACGACCGGCGGGAAGGCCGATGCGGGGTCGGCGCCGAGCAGGAGCGCGGCGCCGGTGAGGAGGAACGCGACGGCGGCGACGACGGCGGTCAGCGCGGAGTCGGCGGGGGTCCAGGGGGCGTACTGGCCCTCGACCGCGTCGGCGACGGCCTCGACGACGTCGTCGTAGACGCGGACGTCCTCGGGCTCGGCCCCCGACTCCATGGTCAGGACGGCGCCGTCCTGCACGCCCTGGGCCTGCAGGGACCTGTCGGTGTCGAGGACGGTGCCGTCGGAGCGCACCAGGTGGTAGCCGCCGTGCACGGTGGCCGGGTCGAGGAGGCCGAGGGTGCGGGCGAGGCCGGGGACGAGCTCGGCGACCGGGCTGCCTGCGGGTGCGGACAGGTCGGCGGACCGGTCGCCGGCGCTGACCGAGACCCTGACCAGTGTCCCGAGCGCGGGGCCCGAGGTGGCTGCGGTCATGGTGCACCTTCGATCGGAGGTCCTGGCGGGGTGGTGGGGCGGGCGTGGGCCCGGGGCCAGCCGGTGGGCGTGGTCAGCATAGTGACGGTGCGGTGGCTGGCCGGCCCCTGTGCACAGCGGGCCGCGGAGCGGGGGGCGCTCATCGCAGGGGCCTGACGGTGAGGGTGCGGTCCCCGAGCCGGATGGTGGCCCCCGGGGGCACGTGGACGCGCTCGCCGGGTTCGACCGGCAGGACCGTGCCGTCGCCGGCGACCACCGAGGTGCCGTTGGCCGAGCCACAGTCCTCGACCCAGAACCCGCCGTCGAGCCCGAACATGGCGTGGGTGCGAGAGAGGGACCGGCCGGGGTCGGAGATCGTGACCAGGTGCTCGCACGGCTCGCCGTCGCGCGGGTGCGGGCGGCGTCCGATGTGCCCGGGCCCGGAGACGCTCATCTCCTCACCCGAGTCCAGGCGCACCACCCAGGTGTCGGCAGTCACCTGCTCGGGGTTCACGAGGCCGGGGTTCACCGGGCCGGGGTCCACCGGGCCGGGGTCCGGGCTCGCAGGCGCCGGGCCCGGGTGGCGCGTGACGACGGCCGGTTCTGCGGGCAGAGGCCGGGGCGTGACCGCGTGGTCGGCCA
>NZ_AXCZ01000320.1 GCF_000767165.1 Cellulomonas bogoriensis 69B4 = DSM 16987
CGTGGCGGTCGGCGCGGTGGCGCACGCCGCGGTCGAGCCCTTGCCCCCCGCGGCGCCCACCGAGCCGGTCGACCCGGCCGAGGAGGGCCCGACGGTCTCGATCGACCTGAACGGCATCAACGGCAGCCCCAACAGCTCGATCGTGGTGCTGATCACGATCACGCTGCTGTCGGTGGCGCCGGCGCTGCTGCTGATGATGTCGAGCTTCACGAAGATCTTCGTGGTGCTGGCCCTGACGAGGAACGCCCTGGGTCTGCAGGGCGTCCCGCCGAACCAGGTGCTGGCGGGCCTGGCGCTGTTCCTGAGCCTGTTCATCATGGCCCCGGTGATCGGGGACGTGAACGCGGTGGGCGTCCAGCCCTACCTGGAGGGTGCGGCGACGTTCACCGAGGCGGTGGACCTGGGCTCGGCGCCGTTGCGGGAGTTCATGCTGGCCCACACCCGGGAGTCGGACCTGGCCCTGGTGACCCGCGCGGCGGACCTGCCCAACCCGGAGTCCCCGGCTGACGTCGCGATGACGACGCTGATCCCGGCGTTCATGCTGTCCGAGCTGCGGTCGGCGTTCATCATCGGGTTCGTCATCTTCGTGCCGTTCCTGGTGATCGACCTGGTGGTCGCAGCGGCGCTGATGAGCATGGGCATGATGATGCTCCCGCCGATCATGGTGTCGCTGCCGTTCAAGCTGCTGCTGTTCGTGCTGGTGGACGGGTGGGGCCTGATCGTCACGGCCCTGGTGGGGAGCTACGGCTGATGGACACCACCGCTGTTCTGGACATCGGCCTGTCGGCCGTGGTGCTCGCGGGCAAGCTCGCAGCGCCGATCCTCGTCACCGCCCTGGTCGTGGGTTTCACGGTGTCGTTGCTGCAGTCGATCACCCAGGTGCAGGAGGTGACGCTGAGCTTCGTGCCCAAGGCGGTGGCCGTGGCGATCGCGTTGGTGGTGGCCGGGCACTGGATGATCGCCGAGATGATCGCGTTCACCCATGAGATGTTCGCCCGCATCCCTTCCTTGCTGGGGGGCTGAGCGGTGCAGATCTCGTTGGCGTCGCTGGAGGTGTTCATGCTCGCCGGGGTGCGGATCGCCGCGTTCCTGGTGATCGCCCCTCCGTTCTCGCACCGGACGATCCCGGGGCGCATCAAGGCGATGCTGGCGGTGGGTCTGGGGCTGGTGGCGACGCCCCGGGCGGCCGCCGCGGCCCACGACGGGGCCGGGACGGCGATCGCGTCCGGCACCGCCCAGTTCATGGGTGACCTGGTGATGCAGGTCGTGATCGGTGGCGCGCTGGGGTTCCTGGTGGCGATGGTGTTCGCGGCCGTCCAGGCGGCGGGGGGTCTGATCGACCTGTTCGGTGGGTTCCAGCTGGCTGCGGCCTTCGACCCGATGAGCCAGACGAGCAGTGCCCCGTTCCAGCGCCTGTACACGTTGACGACGGTGGT
>NZ_AXCZ01000213.1 GCF_000767165.1 Cellulomonas bogoriensis 69B4 = DSM 16987
ACCACATGATCATCGCGGGGCTGGCGCGGACGTTCGACGCCCTGCCGTTGGGGGTGCCGTTGAACCTGGCGGCGATGGCGCAGGCGGTCACCGGGGGGATCACCGGGCTGTTCGTCGCGGCGCTGCAGGTCGCCGGACCCCTGATCGTGGTCCTGTTCCTGGCTGACATCGGTCTGGGTCTGCTGACCCGGGTGGCGCCTGCGCTGAACGCGTTCGCGCTGGGCTTCCCGTTGAAGATCCTGCTGACGATCACGTTGTCGGCGATGGTGTTCCTGGCGCTCCCGCAGATCATCTCGGCACTCACGGACACCGCGGTGACGAACGTGCTGGAGGTGGGTCGGTGAGCGACGACAACTCCCAGGAGCGGACCGAGGACGCGACCCCCAAGCGGATGAAGGAGGTCCGCCGGGACGGGTCGCTCCAGCGGTCGCAGGACCTGTCGGCGTGGTTGGGCATCGGGTTCGGCGGGTTGATGGCGGTGTTCGTCCTGCGGAACGGGCGCGACGCGGCCCGGGACCAGATGGCCCTGGTGGAGGAGGTCATCTCCGCACCGGATCCCGAGATGGCGGTCACGGCGTTGGGGCAGGGGCTCGGGTCGATCATGTGGACCTTGGCGCCGCTGATGGTGGTGGTGGTGCTCGCGGCGGTGATCGGCTCGGCCCTGCAGGGCGGGATCCACATCGCGAAGAAGAAGCTGAAGCCCACGTTCAAGCAGTTCAACCTCGCCAAGGGGATGAAGCAGAAGTTCGGGGTCCAGGCGTTGTGGCAGGGCGTCAAGGCGGCTCTGAAGGCGTTCGCGATCGGCGCCGTGCTGTACATGGTGATCCAGGGCCTGATCCCGCTTCTGCTCGGCTCGGGCATGCACTCCCTGTCCCAGATCATCGGGGCCGCGACGGGTGGTGTGTCGAACCTCGTGCGTACCGCTGTGATCGCGGGTCTGGTCCTGGCCGCCTTCGACGTCCTCGTCATCTCCAAGCGCAACCGGAAGAAGACGAAGATGACGAAGAAGGAGGTCAAGGACGAGAACAAGCAGATGGAGGGTGACCCCCTGCTGAAGTCGGCCATCCGGTCGAAGCAGATCGCGATGTCCCGCAACCGCATGATCGCTGAGGTGGGGAAGGCCGACGTCGTGCTCGTCAACCCCACGCACGTCGCGGTGGCGTTGCGCTACGAGCCCGGCACGGGTGCTCCCCGGGTGGTCGCGAAGGGGTCGGGGCACATGGCCAAGCGGATCCGCGAGGTCGCGGCTGCGGAGCGGGTGCCCATGGTCGAGGACGTGCCTCTGGCGCGTGCGCTGCACGCGGCGTGCGAGCTCGGGCAGGAGATCCCCGGCCACCTGTTCACGGCGGTGGCGAAGGTCCTGGCCTTCGTGATGGCGCTGCGGCGACGTGGTGCCGCAGCGGGGACCCACAGGCAGCCCGAGGGCCCGAGCGAGATCCCCGAGGCGGCATGAGACCTGTGACCCGCTCCCTGTCCCCTGAGATCTCGATCCCCAGCCCGTCCACCGAGGAGGCCCGGCGATGACCGGCAAGAAGATCACCCAGCTCGCCGTCCCGGTGGGTGTGGTGGGCATCGTCATGATGCTGGTGGTGCCGCTGCCCGCGGGGATGCTGGACTTCCTGATCGTCATCAACATCACGTTGGCGCTGGTGGTGCTGCTGACGAGCATGTACGTCAAGCGGCCCCTGGACTTCTCGGTCTTCCCCTCGATGCTGCTGGTGCTGACGCTTTTCCGGTTGGGCCTGAACGTGGCGTCGACCCGACTGGTCCTGCGCGACGGCTACGCCGGTGAGGTGATCAACGCGTTCGGGAACTTCGTGATCGGCGGTTCGCTGATCATCGGTCTGGTCATCTTCCTGATCCTGGTGGTCATCCAGTTCGTGGTCATCACCAACGGTGCCGGCCGTGTGGCGGAGGTCGGTGCACGCTTCACCCTCGACGCGATGCCGGGTAAGCAGATGGCCATCGACGCCGACCTGAACTCGGGGCTCATCGACGAGGACGAGGCGCGTCGTCGGCGCGCGGAGATCGCCGCCGAGGCGGACTTCTACGGTGCGATGGACGGTGGCTCGAAGTTCGTCAAGGGCGACGCGATCGCGGGCATCATCATCACGATCATCAACCTGCTGGGCGGGTTCGGGGTCGGGATGCTGACGATGGGCATGTCGGCGGGTGAGTCGCTGGAGCGCTTCAGCCTCCTGACGATCGGCGACGGCCTGGTCACCCAGATCCCGGCCCTGCTGATGGCGGTGTCGACCGGTCTGATCGTGACGCGGGCCACCGCGTCGGAGGACATGGGCTCGGCGGCCAGCAACCAGCTGACCCAGAGCCGCACCGCCCTGCTGATCGCCGGTTCGACGGCGATCGCCCTGGCGCTGGTGCCGGGCCTGCCGAAGCTGCCGTTCATCCTGGTGGGTGTGGTCCTGGTCGTCGTGGGCCAGCGGATCTCGGCCAAGGACAAGGCCGAGGCGGCGGCGGAGGAGGTCGACCCCGCGGCTGCCGTGACCGCTCCGGCGGCGGACACGCCGGAGGCGCTGATCGAGCAGATGCGCGTCCACGCCCTGGAGATCCTGCTGGCCCCCGACCTGGTGGACCTGGTGGGCACCGGCAGCGACCAGGACCTCCTGGCCCGGGTGCGTGGTCTGCGCCGCAAGGTCGCGATGGAGCTGGGGATCGTCGTGCCCCCGGTGCGGACCCGTGACTCGGTGGACCTGCCCCGCTCGACGTACGTGGTGCGGATCGCGGGGGTCGAGGTGGGCCGCGGTGAGGCGCCGTCGGGCCGGGTCCTGGCGTTGGGCGACAACCTGGACGGTGTGGGTGGCACCCCGGTGGTGGAGCCGGTGTTCGGGCTGCCGGGCAAGTGGGTGCCCAGCGAGCTGCGGCACGCCGCCGAGATGGTGGGCGCCACGGTCGTGGACCGGGTGTCCGTGCTGATCACCCACCTGGGGGCGATCATCGAGGCCAACGCCCCACGCCTGCTGTCCCGGGAGGACGTGCGGGTGCTGACCGAGGGGGTCAAGCAGGTGAACCCGTCGGTGGTCGACGAGCTGATCCCGGCGATGATGTCCCTGGGTGAGGTGCAGCGGGTGCTGCAGGGGCTGCTGGCCGAGCGGGTCGCCATCCGTGACCTGCCGCGCATCCTGGAGGGCCTGACCCTGCGGGCGAAGGTCTCCACGGACGTGGAGGGCCTGGTGGAGGCTGCGCGGCAGTCCCTGGGCCCGGCCCTGGCCGCCCCGTACGCCCAGGACGGGGTGCTGCGGGTGGTGACCCTGGACCCGACGCTGGAGCAGCACCTGGTGGAGGCGATCCGCCCGGCCGACGGCGGTGCCCAGCTGCTGCTGGACCCTGCGCGCGCGGACCGGGTCCTGGGGACGCTGCGCTCGATCGTCGCCTCGGCCGAGGCGAGCGGCCGGGAGGCGGTCCTGGTGTGTGCGCCGGCGCTGCGCGCCGCGCTGCGTCGCACCGTGGTCCTGGCGCTGCCCAACCTGCCTGTGCTCTCCTACTCGGAGGTGACCGGTGCCGGGTTGGAGATCGAGACCGTGGGGGTCGTGAGCGATGCCGCCGCGCTTGCTGCTTGACGGGGAGGACCTGCGTGCCCTGATGCTGCGTGTGCGGCAGGAGGCGGGACCTGATGCACGGATCGTGAAGGCCGAACGCATCCGGTCGGGGGGCTTCGCGGGCTTCTTCGCCAAGGAGCACTACGAGCTGACCGTCGAGGTCCCCGAGGTGCGCCCGGCACGCAAGGCCCGCCGCCGCCCGGCGCGTTCCGGTGGCGCGGCCCCGGCAGGGATCGACGCCCTGCTCGAGGCGGCGGATGCCGCCGAGCAGCACGACGGCGATCCGGCGGAGG
>NZ_AXCZ01000182.1 GCF_000767165.1 Cellulomonas bogoriensis 69B4 = DSM 16987
CGGTGGCCACGTGCCCGGGGAGCCCGTCCGCGAACCGGCCCTCCGGGGTCGCGACCAGCACCGCGGCGAGCTCCTGCCCGGCACGGTCCAGGTCATCGGTCGCAACCCCGCCGTGCCGACGCGCCAACCGGGCCGCCTGCTCCACGACCGGCCCGGACAGCTCGGCGGTGGCCTGGGCCGTGACCCGGTCGGTCAGCTCGTGGGCCTCGTCCACCACCAGCACCTGGTGCTCGGGCAGCACGCCCGGGCTGCCCCCGGCGGCGATGCCCAGCATGGCGTGGTTCGTGACGACCACGTCCGCCTCCCGGGCCCGGGCACGGGCGCGGTCGGGGAAGCAGTCCTCGATCAACGGGCAGGTGGGCCCCATGCACTCCATCGCGGTGACCGAGACCTGGCGCCACGCGCGGTCCCCCACCCCGGGAACCAGGTCGTCCCGGTCCCCCGTGCTGGTCTCGGCCGCCCACTCACGAAGGCGCACCACCTCGGCGCCGAGGCCGCCGGCTGCAGCGCCCCCGTCCGGGTGGTCCGCGGCGTCACCCGCCGCGAACAAGGTCGCCTCCTCCTGCGGGTAGCCGCCCTCGACCTTGTTCAGGCACACGTAGTTGTGCCACCCCTTGAGCAGCGCGATCTCCGGGCGTCGGGGGAGCTGCCCGGCCACGGCCTCCACGACCAGCGGCAGGTCACGGGTCAGGACCTGCCGCTGCAGCGCGAGAGTGGCGGTCGAGACGACCACGCGCTCGTCGTGGAGCACGGCGTGCCGGGCGGCGGGGACGAGGTAGCCCAGCGACTTGCCGGTCCCCGTGCCCGCCTGCACCAGCAGGTGCTCGCGGCTCATGAGCGCCGCGGACACCGCCTCGACCATCTGCTGCTGGCCGGGTCGCGGCGCGCCGCCCAACGACGCGACGGCACGGGCGAGGAGCTCGACTGCGGTGGCCACCCGCGAAGCGTAGGTCCTCCGCCGGCCCGGAGCGGACCAGGGACCGCGCTCACTCCCGCACCGCGACCTCCTGCAGCTCCGCGGCGAGCTCGGGGTCCACGCGCGCCTGCAACCGGGTGCCCTGCCCGGTGTGCTCCTCGCTGTCGATCTCGCCCTCCAGGTGCACCCTGTTCACCAGGTCGCCCCGCTGGTACGGGACCACGACGCTCACCTGGACCGAGGGCCGCGGCAGCTCGTCGGCCACCCTGGCCAGGAGCTCGTCCAGCCCGGCACCGGTGTGCGCGGAGACGACCACCGTCCGCGGCTCGCGTCGGCGCAGGCGGGCCAGGGTGTCCGGGTCGGCCTTGTCGGCCTTGTTCAGGACCACCAGCTCCGGCACGTCCTCCACACCCTCGATCTCGGCCAGGACCGACCGGACGGCCGCGATCTGCCCCTCGGGATCGGCGTGGGAGGCGTCCACCACGTGCAGCAGCAGGTCGGACTCCCCGACCTCCTCCAGCGTCGAGCGGAACGCCTCCACGAGCTGGGTCGGCAGGGACCGCACGAACCCGACGGTGTCGGCGATCGTGTACTGGCGGCCGTCCGGGGTGGTCGCCCGGCGCACCGTCGGGTCCAGGGTCGCGAAGAGTGCGTTCTCGACCAGGACCCCCGCACCGGTGAGCCGGTTGAGGAGGCTGGACTTGCCGGCGTTGGTGTACCCGACGATCGCGACCGCGGGGACGTGGCCGCGCCGACGGGCCGCACGCTGCGTCGCGCGCGCCGGCTTCATCGCCGCGATCTCGCGGCGCAGCTTGGCCATCCGGGTGCGGATGCGCCGACGGTCGAGCTCGATCTTGGTCTCACCCGGCCCACGGGAGCCGATCCCGGCGCCGGCCGCGACCCGACCACCGGCCTGCCGCGACATCGACTCACCCCACCCGCGCAGGCGCGGCAGCAGGTACTCGAGCTGGGCGAGCTCGACCTGGGCCTTGCCCTCCCGGGACTTGGCGTGCTGGGCGAAGATGTCCAGGATCAGCGCGGTCCGGTCGATCACCTTGACGCGGACGATGTCCTCCAGGCCGCGTCGCTGGGACGGCGCGAGGTCGGCGTCCACCACCACCGTGTCGGCGCCGGTGGCCGCGACGATCTCGGCGAGCTCGGCGGCCTTGCCCGACCCCAGGTAGGTGCCGGGGTCGGGTGTCGCCCGACGCTGCAGCACACCGTCCAGGACCGTGGACCCCGCGGTCTCGGCGAGGGCCGCCAGCTCCCGCAGCGACACCTCCGCCTCCTCGACGGCACCGCCGGACCACAGGCCGGCCAGGACCACCTTCTCGAGCCTCAGCTCGCGGTACTCGACCTCGGTGACGTCCTGGAGCTCGGTCGACAGCCCGCCGACCCGGCGCAGCGCGGCGCGCTCCTCCCGGTCGAGCTGGTCCCCGTCGGTGTCGCGCACCTGGGTGGTGCCCTCGTCGAGCGCGGTGCCCGCACGGGCCAGCACCCGGGCGACGACGCTGTCGGCGAGCTCACGGGCACGTTGCTGATCAGTGGGTTCGGTCATCGGTTCCTTCCGTCCTGCGTCAAGGGTGGCACGCGCCACCACGGGACGCGAGGCCTTTGTCCGGCGCGCCCCTGGGTACGGTGACCGGGTGCACGGACCCGACCACTACTTCACGGCTCACCCGGCCTCAGCCGACGAGCGCCGCACCCTGCACGTCCGGTTGGCGCACCGGGACGTCCCGGTGCGCACCGCGCCGGGCATCTTCTCACCGGGCCGGCTGGACCTGGGCACCGAGATCCTGCTCCGCGAGGTCCCGCCGGCGCCCACCGCGGGCGACCTGCTCGACCTGGGGTGCGGCTGGGGCCCGATCGCCCTGACGATGGCGCTCCAGGCACCGGAGGCGACCGTGTGGGCCGTCGACGTCAACTCCCGGGCCCTGGACCTGCTGGCCGGCACCGCCGCGGACCTGAACCTGGTCGGTCTGCACGCCGTCGGCCCCGACCAGGTCCCCGACGTGCCGCTCACCGCGATCTGGTCCAACCCGCCGATCCGCATCGGCAAACCCGCCCTGCACGCCCTGCTGCGCCGGTGGCTGCCGCGGCTCGCGCCCGACGGTGCCGCCCACCTGGTGGTCCAGCGCAACCTGGGCGCGGACTCCCTGCACCGGTGGATGGAGCAGGACCTGGGCATGCCGGTGACCCGCGTGGCCAGCGCGAAGGGCTTCCGGGTGCTGCAGGTCACGCACCCCTGAGGGCCGTCAGGTCGACCTCGGCCCGGGCGACCAGCACCGCCGGGCCCGCGAGCTCCACCCGGCCGCGCTCCAGGGACCTCACCCGGACGGTCCCGCCGGGTACGTCCACCAACCAGGTCGAGGGCGCCGAGGGACCCGCCCACGCCGCCACCGCCATGGCCGCTGCGCACGCGCCCGTCCCGCACGAGCGGGTCTCGCCCACGCCACGCTCGTGCACGCGCATGCGGACCCGACCCACCGGCCCGGACTCCCCTGGCGCCTCCCCCAGCGGGACGACGAGCTCGACGTTGGTGCCCGACGGGGGTTCGGGGTCGACCCGTGGGGTGCCGGTCAGGTCGATGCCCGCCAACGTCGCCTCGTCGGCGACCACGACGACGGTGTGCGGGTTGCCCACGTCCACGCTCAGGCCGGGCCGCGCCACCGGCAGCCCTGCCACGCGCACCTCCACGTCGCCGCCCCGCTCGAGCGCCGCGGGTCCGCCCACGACCCGCCAGGGCCCCATGTCGACGGCGTACCACTCCCCCGAGCACCCCCGCGGTGGGTCGACCTTGCGCACGTGCCGCACACCTGCGCGGGTCGCGAGCGCGAAGGATCCCCGGCCGTCCCAGACACCGAGGTCCTCGGCGAAGCGCGCGGCCACGCGCACGCCGTTGCCGCACATCTCTGCCACGGACCCGTCACCGTTGCGGTAGTCCATGAACCACTCCGCGGAGCCGTCCCGCTCCAGGGCGGCACGCCCCTGGGGCAGCTGGGTGCTGCGCACCAGACGGATCACCCCGTCACCGCCCAGGCCCGCCCGGCGGTCGGCGAGGGCCCGCACCAAAGGTGCGTCCAGGTCGAGGGCGCCGTCGGGGTCGGCGAGGAGGACGAAGTCGTTCTCGGTCCCGTGGCCCTTGGTCACGCGGAGCGTCGGGCCGGACGGTCCGGCGGTGGGCCCGTCGAGGCTGGTGGTCATGACCCGAGGGTACGGCGACGCTGGCCGGGGTCGGGTGCCTGCCCGCGGTCGGCGCGCGCGACCAGGGTGAGTGCCTGCTCCAGGAGGTCCGGGGCCTGGGCGTCGAGCCAGTGGACCCGGGGGTCGCGACCGAACCAGCCCATCTGCTTGCGGGCCAGGCGCCGCGTCCCGGTCACCACGTCGCTGCGGGCGGTGGCCTCGTCGCGCTCCCCGCGGAGCACGGCCAGGACCTCGGCGTAGCCCACGGCGCGTGCCGCCGTGCGACCCATGCCCTGCAGGTCGGGCCCGGCCAGGGCGCGGACCTCCTCGACCAGGCCGTCGGCCCACATGCGTGCCACGCGCGCCTCGATGCGGGCATCCAGGGCCCGGCGGTCGCAGTCGAGCCCGATCTGCAGGGTGGGCGTCACGTAGCGGTGCTCGGGCAGCGCGGGGGTGTAGGGCCCGCCGGTGAGGAGCACGACCTCCAGGGCCCGGACCAGACGTCGGGTGTTGGTGCGGCCGATCCGGTGGGCGGCGTGGGGGTCGTGCTGCGCGAGCTCGTCGTGGAGCAGGCCCGGGCCCTGCTCCTGGGCGCGGGCCTCGAGGCGGGCCCGCAGCACCGGGTCGGTCGGGTGGAACTCCATGTGGTCCAGCAGGGCGCGGACGTACAGGCCCGAGCCACCCACCACGACCGCTCGCCTGTCGCGGGCGGCCACGGCGGTGACGTCGGCGCGGGCGTGCCGCTGGTAGGCGGCCACGGAGGCGTCCTCGGTCACGTCGAGGACGTCCAGCTGGTGGTGCGGCACGTCGCGGCGCTCGGCCGGGGAGATCTTGGCGGTACCGACGTCCATGCCGCGGTAGAGCTGCATGGCGTCCGCGTTCACGACCTCACCGTCCAGGCGCTCGGCCAGGGCCACACCCAGGTCGGACTTGCCGGTCGCGGTGGGCCCGACGACGGCGACCGTCACGGCGCCCGCCGACCCGCTCATGCCGGGTCCGACCACAGCTCGACCCCGTGGACCGCCGGTCCGGTCGGCGTCAGCCCGGTCCCGGCGCGCACCTGGTCCCAGGTGCGGCGGGACGGGTCGTCGGCCCCGTCCCGGTCACCCACCGCGAGCACCACCACGACCCG
>NZ_AXCZ01000498.1 GCF_000767165.1 Cellulomonas bogoriensis 69B4 = DSM 16987
ACGTGCCGCGGAGTCCTCCGCTGAGGAGATGCGGGTCTTGAACGCGGTGTCCGCGGCCTGGGCGGTGATGCCCGACCAGTCGACCAGCGCCGCCCTCCTTGCCGTGGCCAAGGTCTCGGCGAGCTCAGCGAGGTGACCGGCGGAGCGCTCGAGCACGGCTGGCTCGTCCGTGGGGTAGGCGAACGTCGTTCTCACCGGGCACCCAACCCCGCTGGTGGGTTTCCCAAGCCCCCGTTGAGGGCCCGCTGCCCGGCTGTGAACCGGGCCGTGACGCCCTGGTCCACACGTTCGTAGGCATCGGCGTTGTCACGCAACGCCAGTGCCGCGTCGGCGGCCTG
>NZ_AXCZ01000191.1 GCF_000767165.1 Cellulomonas bogoriensis 69B4 = DSM 16987
TCGGCGAGGGTCGTGATCCGCCCCGCCCACCACCTCACCGCGGCGTTCAGGTCGGGCGCGACCGTCGGCGCGGGCCCGGAAGGCATGGGCGCGGGCCCCCTCAGCGGGTTCGGTGGCGTCCCACGGCGTTCCAGGATCCTGGCTGCCTCTCGCAGCCCGTCTGGTCGTGTCTCCAGCTGGTCCACACGCCTGCCTTCCCGATGACGCGGCGAGGCTACCAGCGCCCACAACAGACCCCGACGGTGCTGTGGACGGACATCCACCGCGGCGATGACGGGGCGGGGCGCCGTCGCCTGAGGCCGTCAGTGCGTGCGGAGTCCGAACGCGTCGGGTTCACCGTTCCCGTACTTCTCCCGGAGGAAGTTGCCGGTGGTGCTCAGCTCGGCCGTCAGGCGGCGGTGGCGACTCGCATACAGGGCCTCGGCCTGGACTGACAGGATCCGCAGCTGCTCGGCCAGCTCCTCGTCCGGGGTCCGCCCGTTGGGTTGGCGCTCGTGGACCCTGCTCGGTGCGATCGCCAGGTAGTTGTGGAGCACGGTGGGCAGGTACCGCCGGGCCATCGCGTCCAACTCGTACTCGAACCGGGGGTCCGCGGTGGGTTCGCGCTGCTCGGCCGCGATCACGGCGTCCAGAACCTGGCAGGTGTGCAGGACGGTGCGGTGGGCGTCCCCCGGCAGTCGGCCGCTGTTCCGGTCGGCGTGCAGGCGGACCCACGCGACGGCCGACGGCAGGTGCTCCGAACCCTCGACTGGCTGCTGGCCGCCGGCCGGTTCGACGGCGATGGTGGCCGCGTCGGCCGGGTCACGCTTCCACCACCGGCGACGCGCCGGCAGCCACAGGTCCCGCAGATGCCAGGAACGGATGCCCGAGGCACCCCAGGCCGTCAGCGCGAGCAGGGCGGGCGGCCCCCAGAAGTCCAGCACGAACACCGACACGGAGAACGCCCCGGCGTAGAGCAGACCCTCGAGCGATGCCTTCAGGTTCTTCCGCACCGCACCGATGACGAGCACCAGGTAGGCGAGCAGGGGGAGGAACGTGAAGACGGCCGCGACCTTGAGGACGTTGCCGAGGGTCAGCCGGGACACGGTCAGCTCCTCTCAGGGTCTGCCGTGGCCGCATCGGAGGCGTGGCTGCGTTCCAGCTGCGTCCTGGCGCGGCTGACCTGCCCCTCCAGCGCTGTCACGGTCTGCTTCATCGACCGTGCGGCTTCCGTCTTGTACCGGTCGATCTCGTCCATCGCCTGGAACACGTCGTCGAACGCCTGCCGCAGCTTCTCCGGGTCGATGGTGGCCTGGGAGGCCTGCTGCTGGATGGCGGTGCCCTGCGCCCGCAGCATCTGGGAGGTCGCCACGATCATGTCCGACGTGGTCGCGTTCAGTGCGTCCACCTGGGCGAGGACGATCCGCTGCTGGCCCAGCGCCTGGGAGGTGATGACGGCGACCCGCAGTGCGGCCACGGTCGTGTCCAGGGCACGGTCCACGCCCTTGATCAGCTCGACGTTGTTCTTCTTGACGACGTCGAGCGCCAGGTAACCCTGGACGGCGACCGCCATCTGGGTCATCAGGTCCTGGTGGCGTTGGCGCACGTAGAACAGGGCGTCCGACTCCAGGGTGGTGGCGTCGTCGCCCTTGCCCTGGGCGCGTAGGGCGGCGATCCGCTGCTCGAGACCGTCGCCCAGGTGGCGGGCGAGCACGGCCACGTCGGCCAGCTCACCGAGCGCCTGCCACAGGGCCTCACGCTCGGTCTGGATGGCGGCGTTGTCCTGCCGTAGCTCGTCCTGACCGCCCTTGAGCGCCTTGGTGATGGCGTTCAGCTGCTCCTGGGCGGCCTCGTACTTCTGGAAGTACCGCTGCAACCGCTTCCCGCCGGGCAGGAGCTTGAAGGTCCGCTTGGTGCCGGTGAGGTCGTGCCGCTTGGGGTCCAGCTCGGTGACGATCTGGCGGAGCTCGGCGAGGGACCTGCCGGTCCGCGAGGCGGGGTCCGCGCCGCTGTCGGACAGGGCTGCCGCGGGCCGCTGGAGCATCCGGTTCGCGGAGTCACCGGCCCGCTGCATCGTCCCTTCACCCAGGCGGGTGAGCTGGGCGAGCTTGGCCTGGAACTCCGGGCTGTGCAGCGGGACGCCCAGCAGGTCGTCGAGGAACGACTGCGCCGTCTCGGCGTGCTTCTGCTGCCGCTCGGAGTCGACGAGCACCATGCCGCCGACCTTCTCCGGCTGGTGGACGGTGACCTCGGCCGGCGGCGACGGCGGCTCGAGGCCGAACGGGTCCTCCAGCTGCGGTGACTCGTCACGGTCGCGCGGGTTCGACATGTGCCCTCCTCGAGGACTCGGGGGTCTACGTCGATCCTCTCAAATCCCGTGCGGGCAGGTGCCAGGGAGCCGCTACCGGTTCGCGGGGCCATCCGGCCAGAGGCCGATCAGGTCGCTGAAGCGTTCGACGACGGTCGCGACGATCCCGTCCGCGTCGAGCGCGCCCTGGGTTTCCTGATGTGACGGGGCTTGGTCCCCGCTGGCCCACCGGTGCAGCGAGGTGAGCTCGCCGGCCAGTGCTGGCTCGATCTCGGACCAACGTCGGGCCGCACGCGAACGGTCGGTCGTCCAGGTGTGGTCGTGGACGCTCACCAGCCCCGCCACGGCCAGCAGGGTCTTGCGAGCCACCCGCACGCCGAGCCGGTCCGCGGGTTCCGTCGCGGAGCTCGAGGCACTCCGCCACTTCTGGAGGTGGTGGTCGAGGTCGCCGTTGAGACCTCGAGCAGCGCGAGCGTCGGCACGGTAGGCCGGGAGGGCGGCGGCCGGATCCGGGCCGGTGAGGTGGACGCAGTAGTGGCGGAGGAACACCCGGAGGCCGTGTGCGGCGTCGGTGTCGCCGGTGAGCTCGGCGGTTGTGGCGGCGGCGATTTCCACCCCACGGTACCTGTCCGCGTAGCGGGCCGAGAGACGTCGCCCGGTGGTGGCCGCGTCCGGCAGGTCGATCGACAGCAGGTCCACGTCCGACGACCCGGGCCGCGCACTGCCGGTGGCGACGGACCCGTAGAGGTACAGTGAGGCACCCGGGTCGCCGACGGCGGCGACAGCATCCCTGAGGACGTCCTCGAAGACGGCCGGAACGCGGTCCCGGCGGGCGCCCGTCCGGATGGTGCCGTCGGGCGCGACCTGCTCAGCGGCGTCGATCACAGTGACCTCTCCTCTACGGCGTGAATCCGATGGTGCCAAGCCAGCGAATCCGAAGGCTCTGAACCCGCAATATCGAACGCCCGCCATGGCAGCGTGTAGCAGCACGGGACCCGCGGATGCAGTCCAGCCCGACGCGGGAGACGACGCCACCCGGCGACGGCGCTCTGGATCGACCGGGAGGACCCGCGCCTCCGCCCCCAAGTGATCCACTGATCGGGTCCCTGAGCTGAGCTGCGCACGGTCTCACCCCTGGGTGGCGAGAGCGCCAAGCCCTGCCGCGATACTCCCGTGTGGATGGTTCAGGGCCGGTCGTCGTAGTGCACGAGCCACACCCTGCCCGTCCACAGCTCCATCCGTCCGGGCTGGTTCGGGGACGGGTACATGCCGGGAGGGTCGCCAGCACCCAGAGGGCCCCGGCCGTCACGGGCCCTGGCAGGTCGGCGCGGTCGACGAGCCTCGCCACGGCGCCCAGCACCACGGTCCCGCCAGCGGCGAACACCCCGAACCGGTGCATGAGTGAACGTGCGGTGGGGCGCACCTGGAGGCCCGGGGGGCGCTCCGGCGCCGCGGGCGCGTCCTGCCCAAGGACGAACACCGCCGTCACGTCTTTGCCCTGGTCATCGCCCACCCCGGGTTCGCGTCGGTGGCGCAAACGTAGCGGCCGTGTCACGCGCGGGTCAGCGTCGTGGCCGCGCTGGCGAGGGGATCGACGCGTCCCTCGGTCACCGCACGGCGCACCCGGGGGAGCAGGCCCGCGGTGTGCCGGTCCAGCCGCGACGGTGCAGGGCCGCGGCGACCTGCTGGGCGGTGCGGCACGGGTGGACGGCCACGTGGTCCCACCGGTACCGGAGCGTCACCTCGTCGTGGGTGAGTGCGACGGCGTTGTCCCGCCACGTGTCGGTGGACGTCCGCCCACCCGGGTGGCCCAGCTGGCCGTCCAGCTCGACCCGCACCCCGCGTCCCACGTACCGGCAGTCGGACCGGATCCACCCGTCGGCCAGCTGCTCCCACCCTTGCCGAGCGGACCGCGGCAACCCGTGCCGTCGCTCGACGTCCCGGTGGTAGCGGGCCTCGAGGGGTGACTCCGCACCCTCCTCCACCAGGTCGAGGACCTCACCCAGCAGCCGTCGGCGTCCCACCCGCGACTGGGCCGCGGCCAACCGTCGCAGGTCCGCCGGTCGGGTGCCTGCCCGGACCGCCGCGCTCACCCACCCCAGGGCGTCGTCGTCGGACCGTGACCGGGCCACCAGGTCCAGGACCGTGGTGGGCTGGTCGGTCACGGGAAGCTCACGGACCGTGGTGCGGATCGCGCGTCGACGCCGCCGCACGACCATCCCTGGCCGGGCCACCGGATGCCGTTCCCACGGCACGACCACGGTGATGACGCGCGGCAACCTGCTGGTGAACCCGTGCAGCACGGCAGCGGACTCGTGGCTCAACGCCGCCCCGGCCCCGGCGTGCAGCAGCGCGGCGGCGGCGCGCGTCCGCCACGACAGCTCACCGGTGTAGGTCACGTGCACCCCCGGGTGCAACCGCCGCCACCACCCCGACCGCACCAGCCTGTGCACCCGCACCCGGTCGACCCCGTGCGCCACGCACTGCGCCGTCGTCACCACCCCGTGCTGGCGCGCCACCAACCGCACCAACCCCGCCGGAAGCTCCCGCACCCG
>NZ_AXCZ01000270.1 GCF_000767165.1 Cellulomonas bogoriensis 69B4 = DSM 16987
CGGCGATCAGCAGCGCCAGGCCCAGCAGCAGCACCACGGCGAACGCCACCCACTGGCCGCTGCTGCGGGCCGCGCCACGGGCGTCGTCGGTGGGGGTGCTGATCGGGCCGTCCTGCGGCGTGGGCGCTGGTGCGGTGGCGTCGTGCTCGGACACGGGGTCCCCTCGGGTCGGTGCGGGGCGGGCCCCGTCGCACCACGACCGCGTGGCCCCGTGGTGCTGCCCGCCCACGTCTGCTGCCACAGTAGGCGCAACGCGGTCGTGCCCTCCACCATCCCGCTGCTGCGGCCCGGCCGTGGCTGGCGCGCCCGGCCCGCGCGCGGGAGGCTGAGAGCATGGGCGACGACCAGCTGGACAAGGTGCAGGAGAAGACCGCCGCGGCCGCGATCACCCACCTGGTGATCATGGGGGTGTCCGGCTCGGGCAAGACCACCCTGGCCACCATCCTCACCGACCGCCTCGGCTGGCCCTACGCCGAGGCCGACGAGTTCCACCCCCAGGTGAACATCGACAAGATGACCTCGGGGGAGGCCCTCACCGACCAGGACCGGGCCCCGTGGCTGGAGGCGATCCGGGACTGGCTGAGCGGGCAGGCGCGTGAGGGCCGCAGCGCGATCGTCACGTGCTCGGCGCTCAAGGGCGAGTACCGGGAGGTCCTGCGCGCGGCGCAGGGGCGGGTCGTGTTCGTGCACCTGCACGCCGACGAGGACGTCATCGCGTCCCGGCTCAGCGGGCGCACCGGGCACTTCATGCCGCCCTCGCTGCTCCCGTCCCAGTTCGCGACCCTCAAGCCCCTGGGCGACGACGAGGACGGGCTGACCGTCGTGGTCGACGTGCCGCCGGACGCCGTCGCCGACACCGTCACCGAGTTCCTCCAGCTCGAACGGGCCTGACGCACCGTTCACCGGTGGCAGCATGAGGCTGTGCAGCAACGCCCACGCCCACGCCACCGGATGAGGGTCGTCGCCGGGGCGACGGTCGTGGTCCTCGGGGCCGTGCTGGCCCTGGTCTGGTTCGGGCAACGGTCCCTCATGTACCACCCCGACCGCTCGACACCACCCCCGGCGGCCACGGTGCTCGACGGTGGGCAGGACGTCACCTTCACCACCGCCGACGGACTGGACCTCACCGCCTGGCACGTCCCGGCCACCCCGGGGTGCGTCACCGTCCTCGTGGCGCCCGGCAACGGCGGCAACCGGGCCATGCGCGCACCGCTCGCGCAGGCGTTGGCCGACCAGGGGTGGGGTGTGCTCCTGCTCGACTACCGCGGGTACGCGGGCAACCCCGGTGCCCCCACCCAGTCCGGTCTGGCGCGGGACGTCCGCGCCGCGCGGGAGTGGCTGGTCCGGGACGCCGGCGCGGAGCACCTCGTCTACCTGGGTGAGAGCCTCGGCACCGGCGTGGTCACCGAGCTCGCCGCCGAGCACCCCCCGGTCGCGCTCGTCCTGCGCTCCCCGTTCACGTCCATGTCCGCCGTCGCCGACGCCGTGTACGGGGTGCCCCTCGGGTGGCTGCTCCGCGACCGTTTCCCCACCACGGAGCACCTGCGCTCGGTGCAGGTGCCGGTCGCGGTGGTCCTCGGCGAGCAGGACCGGCTCGTCCCGCCGCAGATGAGTCGCGACGTCGCCGAGATCGCACGGGCGGGCGGCGCGCCCGTGCTCGAGGTCGCGGTCGCGGGTGCGGACCACAACGACGCGGAGCTGTCCTGGGGCACCGACCTCCTCGAGGCGGTCGGGGACGCCGTGGCGCTCGCGGGGCGTGCCTGCGGTTCCGAGGGGTGAGCCGGTCCGCACTCGGTGCGACGAACACCTCAAGTGTGCGTGGGGGTGGTCGATCACACCGATGAGTCCACCCGGCTCGGTCATGGTGACGAAGGAGTGACGATGCGATTCAACCGCCGTACCGACGCGGCCGGACAGGACCACCCCGGTGCCGACGGTGTGCGCGTCCCCCGTGCCGTGGTGGGTGAGGTCCTCGCCCACAACGACGAGCTCGGGCACGCCGCAGCAGAACTGACCGGCTCGGTGGAGCAGATGGCCACCACCACCCGCGCCAGCGCCCAGGCGGCTGAGGACGCGTGCTCGGCCACCACCCGCGTGGAGCACGGTGCAGGTTCGGTGGCGTCCGCCGTCAGCCAGATGGCCGCGGCGATGCGTGAGGTCGCCAGCTCGGCCGCCGAGGCCACCGGTGTCACCGCCGAGGCCACGGCCGTCACCCGTGAGGTGCGGGCATCGGTGGAGCGGCTGACGTCCTCCACCGCCCAGATCGACGGGGTCGTCAGCACCGTCACCGGGATCTCGGACCAGACGCGCATGCTCGCCCTGAACGCGACCATCGAGGCCGCCCGGGCTGGCGCCGCGGGCAAGGGCTTCGCGGTCGTCGCC
>NZ_AXCZ01000252.1 GCF_000767165.1 Cellulomonas bogoriensis 69B4 = DSM 16987
AGGAGGTCAAGAACCTCGCCGCGCAGACCGGTGACGCCACCACCCAGATCGCCGACCAGCTCGCCGCGCTGACGTCCGACTCCCAGGGCGTCCGCCAGGCCGTGGAGCGCATCGACGAGGTCCTGGCCCGCATCGACTCCCTGCAGCAGACGATCGCCGCCGCCGTGGAGGAGCAGACCGCTGCGATCGGTGAGATCACCCGCTCGGCCGGTGAGGCCGCGGTCGCGGCCAAGGACCTGGACACCTCCGTCACCGCGTCGGTGACGGCCGCGCGCGACACCGAGGAGGTCCTGGCCAGGTCCAGGGCGTCCCTGGAGCGCGTCGGGTCCGCGGTGTCGGCGCAACGCAAGGCTCTCGCCTCCCTGGGCGAGGACGCACGGGAGCTGCTGGCGGTCGCAGCGTCCTGAGCACGGTCGAACGGGCGGTCCGGTGGTAGGCCCCGGACCGCCCGTTCGCGTACCCGGCGGGGTGCCTTGAGGTGACGCGCACCACTACGGTGCACTTGTGCCGTTCTGTACTCGCCCCGCCCCACCCGGCCCGCCGGTGGTGGAGCGGCCGTGGTGACCCAGCCCCGGGTCCAGCCGCGTCCCGGGCTGCGCGGCGGGGTCCCGCACCGGGCGGCCTCCTCCGCCTACGCCCTGGGTGTGCCGGCGGTGGTGGTCGGCACCGGGGTGCTCGTGGCGTGGCGCTGGCGGGGTGACCTGCCTGAGCCGCTGACGGTCCCGTGGGGTGCGGGTCTCGGGGCCGCGGCGACGACCCTCGGCGGACACCTGGGCCTCATGGTCGGCGTGGTGGCCGCAGTGTGCCTGTACCTGTGGTCGGTGGCGTTCTGGTCCGGTCGCGAGACCCTGATCCGCCGGTTCGCGTGCGGTGTGGCGGTCTGGGCTGCGGTGTTCGTGACGTCCACGTCGGTGGGTGCGCTGGGTGCGCACGCGGGCGTGGTCGGGGCCCGCGGTGACGGGGCCCTGGCCGCCGGCATCGCGGTCGCGTCCCTCGCCGGTGTGGTGACGGCGTGGCTGACCCCCGGTGACCCGCCGCGCCCCGTGGCCCCGGTCCTGGTGCGTGCCGCGGTCGTGGAGCTGGACGACGGTGAACGGTGGGAGACCCGGCCCCGTCAGCTCGGTGCCCAGTGGCTGAGCACGGCGGCCCTTCTCAGCGCGGTCCTGGTCGCCGTCCTGACGTCCTGGTGGGTGGGGGCCGTGGTCGTGGGGCTGGTGGTCGGGCTGGTCCTGCTGGTGGTGTCCGGCTGGGTGGTGCGCGTCGGCCTGGACGGGGTGCAGGTGCGGGGTCCGCTGGGGCGTCCGGTGGTCGACGTCCCGGTGCAGGACGTCACCGGGGCCCGGGTGGTGGCGGTGCACGCGTTCCGGGACTTCGGGGGATGGGGTCTGCGTGCAGGCACCGCGCCGGACGGTCGGCCCCGTGCCGGCCTGGTCCTGCGGTCCGGCCCGGCGCTGGAGGTCTCGCGCGTGGATGCCCCTCCGGTCGTGGTGACGATCGAGGACGCCGACACCGCGGCGGCGCTGGTGAACGCGCTCGTGGCGCGCAACCGGGCGCGGGCGGTCGAGGCCGAGGGCTGAGGCCCCCGCCTCTCGGCTCACGCCCCCGACCCCTCGCTGCACACGCCGTTCTCGACCAGCAGCTCCACGTGCTCACCGGGGTTCGCAGGCTCGGCGAGGTCGATCGTGGCGGGCGTCCCCAGGGCGGTGGTGCCCCGCGCCGTGGGGGTGTGCGCGGGGTCGAGGGCGTCGCAGTCCGTCACCCGCCACAGCACGGCGTAGCTGACCTCGCCCGACCCGAAGCGGGCCGGGGCGCGGTGCTGGGTGACGAGCGTCCCGTCCTCCTCGACGGGCCACCAGTCGAGCGGCTCGTCCGGGTCGCCGGTGCGGGGGCGCAACCACACCCCGATGGCCTGGGCGCCGGGCACGTCCTCGACGTCGGTCAGGGTGGCACTCGGCCACGCCCGCGACGTGAGCGTCACGACCGTCACCAGGTCGCCCTCCTCGGTGGTGGTGGCTGACGCGCCCCACCCGGTGGTGCCGGTCAACGACGGGCGCAGGACGAGCGGGGAGACCGCGGCTCCGCCCAGCAGGGCCACGACCAGCGTCGTGGTGAGGACCGTCCGTCGGGTCGAGCGCGTCGGGGCGAGGGAGAGGACGTCGGGGTCGTGCTGGGCATCGCGGTGGTGTGCGCCGTCGTGGTGTGCGCCGTCGTGGTGCGCGCCGTCGTCAGGCCGCGGGGAGTCACTTGCTGCGATCATTGGCCCATCGTACTATGCCAATATGACAAAGAGGGAGTCCCCATGGGCATCGTGATCCCCGTCCTGGCGCTGCTGGTCCTCGCAGTGGTGGCCTACGTGGTGGTCACCCGCACGCAGGTGACCACCCGGGACGTCGCCTGGCTCGCGGGCACCCGCACCCCGGGCCCCGACGAGGTCGCCGTCTACACCCGCTACCTGCGCCGCCACCGCGAGCACCGGGTCCTGGGCGGCGCCGTCGGCGGCCTGTTCGCCCTGATCGTCGGCCTGCTGTGGGAGCAGCGCATCAAGGTCGGCATCGGCGACGGCACACCCCTGGGGGACCTGCTGTTCTGCGTCCTGGCCGGGATCGTCGTCGGCGCCCTGCTGGCCGAGACCTACCGCCTGGAGCAGCCGCAACGCCCCACCGCATCCCTGCAGGCCAGGCCGCCCGTACCGGGCCTGGCCCAGGTGCGCGCCGCCCGGGCCGTCACCGCAGCGGCCGTCGTCCTGGGCGCGGGCATCTCCCTGGGCACCGGCACCGCGGCCCCCGCGGTCATGG
>NZ_AXCZ01000184.1 GCF_000767165.1 Cellulomonas bogoriensis 69B4 = DSM 16987
CCGGCGAGATCGGCATCGCCGTCCACCGCCGCGGTGCCGCCGACGTCGGCGGTCGGGCCGGGTCGGCAGTGGACCGGTGGGTGCTGTGGTCCACCCGTCGCCGCGTCGGCGGGGCGATGGCCGCGCTCGTCGCGCTCGCGCTGCTGACCACCCTGGTGCCACGCCCCTGACGTCCCCGTGAACGTGATCCACCCCTGAGGAGAGGAGAGAGCATGCCGACGACAGCCACGCAGCGTGACCCCGCCGAGGGTGCCCGGGACCAGCTCGACCCGGGCCAGGTGCACGCCCGGTCCGTCGAGGAGGTCGAGCGGGCGCTGGGCACCGGCGAGTCGGGCCTGGACCCGGCGGAGGCGACCGCACGGCTCGGGCGCCACGGCCCGAACCGTCTTCCCGAGGCCGACCCCGACCCGGTGCTGCTGCGCCTGGCGCGCCACTTCAACGACGTCCTGATCTACGTGCTCCTCGCGGCTGCGGTGCTCAAGGCCGTCCTGGGGGAGTGGGTGGACTTCGGGGTCATCCTGGCGGTCGCGGTCGTCAACGCCGTCATCGGGTTCGTGCAGGAGGGCCGGGCCGAGCGGGCGCTCGCGGGCCTGCGGACGATGCTGTCCTCCACGGCGCAGGTCCGGCGGGGCGGACGCTGGCTCGAGGTCCAGGCCGCGGACCTGGTGCCGGGGGACGTGGTGCGCCTGCGGTCCGGTGACAGGGTCCCGGCGGACCTGCGGGTCACCGCCTCCACCGAGCTGCGCACCGAGGAGGCGGGGCTGACGGGGGAGTCCGAGCCCGTGACCAAGCAGGTCGACCCGGTCGACGCGGACGCCGGTGTGGGTGACCGGGCGAGCGTGGCGTACTCGGGCAGCCTCGTCGTCAGCGGTCGTGGCACGGGAGTGGTGGTCGCCACCGGTGCCCGCACCGAGATCGGGCGGATCAGCTCGATGATCGAGTCGGTCGAGCAGCTCAAGACCCCCCTGGAGCGCAGGATCAAGGCGTTCGGCACGATGTTGTCCAAGGTGATCCTGGGGCTCGCGGTGCTCATGATGGTGCTCGGCTGGTCGGTGCACGACATGGAGGTCGCGCTCCTGCTCACGGCAGCGGTGGCGTTCGCGGTGGCGGCCATCCCCGAGGGGCTGCCCGCGATCGTGACGATCACGCTGGCGCGCGGCGTCCAGCACATGGCCCGGCGCAACGCCATCACCCGCAAGCTGACGTCGGTGGAGACCCTGGGTTCGGTCACGGTCATCTGCTCGGACAAGACCGGGACACTGACCAAGAACGAGATGACCGTCCAGGAGGTCGTGACCCCGGTGCGCCGGTACCAGGTCGAGGGCCTGGGCTACCAGCCGACCGGGAGGATCCTGACCGAGGACACCCCGGCGACCCTGGCATCCCACCGGGACCTGGACGCCCTGGTCACGGTGATGGCGGTGGCGAACGACGCGGCCCTCACCGAGCAGGACGGTCGCTGGGCCGTCGTCGGTGAGCCGACGGAGGGCGCCCTGCGGGCGCTGGCCGGCAAGGCCGGGGCGGACGTGGCGCACCTGGAGAGGGTGGCCGTGGTGCCGTTCGAGTCCGAGCACAAGCTGATGGCGACCCTCGACCGCGTCCCCGACGGCCAGGTGGTGGTGCACGTGAAGGGCGCCCCGGACCGTGTCATGGACAGGTGCACGGCCGTGCTGGGCGCCGACGGCTCGCCGCAGGCGTGGGACCGCGAGGAGTGGGACGTGCTGGTCGACGGGCTGAGCGCGCGCGGCCTGCGGGTCCTGGCGGCGGCCCGTGCGGTCCGTGAGGACGGGAGGGAGACGTTGTCGCTGGGAGACCTGGACGACGGGCTCGTCCTGGTCGGCGTGGTCGGCATCCTGGACCCGCCCCGGCCGGAGGCCGTGGAGGCCGTCGCCGAGGCACGCCGCGCAGGCATCGGCGTCAAGATGATCACCGGTGACCACGCGGGCACGGCCACGGCCATCGGCCGGCAGATGGGCATCATCGACACCGCCGCCGGGCACGCGGACGTGGCGATCACCGGCACCGAGCTCGACCGTGCGAGCGACGAGGACCTCAGGGACGTGGTCCGGCGCTACGACACGTTCGCCCGGGTGAGCCCCGAGCACAAGCTGAGGCTGGTGCAGGCGCTCCAGGCCAACGGCGAGGTCGTGGCCATGACCGGTGACGGCGTCAACGACGCCCCCGCGCTGCGGCGTGCTGACGTCGGGGTCGCGATGGGGATCAAGGGCACCGAGGCGACCAAGGAGGCCGCCGAGATCGTCCTCGCGGACGACAACTTCGCGACGATCGAGCGTGCCGTCGAAGAGGGCCGCCGCACGTTCGACAACATCCAGAAGTCGGTCGTGTTCCTGCTGCCGACCAACGGTGCGCAGTCCTTGGTCCTGCTGACGGCTGTGGTCCTGGGGCTGTCGCTGCCCCTCGCCCCGGTGCAGATCCTGTGGGTGAACCTGATCGTCGCGGTGACGTTGTCCCTCGCCCTGGCGTTCGAGCCCGCCGAGGCCGACGTCATGAGGCGCCCACCCCGGGCCCCGGGCACCTCGATCATCGGCAAGGGGGCGATGGTCCAGATCGCCGCCGCGTCGCTGCTCATCGGCGGGGCGACCCTGGCGCTGTACTACCTGGCGCGCGCCCAGGGGGTGGCGGACGCCCAGGCCCAGACCGCGGCGGTCACGATGCTCGCACTCGGGCAGGTCGGGTACCTGGTCAGCTGCCGGAACCTGCGTGGCTCCTCGATCGACCGCGGCCAGCTCTTCACCAACCCGGTGGTGTGGTGGTCGGTCGCCGCGCTCGTCGCGCTGCAGGCGCTGTTCGTGTACGCCCCGTTCATGCACACCCTCTTCGGCTCGGCCCCGTTGCCGCTCGGCTCGTGGCTGCTGACCGCCGCGATCGCCGCGGTGATCTTCCTGGTGGTCGAGGCGATCAAGGCGGTGGTGCGGCGGGTGTGGTGAGCCCGCGTGCCGGGTGACGGTGCAGCGGGCTACGGCAGACGGGCCGGTGACCGACGGACCGCGTCACCGGCCCGTCCCGGGTCCAGCGGCACAGTGCTGACGAGGGCCGAACGGCGGGACGCCCGGCTCGGCCGCGCTCGCCTCCGGCCTTCGACGGAGAGCACGCACAGGACGGACACCGGCAGGACGCGCACCTGGGACAATGTGCGCGTGAGCCCATACCCCGCGCGCGCGGTGATCGACCTCGGTGCCATCAGTGACAACGTCCGGGCCCTGGACGACAGGTCCGGTGCGGCGCAGGTCATGGCCGTGGTCAAGGCCGACGCCTACGGCCACGGCCTGGTCCCGTCGGCGCTCGCGGCGCTCGCGGGGGGTGCCACCTGGCTCGGTGTCGCCCAGATCACCGAGGCCCTGGCGCTGCGGGCCGCGGGCGTCACCGCCCCGGTGCTCACCTGGTTGTACGCCCCCGGCGCACCCCTGGCCGAGGTCGTCACCGTCGGGGTCGACGTGTCCGTCGCGGCCGGGTGGGCGGCCCACGAGGTGGTGGCCGCCGCGCGCGCGGCGGGCGTCCCGGCCCGGGTGCACGTCAAGGTCGACACCGGCCTCGGTCGGGGCGGTGTGATGCCCGCCGATCTCGAGGAGCTCCTGGAGGTGCTGATGGCCGCGCAGGCCGAGGGCCTGTGCGTGGTGGTGGGTGTCTGGTCGCACCTGGCGTGGGCCGACGCACCCGCCCACCCCACCGTCCTGCAGCAGGCCGCGGTGTTCGACGAGGCGTGCCGCACCGTCGAGCGCGCCGGGGCCCGGCTCGAGGTGCGTCACCTGGCGAACTCGGCCGCGACCCTCACCGACCCCGCGATGCACTACGACCTGGTGCGCCCCGGGATCTCCGTGTTCGGGCTGTCCCCGGTCCCGGAACTGGGTGGCCCGGCGGACTTCGGGCTGCGTCCCGCGATGCGTCTCGAGGCCGACCTGGCCCTGGTCAAGGACGTCCCGGCCGGCCACGGGATCTCCTACGGCCACGACTACGTGACCCCGGCCGCGACCAGGGTGGGCCTGGTCCCGCTCGGGTACGCCGACGGGATCCCCCGCCACGCCTCGGGCACCCGCGAGCGCTGGGGCGGCCCCGTCCAGGTCGGTGGGCGCCGTCTGGGCGTGGCCGGCCGGGTGTGCATGGACCAGGTGGTCCTCGACCTCGGGGCCGACGCGCCCGAGCGGGCCGGGGACACGGTGGTGCTCTTCGGCGACGGGACGGACGGCGGCCCCACGGCCCACGACTGGGCCGACGTCGTGGGCACGATCTCCTACGAGATCGTCACGCGGGTGGGGGCCAGGGTGCCCCGCACCCACGTGGGGGCGGTGGCCCCGTGAGCGACGTCCACGTCGAGCTGGTCGACGCCGCGAGCGCGCGCACCTGGGGCAGGGCCCTGGCCGCGGTGCTTCGGGCGGGGGACCTGGTGGTCCTGACCGGTCCGCTCGGCGCGGGGAAGACGACCCTGACCCAGGGCATCGGGGAGGGGCTCGGGGTGCGCGGTCAGGTCGCCTCGCCGACGTTCATCATCGCGCGGGTGCACCCGCCGACCGGGCAGGGCCCTGCCATGGTCCACGTGGACGCGTACCGCCTGGGTTCGCTCGACGAGCTCGACGCCCTCGACCTCGACACGAGCCTCGAGGAGTCCGTGACGGTCGTGGAGTGGGGCGAGGGCCTCGCGGAGGTCCTCGCCGAGGACCGGCTCGAGATCCTCCTCGACCGGCCCCACGGCGGCACCGGGACCGCCCTGGCGGACGCGGAGGACCTCACCGACGCCGCGCAGGGCCCACGGCACGTCACGGTGCGTGCCGTGGGGGAGCGGTGGGTGGGGGTCGACCTGCCGACCGCGGTGGGAGGATGACGCCCGTGCCTGTGCTGGTCCTCGACACCTCCGCCGACATCACCGTGACCCTCGTGGACGGGGACGGCGCGGTCCTGGCCGACCGCTGCGTCGCCGAGCCGCGCCGACACGCCGAGCTCCTCGCCCCGCTGGTGACCGAGGTCCTCACCGAGGCCGGTGTGGACCGCCGGGACCTCACCGCGGTGGTCGCGGGCACCGGGCCCGCACCCTTCACCGGTCTGCGTGCCGGCCTGGTGACCGCACGGACGCTGGGGCTGGCCCTCGGGGTCCCGGTGCACGGCGTGTGCAGCCTCGACGCGATCGCCG
>NZ_AXCZ01000017.1 GCF_000767165.1 Cellulomonas bogoriensis 69B4 = DSM 16987
CCGTTGGGCTGGCGCCCGACGACCCTGCTGGTCAGGATCCGCCGCTACAAGTGCACCGGCTGCGGCCACGTCTGGCGCCAGGACACCAGCCGCGCCGCCGAACCGCGCGCCAAGCTGTCCCGGACCGCCCTGCGGTGGGCTCTGGTCGGGCTCGTCTGCCAGCACCTGACCGTCGCCCGCCTCGCTGAGGCACTGGCGGTGTCCTGGGACACCGCCAACGACGCCGTCCTGGCCGAAGGCAAGCGCGCCCTGCTCGACGACCCGACCCGCTTCGAGGACGTGAAGGTCATCGGCGTCGACGAGCACGTCTGGCGCCACACCCGCCGGGGCGACAGGTTCGTCACCGTCGTCATTGACCTCACCCCGGTCCGTGACAGGACCGGCCCCTCACGACTGCTGGCCATGGTCCAGGGGCGCTCCAAGCAGGCGTTCAAGGCTTGGCTCGCCGAGCGGCCGAGGGCCTGGCGCGAGGGCCTGGAGGTCGTGGCCATGGACGGCTTCACCGGCTTCACGACCGCGACCACCGAAGAGCTGCCCGAGGCCGTGGCGGTGATGGACCCGTTCCACGTCGTCCGCCTCGCCGGCGACGCCATGGACCGCTGCCGGCGCCGGGTCCAGCAGGACCTGCACGGACACCGAGGCCGCGCCGGCGACCCGCTCTACCAAGCCCGACGGACCCTTCACACCGGCGCAGGCCTGCTCACCGACCGGCAACGCCAGCGCCTGACGGCGCTGTTCGAGAACGAGGAACACGTTCAGGTCGAGGCAACCTGGGGCATCTACCAGCGCATGATCGGGGCCTACCGAGACCCCGACCGCGACCGCGGCAAGCAGCTCATGACCAAGGTGATCGAGTCCGTCACCACCGGCGTCCCGACCGCCCTGACCGAGCTCCGCACGCTCGGGCGGACCCTGAAGAAGCGGGCCGAGGACGTCCTGGCCTACTTCGACCGACCCGGCACCAGCAACGGCCCGACCGAGGCCATGAACGGTCGCCTCGAGCACCTCCGCGGCTCCGCCCTGGGCTTTCGCAACCTGACGAACTACATCGCCAGGAGCCTGCTCGAGACAGGCGGCTTCAGGCCGCGACTACACCCTGCATTGGGATGAGCCACTTTGGCGGCTCATGAGGCTCGCCCGCGGTGAAGCCGTGATCGGCGAAGGCGGGCTTCGGCGAGTCGTGTCCGAAGCTGACGAGGAAGGCGACCTGGCTAGCGACGAGCCAGACGACTAGTTCAGGCATGATGAAGGATTCGGCGAATACAGACTAGGTGTTCTTGGCGAAGCAACCGAGTCGGAACTGAGACTGGCCGACCCCTTGCCGCTCCGGTCACTCGTCAGGAAGCGCCAAGCGGACTCGAAGCGCTGCAAGGAACTCGTCGTGTGCGGACTTCCAGCGAGCCTCTGCGGCCTCCTGGCGCGCCGGATCGCTGACGGGAGCGGGCGGCGACAGGAGGGAACCCGCCAGGCGGGCAAGGTCAGGGGCAAGAAGCTCCAGGCGCACGCGCTCGACGAGAGCGCGCGCCCGCTCTTCTTCCCGACGGGCGATTGACTCAACCCGCCGATCCCACGACATCGCGGCCGCGTCGGTGTGGCCCGCATCACGAGACGCCCGCCAGTTCTCGATCCAGTCGAGAGTGTCCGTAGCGTGACGGCGATACTCGGCGACTGCACCAAGGTACGCGTTAGCCGTGTCTAGCAATCGATGCTGGAGGGACTCCCCTCGGCGCCGAGCGGCGTCAACGCGCGCGAGCTGCATGCTTACGAGGTAGGTCACCCCACCGCCGACGACAACACCAAGCAGTGACGCCAGTAGCGTTCCCCAGTCCATCCCGACATCATAAACGATCTCCGGAGCCATGGGATGGTCAAACGACACCGCTCTGCGGCGCGCGCTGATGGGTAGCGCACGTCTGGCCAGTTGCGCCAGACAGCAATTCGACTAACCGAACGTGCGGTGCCGAAAAGGCGGGGAACGCCAAGATCGAGGACGGCCGGTGGGGCAACTCTCAACTGGCGCGTCGAAGACGCCTGCGAGACCACCGAGAACACCAGCGGCCAGGCCGTCGACAGGCACGAAGTTCTATAGGCGACAGGAGGCAAGGTTGTCCGCACCCATGCGTTCGTCCGCAAGCCACAGGGTACGAGGAGCATGGCTGACACCCAACGTCGGTTGCGCCGCGGCCGTCTCGACGGACGTCGACTCCCCCGGCAACCCTCCGGCACGGCCGGCACCAGAGGACCGAAGGAGCGCCGAGTTCAAACGGGTCGAGTTGACGCGCCGCAGCTAGCGCGTTCGGCCAAACTCAGGAGCGGTCCGGCACACGCGGCTGTCGTGGACTGTCTTACCAACTTAGGCGTCGGCGAACGCCTCTCCGCGATCATCGGCCTCAGCAATCAGGTCTTCCCACGGCCAGGGCACGGTAGCGTACTTGCGGTACAGTAGAAGTTGCCGATCGACAACAGAAACAACCTTGCGCGACTCATCATAGGCCAGGACGAGACCCCTCCCGGCATCGTCGACTTGCAAGGCTTCAATTCTCTCCAACACGGTCTTCAGGTTCCCTTTCTGGATCCTGCCTTCTCGAGCGTGCGCCGTCCTAAAAACAGTATCGAGTGGCACGCCTCGAATTAGATCTTCATCATTGGCTGACATGATCACCGCCATGGCGTGCGCATAGATGCCAGTCGCATTTTGCCGGTTCCGGATTCCGCTAGAGACGCGGTTTGCGAACTCGAGGTAGACCGAGTTTAGTTCCTCGGCATAGTTGAGTTCGGCATCGTCAAGTAGCGCGATGTTGTCGACGTCCGTCGGTTGGACCTGCTCCTCCTCGATTCCAGCCTCTTCGAGAACCCCTTCGATGAGGCGCTGGAGAATGCCAGCGTTTCCGTAGCAGTCCTCGATGGCGCGGGCCACGATTTCGCTTCCGAACCGGAGGTTCAGGGCGGCCCCCCCGGTCTCGAAGATCTTCTTAAGCTCTTCCTTGCTCCACGAGATCGGCACTTCGCGAACTCGTGCCGAGAGGTCGGGGTTGAGGTGGACCAAGATATTCTGCCCACTCCAGACTCCCACGATCACGACGTAGGTCTTGAAATCCCACAGCGCCTTAAGGTCGAAAGCCAACTTCGTGCGCTCAATGTGATCCAGATAGTGGAAGTCTTCGATGACTAATATCCGACCACTCTCACGGATCAGGTCGGCAATAAAGCCAAGGTCATTGATGTCCTGGCGAACGGCCGTGGTTGTCTGTGTCTCCGTAGTCGTCCCCGAAAAACCCCACTTTGCCGCGATCTTGGTAATGAGACTAACGCCGACCTCGGCAGTAGCTTCGACGGTCCCTGTCAGGCTGCTGGCCTTGGAGGAGCTCACTTCCAGCCTGATTCCCAACTCGCCGAGCGCTTCCCGATAAACGTCTAGGACGGTCTTCCCGAGGCGACACTGCACCACCAGGGCTCTCGGCAAGACTCGTTGACGTAGCCAAGATTTTCCGCACTTAGACACCCCGCGCAGCGCAATGTGCTTCTTTTTTCCGAGCAGGCGAGCAATCTTCTTGTCGAGATCTCCTCTGTCTACGTACGAGTCAACAAGCACTTCGGGCGCGACGCCGAAGACATCCTCGACGCGCTTGATCTTTCGCTTGAGGGGAGCCACTGCCGAATCCTAACGCCTCGACTCGTCGAACCTCTGACGAAGGGTTTCACGGCGTGTTGCCAGGTTGGTGGTCTGGCGAGAGGCTGCTTCTGTGGCTCGGCGCGTGCAGGTGTTCGATCAAGGTTCGCAGCGACGCCTTCGTCGCTGCGAACCTGACAGGAGGCGGCGGCAACTCCCGTCACGGCGAGCGCCAGAGGGCTCACAGAGCCCTCGGCAACCGCCGCTGCCGAGTCGAGAGGGGACGGAGCGGTCCTCACCGACGTACCCGTTGTCTCCAGTTCGGGTCGCCAAGGGCGCTGTCCTGCGCTGGCCGGACGCCACCCCCGCCCAGAGCAGCCCTTGCGCAAGACGAACCGGGGGTTTGGATTGAGTCGCCCTGAGTCGCCCTGGGGATGTTGGAGGTTCCTGACCTTGGAAACGAGGATGGAGCCATGCCACGAGAGGTGTGGAAGGGGAAGCCGACCACGCGCCGGTACTCCGAGGAGGAGAAGGCCGCGGCGGTGCGGATGGTCCGGGACCTGCGCGCTGAGCTGGGGACCGAGCACGGGACGGTGCAGCGGGTCGCATCCCAGCTCGGGTACGGGACCGAGTCGGTGCGCCAGTGGGTTCGGCAGGCCGACATCGACGGCGGCCGTGCGCCGGGGGTGACCTCGGCCGAGAACGCCCGGTTGCGAGAGCTGGAGCAGGAGAACCGGGAGTTGCGCCGAGCCAATGAGATTTTGAGGCGGGCGGCGAGTTTCTTCGGGGCGGAGCTCGACCGCCAACACAAGAAGTAGTCGCGTTCATCGACGCGAACCGCGACGAGCTCGGTGTCGAGCCCATCTGCAGCGTGCTGCAGGTGGCGCCGAGCACGTACCACGCCGCCAAGGCCCGCCGGCCCTCGGCCCGGGAGGTCCGCGACGGTGTCCTGCGCCCGGTGCTGGCCCGGCTGTGGGAGGACAACTACTGCGTCAACGGGGCCCGTCAGCTCTGGAAGGCCGCGGTCCGGGTCGGGTGGGATGTGGGCCGGGACCAGGTCGCCCGGTTGATGCGTGCCGAGGGCATCGAGGGCGCCTGGCGCACCAAGCGGGTCCGCACCACCAAGGTCGACCCTGCCGCGGCCCGTTATCCGGACCTGGTCGAGCGGGACTTCACCGCCACCGCCCTGAACCAGCTGTGGGTCACCGACCTGACCTACGTGCCGACCTGGACCGGGGTGGCCTACGTCTGCTTCATCACCGACGTCTTCTCCCGCACCATCGTCGGGTGGCGCGTTGCACCGCACATGCGCACCGAGATGGTCCTGGACGCGATCGAGATGGCCCGCTGGTCCCGCGGGGCGCAGATCACTGGGCTACGGTGTCACAGCGATGCCGGCAGTCAGTTCACCTCCCTGCGCTACGGCGAACGCCCCGCCGAGATCGGCGCGTGCCCCTCGATTGGGACCGTGGCGGACTCGTTCGACAACGCCCTGGCCGAGACCGTCAACGGCTACTACAAGGCCGAACTGATCCACGGACCGGCCCGCACCGGGCCCTGGAAGAGCGTCGAGGACGTCGAGCTGGCCACCCTCGGCTGGGTCCACTGGCACAACACCCAGCGACTACACAGCTCCCTCGGCGACGTCCCACCCACCGAGTTCGAAGCAGCGTTCTACGCTACCCACCGGGACGACCACCACCTGGTCGAAATCCCATAGCCCGAGCCTCCATCAGACCCAGGGCGACTCAGTGTGCCAACAGCCCCGCGCCTCGGACGCGCGAATCGCACTGCAGCCCGTTCTCGACGAGGGTTGTCAAGTGGTCGATGTGCGTGAAGTGGTACAGACGGGTCGGGCTCGGACGGGCCACGGTCTCGGTCACACCTGCTCGATAGCTGACGGTTCACGGGCTTGCTGAACGGCTGCGACGCACACGCATCGCCACGTCGCGGGCCAACTGCAGTTCACCTGGCGACGCGCGCCCCGCGATCCCGGCGACGCCGCGGGCCCCGGACCGACCCACGACACCGGCAGCATCGCAGGGATGCAAGACGAGTGCGCGTCCGTCATTGGGCCACCCGCCGTCATCGAGCGGTCGGATCGCTCCGGGTGGGCGCCACTCTCGATCCGGGCCTCGCAGCGGTACCGAACCCCCAAGGGAGAGCCGACTACCCGCCGGTGCCGCATCGTCCTTGGGAGGATGGGCCATGGCTTCCACACCCGACGTCCGCCCGGTCGGCGACCTCCCCGACGCGATCGGCAGGACCGCCGCGCGCGAGCTCGCCGCGAACGGCCTCACGAGCCTCCGACTCGTGGCCACACGATCCCGGCGAGAGCTCCTGGCGATCCACGGCGTCGGCCCCAAGGCTGTCGCCATCCTGGGTGACGCGTTGGCCGCGGAAGGGCTCACCTTCCGGGAAGACTGAAGCCCTCTCGGGACGGGGCCGGAGCACGGGCAGCTCGACGTAGTCGCGGCACCGGATGGGCCATCGCAGCAGCGCGCGCTGGGGCTGCGGGATGCGCGCCAGCCCCTCGGCCGGGTCCAGAAGTCGCGGGGCACCGAGCTCGAGGATCTCCCGGCCCATGCGCATGCGGCACCCGCCCGAGTGGCGGATGTTGGCCAGCCACTGGACGTCCGGGCCATAGGTCAGCGCGATCGTCACCACGTCCCCGCGGCGGAAGGCCATGAGCGGGGTGTGCCGCACCGTCCCGGTCCGCCGGCCGACGTGCTCGAGGTCGACCATCGGCCCGATCCCGGCGAGCCGCAGCATGACCGGGTTGATGAACCGATTGTTGATGCGGGTGATCCCTCGGGCCATCGGCATGGCGTCCTCCAGGGTGCGGTGTCCCCAGTCTGCCCGGCGCCAGATCCTCTCTGCGCTCCCCGCGGGTTGCGCATCGGTACGCCTACCTGCCTGTAGACGCCTCGAGCGCGTGGGCCGCCAATCTTCTCCTGTCCGCCCGCACACCTACAGGTGTAGGGCAAGCCGGTCCGGCTCGCATGGCGGCGGTGAGCGAGGTGGCGGAGTTGATGTCGATGCACAAGCTCACGGCCGGGGACTGGTACGCCTACCTGACCCGTCACGTCGCTGCGGGCGACGAGGCCAGCCGGGCATGGCGGTGGCCCAGCGGCTGACAGCCATGCTGGTTCGGCGCTACTCTTCACTCATCGTCAGCGTTCATCACAAAGTGAATGGTGCTCTGGAGTGAAGGTAACCATCGAGCTGGAGCCTGCCACACCGGGCCGGTACCGGGATGTGCTCGCCGGGGCTCCGAGGACGGAGATCGCACCCGGACACCGGAACCGGGTCGGAGTCGACGGCACGTTCCGGCCGCTCGTCCTCCTCCCACGGCCACACGTCGAGGGTGACGTGAAGTCAGCCGTCGAGCTGACCCGGATGGTGCCGCCCGGGGCAGTGGGCATGATCGCTTCTCTCACGATCCCCGAGAGAGAACGTGACGCACTGGAAGCGGCAGGCCTCTCTTGGTGCGACGGCCGTGGTGCGATACACGTCGCCTGGCCGGGAACCCTCGTACACGTCGACCACAGTGGGCGAGGCCCACGGCGCGGCCGAACCGAACCGGCCAAACTAGGTCCAGCGGGAATCCGCGCGGTCCAAGTCCTGCTCGCCGTCGACGGGGAGTGGACCATCAGCCGACTCGCGCACGAAGCCGCGATCTCGGTCGGCCAAGCCCACAACGTCTTCAAGGCGCTGGAAGCTGAACGTCTCCTCGCCAGCACGGGTAAAGGCCCGCAGCAAAGGCGCCGAATCACCGACCGTCACGGGGCCATGGACTGGCTCGCAACGATCGACCGCGCACGACGCCGTCCAGGAACCGCGGCAACCTACCTCTACGCGCGCACACCAGAGGAGGTGCTCCGGCGCTTCGCGGAGCGCGCAGATGCCGCCGGCCTGCCGTATGCCGTTACGGGCGCGGCCGCGAGCCAACTACTCGGCGCGCCGGTCTTGAGCCAGATCATCGTCAGCCACATCCGCGTCGGTCCGGTGCAAGCAGACAGCGCCCTTCATCGGCTCGGCCTAGAGCACCTTGACGCGGAGGACGCAGGTCGCGGCATGAACCTCGAGCTGTGGACCGATACCGGCGAGCTCGGAACCTTTGCCGCACGCGATGTCAACGGCGTGCGGGTCGCGCCCCCTGTGCGCGTGTGGCTGGATCTCGCGCGCCAGGGCGGTCGCGGCGCCGACGCCGCCCAACTCTTCCGGGAGCAGGTCCTTGAACGAGCCTGACGGACAGCACAAGAGCGGCTATGACCCGAGCGTCGCCACCGAACTTGTCGCGGAGGCGGCCGACCTCATCAGAGCGCTCGGCTTCACAGCGGCGCACGTCGTCTTGATCGGTGGACTAGTCCCGAGCCTCCTTGTCCCCGTCCTGGACCCGGGAATCGAACCGCACGTCGGCACCGCAGATCTCGACCTGTGTCTGAGCATCGCTCTGGTGGAAGGGCAGACCGAGACGTACGAGCGGATGGAGGCGGTGCTCAAGCGCCGTCACTTCGAGGTGAGCGACGCCTCCTTCCGCTGGCATCGCAGCGCCGGCTTGGCTCTGACCGTCGAGTTCTTCTGCCCAGCAGGCGAGGATCGCCCAGCTGGCCACGCTTTCCGCCCGAGTGCGGGCGAGAACCCGACGGGCAAGCACAACTTCGGCGGACGCCTCTCCGCGCTC
Organism: Cellulomonas bogoriensis 69B4 = DSM 16987; assembly: GCF_000767165.1. Classification (GTDB taxonomy): domain Bacteria; phylum Actinomycetota; class Actinomycetes; order Actinomycetales; family Cellulomonadaceae; genus Actinotalea; species Actinotalea bogoriensis. The sequence goes on from NZ_AXCZ01000017.1 coordinate 8,298, forward strand.
GCACTCGAGGCTGGCGACCTGCTCACCCGGGACGTCGAAGAAGTCACGGAGCTGGTCGACCTACCGCAAGGTCGAGGCCGACACGAAGCGACAATCCGAGTCACCGGTCCGCTGGCCTTCCTGGTTGCGAAGATCGATGCGCTCCGTGATCGCGACAAGCCCAAGGACTCCTACGACATCATCTGGCTCATCGAGAGCTGGCCCGGAGGACCGGCGGCCGCGGCCAGAGCCTTCGGCTTGCGACCGGCCTACCACGACCCGCAGGTTTCGGAAGCAATGGCGCGCCTGAGGGACATGTTCGCCGAGCCGAGCCGCGTCGGGGCACGAAGCTATGCACGGTTCGTCGCCGCGGATCCTTCCGAGGAGCCCCAGCTTGAACGGCGTGCCGTCGGAGCGGTCGCGGAGTTCCTCGAGGCGCTACCGCCCTGGGAGAAGTAGTCCACCCTGGCGCGCCCATGACCACGGCTTGATGCATCCGCGTGGGCCCGGGCCATCGCACGGTTCCGCCGGCGTCCCCTCGTCCTTGACGGGCCGTCCACGTCCTGAGACAAGACGCTGACCAATGCTCGGCGAATCGGACACGGTCCCCAGCGGAGCCACGGCGCCTATAACGCCCCTGAACTGCAACAACGCCTCTGTGCGCCTGGCGCGATTCGAACGCGCGACACCCGCTTTAGGAGAGCGGTGCTCTATCCCCTGAGCTACAGGCGCTCGGAGCCGGGCACGTGGTGGTGCTGGCTCGTCGCGTGCGGGCGGTGCCACGGGGGTGCCGTCCGACGTCGAGCAAGCCTACCTGCCTGACCGGGTGGGTGGTGCGTGTGGTGCGGGGTGTCACTCGCTCAGGCGCCGGTACCGCACCAGGCGCCGCATCGCCTGGGCGGCCACGGGTCCGCTCGGGGCCGCGAGTGCGGTCTGCAGTCGTCGGTGGACGTCGGCGTGGTTCAGGTGGGTTCCGATGGCGACCAGCCCGTCGCCGGTGGTCGCCGGGTGGGGGGCGATGTGGATGTGGCGTCCGACCACGTTGGCCGTGTACGCGCGGGTGGTGCGGCCGGTGTCGACGACGACGGTGCCCTTGAGCCGGTACACCCCGGCGGGCGGGTCCTCCAGCAGGTCGATGAGGGCGCCGGGGTCGACGGGGCCGGTGGCGGGCACCGTCACGGCGTTGGCGTGGCGGTGCGGGGGGCCGGCGTGCTCACGGGCCAGGTCGGCCAGGGGCAGCTGGTCGTCGGGGTCGTGGTCGGTGGCGGCGTCGAACACCAGGGCCGGGTCGACCCTCCCCCGGGTCGTCACCACCACGTGCGCGTGGGGGTTGCGTTCGTGGACGCGGGCACGGATCCGCTCGACCGTCGGCTCGCGCTCGTCGGCGGGCAGCAGGTCCGTCTTGTTGATGACGACCAGGGTCGTGGCCCCGAACCGTGCCGGTGGGTCACCCCCGGTGTCCACGGTCGCGAAGTACGCGTCGGCGTCCACCACGTCCACCAACCCGCCCGGGCGCACGTGCTCGGCACCGCTGAACCGGATCAGGCGCCCCAGGGCCGCGGGTTCGGCCACACCGCTGGCCTCGACCACCACCGCGTCCAGACGCAGGCGCGGCCGGGTCAGGACCTCCAGAGCCTCGTCCAGCCCCCCGCTGTCAGGCAGGCAGCACAGGCACCCGCCCGCGATCGACTCCGCGGTGCTGACCTGACCGGTGAGCAGGCCCGCGTCCACGTTGATGGCCCCGAAGTCGTTGACCACCACCCCGATGCGCGCACCCGGGTTCAGCAGCAGCTGGTTCAGGACCGTCGTCTTGCCCGCACCCAGGTGCCCCGTCAACGCCACCACCGGCACCCGCCAGCCCTTCACCTGCACCCCTTCACCTGGCCCCACCAGCCACCCTTGGTTTGAGAACGGTTCTCATCTACAGTCTAGGTGTCCACACCGAACAGCCCCAGGAGACCCGATGAGTCACGCCCAGCAGTCCGCTCGCTTCGAGACCGGACACGGGTTCATCGCTGCGCTGGACCAGAGCGGCGGCAGCACCCCCAAGGCCCTTCGCGCCTACGGGATCGAGGAGTCCCAGTACTCGAACGACACCGAGATGTTCGACCTGATCCACGCCGCCCGCACCCGCATCATCACCAGCCCCGTGTTCACCAGCGAACGCATCCTGGGTGCGATCCTCTTCGAGAACACCCTGGACCGCGACATCCAGGGCAAGGGCTCGGCCGCCTACCTGTGGGAGGACAAGGGCATCGTCCCCTTCCTCAAGATCGACAAGGGCCTGGAGGACGTCACCGACGGCGTCCAGCTCATGCGCCCCAACCCCGGCCTGGGTGACCTGCTCGCCCGCGCCCGCGACAAGGGCGTCTACGGCACCAAGGAGCGGTCCGTCATCCACACCGCCACCACCGACGGCATCACCGCCGTCGTCGACCAGCAGTTCCAGCTGGCCGACCACGTGCTCGACGCCGGCCTGGTGCCCATCATCGAACCCGAGGTCAGCATCGACGCCGCAGACAAGGCCGACGCCGAGGGCATCCTCAAGGAGCAGATCCTCACCCGCCTGGACTCCTACACCGGCACCAAGGTCGCCCTCAAGCTCACCATCCCCACCGTCGACGGGTTCTACAGCGACCTCATCGCCCACCCCGCCGTCGCCCGCGTCGTCGCACTCTCAGGCGGGTACAGCCGCGACGACGCCAACGCACGCCTGGCCCGCAACCCCGGCCTCATCGCCAGCTTCAGCCGGGCCCTGCTCGACGGCCTCTCAGCCGACCAGGACGACGACCAGTTCGACAAGGCCCTGGACGCCGCCATCGAACCCATCTACCAGGCCTCCCTCACCTGACCGCCATGAGCCACGACGACCCGCAGCCCTGGGTGACACCCGTGCAGTTCCAGGCCATCGAGGCAGGGCTGCGGGTCGTCACCGCCTGGACGAACGCCGGCGACGAGGACGCCCTCGCCCACGCCCTGCACCGCGAGACCGACGCCGCAGACATCGTCATCGGCCTGGCGACCGTCACCCGCCTGCTCGCCATGGAGCTCGCCGCCGCGACCGCCACCACCGAGACCGACGTCCTCGCCCACCTCGACGCCCGCGTCCACCACCTGCAACGCACCGGGTAACCGCCGCCAGGCCTGGCGCCGACATGCGTTGGCGCCAGGCCTGGCGATCCACCGGCTGCCCGGGCCCTCTCCCCTTCTCAAGGGACACCACCCGCTACTCGGCTACAACTCCGACCTGCTGGTCGCCAGTTCGTCTCACGAGTCAGCGCGCACAACCGCCGGAGGGACTGTCGGCGCTGGGTCCCCGATTGGCTCCGTACACGGCTGACTCCGCGTTCGAGCCATGCCGAGGGTGACGCCCAGGATCACCACGCCGCCGCCCACGACCTGCCCCGGTGTGAGGGTCTCTCCGGCCAGGACGACGGCCCACATCAGGCCGGCTACCGGGACGGTGTTGAGCAGATTGACCGCCATGCTCGGGGTGAGCGCCTTGAGCCCGAAGTTGTAGGCCAGGAACGCCGCCACCGAGCAGAACACTGCGAGGTACGCGACCCGCAAGAGCGAGCCGCCCGACACTGCAGACCACTGCCCCGCTTCGAACAGCGAGAGCAGGATGAAGCCCGCCGCGCCAGCCAAGGTCTGGTAGTACGTGGTGACGACCGCGGAGCAGCCTGAGCCGTCGCGTTGGGCCACCAGGTTGTAGGTAGCCCAGGCAACCCCACCCAGCAGCAGGAGGAGGATGCCGACGAAGTGGTGGTCCTGGCCCGTGGAGGCAGCCGGGCCATACGCCACCACCATGGCTACTCCGACGATCGCGAGGAGCATCCCTGACAGACGGACCGGGGAGAACGTCGCCCTCCCCAAGAGCCGCTCGAGCACGAGGGTGATCAGGGGGTAGGTAGCGACGATGAGTGTCGCATCGGAGGCCGAGGCGAGGTCCACTCCCACGTTCTCAAGCGCAAAGTAGACGGTGATCCCGAGCAGTCCTGCGCCGGCAATGCCAGCCTTCTGGCGCCGTGAGGGAAGCACCCGCTCACGCCGCAGGTGGACGATCAAGCCCAGGATCACGGCCGCGCCGGTGAAGCGCAGCGCACCGACGGTCATGGGCGGAATGTCCGCCAGCGTCACCTTTGTGACAGCGAAGGAACTGCTCCAGAAGAGCGCGGCCACGAGAACCGCGGAGATCGCGAGCCAACGTGGCGGCGGGGACGGCAACGTCGCGTTCTGGCCGGTCTGGGCGCCCGCGGCTAGGGTGGTCACGCTACAGAGACTAGAGTCAACTTCGGGATGCTCGGCAGGACAGTGCGGATCCTTCGGCTGATCGCGGTGTCTGGCGAAGGAGATTCGATCGGAGCGCGAAGATGAGGCCCCTAGACGAAGTGGATTCGGCCCTGCTACGGCTGCTGCAGGAGGACGCCCGCCGATCGAACCGGGAGCTGGCAGGGCTGCTGCACGTCGCGGAGTCGACCTGCCTGGAGCGCACCCGCGGGCTGCTCCGCTGCGGCGTCGTCACCGGGGTGCACGCCCACGTCGACCTCAAGAAGCTCAACCGCTCCGTGCAGGCCATGGTGGCCGTACGGCTTCGACCACCAGACCGGGCAGTGATCGAGTCGTTCCACTCGTTCGTGGTCGGGCTTGAGGAGACGATCGAGGTCTTCGTCACGGCCGGGACCGACGACTTCCTCATCCACGTCGCGGTCCGTGACAACGATCATCTCAACGACTTCATTCTCGACCGGCTGACCCAGCGTAGGGAGATCGTCGACGTCCGAACGTCGGTGGTCTTCCGACACGACCGCAAGGTCGCTGTCAACCTGCTGGCGTAAGGCGCAGCCAGCGCCACCGCACGGCAGGCCGCGGTGGCCGACCTGTTCGGTGGCACGTAAGGCCTTGACCCCGTCCACGCCCGCCCCCTACCTTGAGCGCGACCACCGAAGGTTGGACAGCACCAGCCTCAGGTGGAGCCACAGGGGGGTCGGATGCCAGCGTAGCTGGCCCGACAGGCTTCGGGGGGAAGAGCGCTGATACAGCACGTTGTGCTATTTCGGTTTCGCGAGGGAGCGGACTGGGACGACCCGCGCGCCCTGCGGGCCGCAGGAGATCACCCGTGGGCATCCACGCGCCATTCCCGACATCGCGCACTGGACAGTGGGCCGCAACACCACGACGCGCGACTGCGCCTATGACTTCTGCGTTATCGGCGTGTTCGCCGACCGTGCCGCGCTAGCGCGCTACATGAACCACCCCGACCACATGCGTGGCGTGCAGGCCTGGTCGCAGATCAGTACCTGGGTCGTGGCAGACCTCGACCTTGCCGATGACGAGTCGCCGCTGGGTGTCCTCGCGGCGGCCACCACGAGAACAGGACAACGGTGACAGCAACGACGAGCACCTCACCCACCCGGCAGATCGATGTCAGCGCCAGCAAGTGCGCCGTCGTCGTCGACGAGAGCCTGCCCACAGGCCTCGCCGCGAACGCGGCATCGGTGCTGGCGATGACACTCACTCATCGGGTGCCCGAACTCATCGGCGCTGACGTCGAGGACGCGAGCGGCACCGTGCACGCAGGGATCGTTCTCATCCCGGTGCCCATCCTCACCGCGCCCCGGGCGGAAGTACGTGAGCTGTTCGAGCGAGCAACCGAGGATCCCGAGACCACGACGATCGCGTTCAGCTCGCTCGCGCAGTCCTGCAAGACCTATGACGAGTACGTCGAGCGGATGTCCCACACCGCCACAGCAGAGCTCGGGCTCGTCGGGATCGGCGTCGTCGGACCACGGCGCTCAGTGAACCGCCTGTGCGGAAGCCTGCCGCTGCTGCGCTGACGGCTCGTTCTCTCACCCGCACCGGGTAGCGGTCAGGGCAGGTCGGCCAGCTGGTTGTCGACCATCGTCAGGGCCGAGCCGATCGCCATGTGCATGTCCAGGTACTTGTAGGTGCCCAACCGCCCACCGAAGTGCACACCCTGCTCCTGGGCGGCCAGCTCACGGTAGGTGGCCAACCGGGCCCGGTCCTCAGGGGTGTTCACCGGGTAGTACGGCTCGTCACCCGGCTCGGCGAACCGCGAGCGCTCCCGCATGATCACGGTCGCGTCCTTGGGGTAGGCGCGTTCGGGGTGCAGGTGCCGGAACTCGTGGACGCGGGTCTCGGGGACGTCCTCGTCGGCGTAGTTCATGACGGCGGCGCCCTGGTGGTCGCCGGTGGGCAGGACCTCCTGCTGCAGGTCCAGGGTGCGCCAGGCCAGGGGGCCGGCGGCGAGGTCGAAGTACTGGTCGACGGGCCCGGTGAACACGACCGGTGCCTGCCCGACGACGGCGCCGCGGTGCACGGGTTGGGTGGGGTCGAAGAAGTCGCACCCGAGGCGGACGTCGATGCGGGGGTGGTCGACCATGCGGGCGAACCAGGCCCCGTACCCGTCGGTGGGCAGCCCTTGGTGGGTGTCGTCGAAGTACCGGTTGTCGTAGGTGTAGCGCACCGGCAGGCGGGAGATGATCGAGGCGGGCAGCAGGCGGGGGTCGGTCTGCCACTGCTTGGCGGTGTACCCGCGGATGAAAGCCTCGTACAGGGGGCGGCCCACCAGCGAGATGCCCTTCTCATCGAGGTTGGCCGGCTCGCGGCCGTCGAGCTCGGCGGCCTGCTCGGCGATGAGGGCGCGGGCGGCGTCGGGGCCCATCGCGGAGCGGAAGAACTGGTTGATGGTCCCCAGGTTGATGGGCATGGGGAACACCTCGCCGCGGTAGGTGGTCCACACCCGGTGCTCGTAGGACGTGAACGTGGTGAACCTGTTCACGTACGCCCACACGCGCTCGTTCGAGGTGTGGAACAGGTGCGACCCGTAGGTGTGGACCTCGATTCCGGTGCGGGGGCAGAACGCGCTCGCGGCGTTTCCGCCGATCTCTGCCCGACGGTCCACGACTGTGACGTCCATCCCACGGTCGGCGAGCCTTTCTGCGACGGTCAGCCCGAACAGACCGGCACCGACGACCACGACGTCGCTCACATTCACCTCCTGGGACCCGGGGCGTCCACCGCCCGAGCACCTACGGTAGTAGGTGGGTGGCCCCCCACCGCCCATTTCCCCCCATACCGCAGGAGCTCGCAGTGCCGCAGGTGATCCACGTCGGAGTGGTCGAGGACGACCCCGCCGCAACAGCGCAGATCCTCGCGCACCTCACCCGGTTCGAGGCTGAGAACGACGTGTCGTTCGTCACCCAGACGTTCCCCGACGGGCGTCAGCTGGTGGACGGCTACCAGGCCGGTCTGGACATCATCTTTCTTGATGTCGAGATGCCTTACCTGGACGGGTTGGAGGCCGCCCGTCACATCCGCACACTCGACGCGGACGTGGTGCTGGTGTTCATCACCAACATGGCCCAGTACGCCATCAAGGGGTACCAGGTGGACGCGTTGAGCTACCTGCTGAAGCCCGTGCCGTACTTCGCGTTCTCCCAGGAGCTGCGGCGCTCCATCGACAGGACCAGCCGGTCGCGTGACGACTGGATCATGCTGACCGTCAGCACCGGCATGGCGCGGGTGGACCTGGCCGACATCGTGTACATCGAGAGCGTGCGGCACCGCATCACCGTGCACGCCACCGACCGCGCGTACACCCTGACCGGCACGTTGAAGGCGTTCGAGGCCCAGCTCACCGACAAGGGGTTCTTCCGCTCCAACAACTGCTACCTGGTGAACCTGAGGCACGTCACCGGCGTCAACGCCACCAGCTGCGTCATGGTCGGGGGCATCGAGCTGCAGGTCAGCCGGCCCCGGCGGCGGGCGTTCCTGCAGGCCCTGACCGACCACGTGGGTGGGCGCACCGCATGATCGAGGACGTCCTGCCGGACATCCCCCGCCTGTACACGGCCATCGCCGAGTGGGGCGCGTGCCTGGTGTACGTGCTGCTGATCCGCAAACGGCTGCCCCGCCCCCAGCTGGCCCTGGCCGCCGGCCTGGGCCTCGGTGCGCTCATCGGGGTGCAGCTGCTGGCCGGGACGCTGCCCATCGCCCTGTGGGTGGTGGGGATGGCCCTGGCGGTGGGCACCATGTACCTGCTGATCGCGGCGTGCGCGGACCTGACCGCCCTGAACGCCGGGTACTTCCTGGCGCGGGCGTTCGTCCTGGCCGAGCTCGTCGCGTCCCTGCACTGGCAGCTGCACACGTTCTTCTTCGACGCCGGCGACGACCTGTCCGTGCTGCCCGGGGCGCTGCTGGTGGTCGTGTACGGGGCGGCGTTCACCGCCGCGTGGGCCATCGAACGGCGGCACTTCCCCGCCGACCAGCCCGTGGACGTCGACGGTCGCGGGGTGCTGAGCGCCATGGCGATCGCCGCGATCACGTTCCTGATCAGCAACCTGAGCTTCCTCAGCACCAACACCCCGTTCAGCGGGCGCCTGGGCCCCGAGGTGTTCTACATCAGGACCCTGGTCGACCTCGCCGGGTACGTGGCCCTGTACGCCCAGCAGGGTCAGCGCCTGGAGCTGCGGCGCACCGCCGAGGTCGAGGCCATGAACCGGTTGCTGCACTCCCAGCACGAGCAGTACCTGCAGGCCCGCAACAACATCGACGTCGTCAACCGCAAGTACCACGACCTCAAGCACTACATCAACGCGATCCGCGGTGAGGCCAGCGCCGACGCGCGCGCCTCGTACCTGGACCAGCTCGAGGACTCCATCCGCGACTACGACACCCGGGTCGAGACCGGCAACATCGTCCTCGACACGATCATGACCACCAAGAGCGCCGACTGCGCCCGCCACGGCATCACCCTCACGTGCGTGGCCGACGGCGCCGCCCTGGACTTCATGGCCGCGATGGACGTCGCGGCCCTGGTCGGCAACGCCCTGGACAACGCGATCGAGGCCGCGGTAGCCCTGCCCGACCCCGAGCAGCGTCTGCTGCGGGTGGCCGTCCACCGGCAGGACTCGTTCGTCATGCTGCGGTTCGAGAACTACTACCAGGGCGACCTCATGTTCGACGGTGACCTGCCGCGCACCACCAAGGCCGGGGACGACCTCAACCACGGTTACGGGCTGCGGAACATCCGTCAGATCGCCGAACGGTACGGGGGTACCCTCACCGTCCACGCCGAGGACGGGTGGTTCACCGTGCGGGTGCTGGTCCCCGCCCCCGGCCCCACCGGCACCGACGTCAGTTGAAGCCCACCCGCCACTGGGCCGCACGGTAGGCGGCCAACGTCACCCGGCGCCCGTGCCGGCCCGGCAGGTTCGTCAGGGTGCCCAGGGTGCTGCGCCGCAACCGCCGGTGCAGCAGCTCGTCCTCCTCCCGGATGCCCCGCCACATCGCCTCCTTGGTGGCGATGGCCGCGTCCGTGCCCGAGCGCAGCAGCAACGTGGAGGACACCGCGCACACGATCTCCAGGTAGTGGGTCATGTACCCGTACGCCGGGTGGTCCGGGGGCACCGTGCGCGCCACGTGCTCCATCATCATGCGGTTCACACGCAGCTGCTGGTCCAGGCGGCCGATCATCACCTGCTCGGCCACCGACTGGCCCGCCCGCCCGATGTAGTAGCGGTAGAGGTCCACGTCCAGGTAGTACATGCGCCGCACCGCCGGCAACGGCATGTACGCGAAGATGTTGTCGACGTAGAACGTGTGCTCGGGCAGGTGCAGGCCCACCTCACGCAGCAGGCCCGTGCGGTACACGATCGCGTGCATCAGGAAGTACTGGGTCTTGCGCAGGCGCCCCACCTGGTCCCACCCGAACACCTCGTCACGGGGCAGGGCCCGACGGAACCGCACCGTCCGCGTGGTCCGGCGGCCCTCCTTCTCGTACACGAAGTTGCTCAGCACCATGTCCACGTCGGCGTCCTGCTCACCGAACCGGCGCAGCGTCGACACCAACCGGGTGAACGCCTCGACGTCCACCCAGTCGTCGGAGTCCACGACCTTGAAGTAGCGGCCCCTGGCGAGCTGGAGCCCCACGTTGATCGTCGAGCCGTGGCCGCCGTTCTCCTTGTGCACCGCCCGCACCCGGCCCGGGTACCGGGCGGCGTACGCGTCGGCGATGCGGCCGGTGCCGTCCTGGGAACCGTCGTCGACGAGCACGACCTCCACGTCCGGCCCACTTGCCGCCAGCAACGACTCCACGCACCGGCGCATGTACCCGGCCGAGTTGTAGCAGGGCACCACCACGGTGAGGGTCACAGGGCCGGTCGGGGCGCTCATGAGGCCACCGCCCCCGAGGGCGTCGGGTCGTTCTCGGGCTCACCCGCGTCGGGTTCGCCCGCGTCCTTGCCCGGCTCGTGCTTGAAGATCACCTTGAAGATCGGGAAGAAGATCCAGAACGCGATCGCACTGTTGATGATCATCGTGACGACGTCGGCGATGGTCTCACCCGTGCTTCCCCATCCCCACGTGTCCATCAGCAGGTTGTAGATCGGCGCCTTGTAGAAACCCTGGGCGGCAGCCGCACCGAACGTGATGAGGATATAGGCGATCAGGTACCACATGGCCGCCTTGCGCACCGAGTTCGTGGCCTTGAACGTGATGTTCCGCTGCGCGAAGAAGTTGATCACCTGGGCGATGCCGATCGTGATCTGCACCGCCAAGAAGTACGCCAGTCCCCCACCACCGACCGGCAGCTCACCGGCCGGGTAGTCGAAGATGAAGTACGGCGACCCGCCCACCTCAGAACCGACCTGCAGGACCTGGAAGTCGGTGTGCACCAACGCCGTCCGGTTGAAGATCGACCGGAAGATCGGCATCAGCGCCAGCTGCAGCACCGTCACACCGTTGCTCAGCAAGAAGAACATCAGGAACTGCGCGGTGCCGGGGCGCCTGGCCTCGAGCCGCCGCCAGGCCTTGATCAGGGGCGTGAACATCGTTGTCGCCTTCGTGTCAGGGGGTTATCGGACGGCGCCTGCGCCGGCGGTACCGGCAGGACGGGTGAGCTCGGCGGCCAGGCGGCGCGCGGACCGTCGGCCACGCACGTACCCCGCGACCAGTCCCCCCACCCCCCGGAAGAACCGCCCGTTGACGACGTCCAGCAACGCGTCGACCATCTCGGTGGTGAACGCCCCGTTGGTCATCTTCGCGATCGCCCGGAACGGCATGTTGTAGAGGAAGAACAGGTTCAGGTCGGGCTTGCCCCGACGCCGCGACCTCGCGATCAGCGCCGCCAGCACCCGGGCCGCCAGGCGCGCCAACGGGCTGCGGGCACCGTGCATGGCCCGCAACGGGTCGTTCGCCCCCAACGACCCCGCCACCCCGGCCGCGCCCGTGCCCGTACCGGTGCCCGTGCCCGTGCCGGTGGCGAGCGTCCGGCCCAGCAGCGCCGCGAACTCCCCGTCGGGGACGTCCGTCACCGCGGCCGCCTCGTAGGACGGCAGGTCCGTGCGCGGCTCACCGACGTCCTCACCGTCGACGTCCAGCACCGCGACCAGCGGCCGGTCGGCCACGTGGTGACCCACCGACACCTCGAACGGGCCGCCCTCGACCCGCCACCCACCGGTCGCGACGTCAAAGTGACGGAACGTGTACCTGTCGAACGGGATCGTCACCGAGGCCTCCTGCCCCGGCTCCAGGTGCACCTTGCGGAAGCCCTTCAGCTCCCGCGCCGCCCGGTGCACCCCGCTCGGGCCCCGCCGCCCCACGTACAGCTGCGGGACATCCGCCCCCGCCACGGCCCCGGTGTTGCGCACCGTGAACGTCGCCCCGTGCTCGTCCACCACCAGGTCGGCGTACTCGAACGTGGTGTACCCCAGCCCGAACCCGAACGGGAACGCCGTCGCCACCCCCGCGGTCTCCGTGTGCCGGTACCCCACGTACAGGCCCTCCCGGTACTCGGCCACCTCACCGGTCGCCGGGTAGTAGGGGTGGCACGCCGTGTCCTCCAGACGCACCGGGTACGTCTCGGCCAGACGCCCCGACGGGTTCACCGCACCGGTGAGCACGTCGGCCGTCGCCTCCGCACCGGCCTGCCCACCCAGGTACCCGTGCAGCAGGGCGTCGACGTCCCCCAACCACGGGACCTCCACCACCGACCCCGCCGACAGCACCACCACCACGCGGTCGGTCACCTTGCGCACCGCCGCGAGCAGCTCGACCTGGGCGTCCGCCAGACGCAGGTGCTCACGGTCGTTGCCCTCGGACTCCGCCGTCTCGTCCAGCCCCAGGTACACCAGGGCCACGTCCGCGTCCCCGACGGTCTCCACCGCCTCACGCAGCAGCCCCGGCTCACGCCCACCACCCCGGGCGAACCCCTGGGCGTACCCCACCACCTCCAGGTGCGAGGCCTGCAGGGCCTCCAGTGCCGTGGTCAACCGGGTCGGGTTCACCAACGACGACCCCGCCCCCTGGTAGCGGGGCGTCTGCGCGAAGTCCCCCAGCACCGCCACCCGGGTCCCCGGGCCCAACGGCAGGACGCCGCCCTCGTTCTTCAGCAGCACCTGGCTGCCCTGCGCCACCCGGCGCGCCAGCTCGTGGTGGGCGTCCACGTCCACCACCAGCTCCCGTGCCGGGCCCACCCGCTCGGCCAGGGCCAGCACCTCAGCCACCCGGGCGTCCAGGTCGGCCTCCGTGAGCCGCCCCGCGTGCACCGCGTCCACGACCTGCCGGGCCGAGTCCAGACCCGGGGACGGCATCTCGACCGTTCCCCCGGCACGCACCGCGTCGACCGCGTCGTTCGACCCGCCCCAGTCCGAGACCACCGCACCGTCGAAACCCCACTCCCCCCGCAGGACGTCCAGCAGCAGGTGCGGGTGCTCGTGGGCGTACACCCCGTTGACCTTGTTGTACGCCGTCATCAACGCCAACGGCCGGGCCTCACGGACCACGATCTCGAACGCCGTCAGGTAGAGCTCACGCAACGTCCGCTCGTCCACCACCGAGTCGCTCGCCATCCGGCGCAGCTCCTGGCTGTTGGCCGCGAAGTGCTTGGGGCAGGCCGCCACCCCCTGCGACTGGATGCCCCGCACGTACCCCGCCGCCATCACACCCGACAGGTACGGGTCCTCCGAGAAGTACTCGAAGTTGCGCCCGCACAACGGGCTGCGCTTGATGTTCAACCCCGGGCCCAGCACCACGTCCACACCCAGCCACACCGCCTCGGCGCCCAGCGCCCGCCCCACCTGCTCGGCCAGGTCCACGTCCCAGGAGTTCGCGACCGTCGCCGACGTCGGGAAGCACGTCGCCGGCCTCGAGGCGTTGATCCCCAGGTGGTCCGAGGACCCCGTCTGCTTACGGATGCCGTGCGGACCGTCCGACATGGTCAGGGACCGGATCCCCAGGCGGGGCACGGCACGCGTCTCCCACACGCTCGCGCCGCTCAGCAGCGCCGCCTTCTCCAGCAACGTCAGCTCATCGGACATCGGGGGCCTCATTCCTTCACCGGCGGACGGGGGTCGTCCGGGCACGTGGGCACCTCGGGTCGTCGGGCCCGCAGGGGACACGGGCCCGACGACCTCGAGACAGGACAGGGTCGGGTGGGGTGGGGGTCAGGGGTCAGCCGGCGTCCGGTGCACCTGCCCCCGAGCCGACCACCGGCAGGTTGCGGTGCCGGCGCACCCGCCGGACCACCATCACCACACCCGCCAGGACCAGCAGACCCAGCAGCACCGACGTCACGATCTGGATGTACACCCACGTGGGAGGCGTGTACGTGACGGTCGCGCCCGGCGCCAGACCGTTCATCGCGTTGGAGTTCGCGACGGTGTACAAGATGTGGTGGGTCGCCTCACGGATGTCCGTCACGGCCTTCGCCGACGAGGTGTCCGCGAACGACTTCGACGGCTGGAACGTCAACGTCAGGTCCGTGCCCGCGCTGATCCCCTCGTTCGGGTTCATGTACGGGTAGAGGTTGAAGTCCGAGATGACGAACCCCTCGAAACCCCACTCGTCCCGCAGCACGTCCGACATCAGCGCCGGCGAACCGCCCGCCCACGTCGCCCCGATCCGGTTGAACGAGCTCATCATGCCGCCCGCACCGATCGTCGTCTCCGCGATCGTGCCGTCCTCGTCCGCGACGTACGGCACGACCATCGAGATGCCCTTGACGCCCATCTCGAACGGCTTCAGGTAGATCTCACGGATCGTCTGCTCCGTCGCCCACGTCGCGATCCCGTTGTTGACGCGGTTCGTCTCCTGCTCGTTCATCGCGTAGTGCTTCACCAGCGTGTACACGCCCCGCTCGGCGATCCCGTTCGCGACCGCCACCAGCATCGCGCCCGACAGGTGCGGGTCCTCCGAGTAGTACTCGAAGTTGCGGCCCCCGAACGGTGACCGGTGCAGGTTCACCCCCGGCGCGTACCAGCCGTTGATGTCCTTGTGGATGGCCTCGTCACCGAGCATCCGCCCCATCTGCGCACCCAGCTCCACGTCCCACGTCTGGGCGATCAGGTACTGCGACGGGTACGCCACACCGTTGATCGAGGAGTTGATGAACGAGGAGAACCCCGCAGGACCGTCCGGCTCCAACGTCTGCGGCTTCGCGATCGACTCGATCGCCGCCGTCTGGTACGCCCCGTTGAGCAGCAGGTCCGTCATCTCACCGACCGTCAACGAGTCCAGCAGCTCGGCCCACTGCGGGTCGTCCTTCGCCAGACCCCGCATGTCGATCAACGTCAGGTCCGACCGCTCACCGGTCGCCGGCATCGGCCCGTCGAACGCCTCGGCCGCGGCCTCGTGGTCCCACGGCGCGAACCCGGCCGCCACCGACTCGTCCGCGACCAGCAGGTCCGGGGTCGGGGCGGTGGGGAACGTCCCGGCGAAGTCCGCACGGGACATCATCAGGATCTTGCCCTCCTCGGGCTCGCTGCTGAACTGCTCCGACACGTCGTCGAACCGGTTCGTGACCTCCGTCAGGTCGCTCGACCGGTGGTCCCCACCGGAGAACACCACGTCGGAGTCCACCGTGTACGTGATCGGCTCGACACCCGCCGCCACCGTGTTCGAGTCCGTGCGCAACGTCAGCAGGTAGTCACCGGCCTCCAGCACGTACGCCCGGTGCCCCAGGTGGTCGTAGGACGCCATGTCCTCGACCGCCACCTCGATCGTCACCGTGTCGCTGCCACCGGGCTCGATCAGGTCCGTCTTGGCGAACCCACCCAGCACCACCTCGGACTTCTCGATCCCACCAGGGGTGTACGGGGCCGTGTAGTACAGCTCGACCACGTCCTTGCCGGCCACGTCACCGGTGTTGGTGACCTGCACCGTGACCGTCACCTGGCCGTCCACGTCACCGGCCTGGGTGTCGGTGACCTCCCACTCGAAGTCCGTGTAGCTGAGCCCGAACCCGAACGGGTACACCACGGCCTCGTCGTAGTCGATGAAGCCCTCCGCCGCAGCGGTCTCGTAGTACCGGTACCCGAAGTAGATGCCCTCGGCGTAGATCACGAACGGGGCGTCCGACGTCAACGTCGCGTTCGACGTGGCCCGCTCCACCGCCGACACCGGGTACGACACGTCCAGGTTCTCGTACTCGAACTCACCGAAGTTCACGTACGTGGGGTCCTGGGTGAAGTCCGCCGCCCAGATGTCCGCCGTCCGACCCGACGGGTTCACCTCACCGTTCAAGATGGTGCCCAGGGCGTTGAACCCCGTCGCACCCGGCGACCCCGCCAGCAGGATCGCGTCGACCCCCGGGTCGTCCTGCAGCAGACCCATCTCGATGGACGTCGAGGAGTTCACCACCACGACCACCGTGTCGAACGACTCAGTCGCCAACGCGATCAGGTCACGCTCGTCCTGATTCAGCTCCAGCTGGTGCTGCCCCGGCGCCGCCGCGTCGTCCCAACCCGTCATGTCCTGGGTCAGGTCACCACCCTCACCACCCGGCCGTCCGATGTGCACGACCGCCGCGTCGGAGTAGTCCGCGAACGACCCCGCCACCGCCTCGTACTCCCCCACCGGCAGCTCACCGATGTAGTACGTCGACGCCTCCGGGTTGTCCATCTCGATGTGACCACGCGGGTTGTCGTCCGCGAACGCCGAGATCACGTCGTACACCTGCTCGTTGATCTGGAACCCCGCCTGCTCCAGACCACCGCGGGCCGTCACCGCCGAGTTCGTGTCCACCGAACCCGACCCCGACCCCCCGAACACCGGGTCAGCCGCCGCACGGCCCAGCATCGTCACCCGGGCACCGGGCGCCAACGGCAGGGCCGCGTCCTGGTTCTTCGCCAGGACGATCCCACCCGCCGCGATCTGCTCGACCAGGTCCTGCGCCGCAGCGTCCACCGCGTCCATGTCCGCGAACTCCGACGTGTGGTACTCGGTGTCCCACCCCGCCGACTCCTCGGTGTTGGTGAACGTGTACGTCCCCGAACCCAGCTGGGACGCGACCCACCCGCCCCCCACCACGAGGCCCACGTTCGCGACCACACCCACCGCCGTGACCGTCGCCAGGACGGGCACCCAGATCGACAGGTACCTCCTGTTCGACATCGGCATCTTCGTGCGGTCGGGCTTCTTCTGCGGTCTGGCGTTCACTGCATCTCTCCTTGACGAGCGGGCCGGCGATCAACGATCACCCGGGGGGAGGGTCCGGACCGCTAGTCCGTGACCTCGGTGATGGTGCCGTCCTGGTCGATCCGCCACGTCTGGTCCGTGGCAGCCGAGTCGGCGTCGATCGTGTAGTCGCCGTCGTTGATCGTGATCGTGCCCTGCACCCGCGACGCCGCGTCCGACGGCACGAACGGCACCACCAGCAGCCCGTACTTCACCGTCGGCGCCGAGACGTCGCTCGCGAGCATGATCTGCCCCCAGCTGTCGTCCTCGGCCAACGCGTCCGCCACGGCCTGGCGGGCGGTCTGCAGGTCCTCGGCCACGTCGACCTCGGCCTGCGTCGTCTCCGCCGGGGTCGCGGGGTCGGCGTCCTCGGACGCGCACGCCGTCAACCCGAACGCACCCGTCACCGCGACCAGCAGACCCAGGCCCGTGGCGCGCATCCTCGTGTTCCTCATGTCAGCTCCTTGATTGCTCAGGCCGCGGGAGCGTCCCGCCGCCGGTGGTGGGACGGGCCCCGGGGTGGTCGACACCGTGCCGACCACCCCGGGGAACCGTCACGGAAGACCGATCGGCCCCGAGAAGCCCAGACCGAAGCCGAACGCCCAGTCGTTGCCGGCCGCGTCCACGTAGGTGTCCATGTCCTCACCGACGCCCTCGGACTGCGCCTCCACGGCGTCCATGTCGACCGGGAACCCGATCGGCAGACGCCCCTGCGGCTCGTGCAGGCCCGCCGCGACCGTCACCGTCGCCAGGTCGCTCACACCGAACCCGACCAGCACCGCGTTCGACTCGGCCTCGAACTCCGCCGGGACCACCGGGTTGTTCGCCTTCACGACCGTGATCACCGGGATGTCCCGACCGGACTCCTCGATCGCGTCCATCGCCCGCTCGAACGCCCGGATGTCCGCCTCGTTCGAGATGCGTGACGTGTTGCCGAAGTACGACCGGTTCTCCTTCGAGCCGTCCTCCAGCACGTCCCCGCCGATCGACTCGGTGCGCACGTGCTCACCGTCAGCGGTGTACGGGGCCCACTGCAGCGAGAACGGGTACCACTCACCCGTCTCGTCGTCCTGACCGGCACCCGAGAACGGCATCCCGTTGTTCGGGGACCGCAGCCCCACCAGCACCAGGTCCACGTCCGACAGGTCCGGGGCCTGCGCCGACAGCACGTTCCCCTCGTCGTCCAGCTCCACGGTGTCGGTGAGGACCGTCCCGAAGACCTGCTCCGCGGCCTCCACGCTCAACGACGGCCCCTCGGTGTACACCGCCGGCCCGAACAGGCTCTCCACACCGGTGTCATACGTGTGCGGGATGTACACGGTCGCGTCCGCCCAGTCGCCCTCGGACGCCTCAGCGATCACACCGTCGTTCTTGACCATCACCACCGAGTCCAGCTGGGCGTCGAACCCGGCCTCGATCCGGTCGGCCGAACCCACCGTCGCGCGGGCCTCGTCCAGGTCCACGTACGGCGCGTCGAACAGGCCGGGCGCGAAGTACATCGCCAGGATCCGTGCACCGGACTCCGCCCAGCGGGCGTCGGCGTCCACGTCGACCGACCCGGCCTCGAACTCCGCCTGCCACATGTCGTACGCCTCGAGGATGTGCTCAGCGGTGTTCACACCACCGAACATGTCCACACCGTTGCGCAGCACCGTGAAGTACCGCTCCACCGGGGTCAGGTCCTCAGCACCCCACGCCGTCCCCAGGAACGCGTTCTCGTCGGTGTAACCCGTCATCACCGCCCAGTCCGTGACGATCGCACCGTCGAAGCCGATGTCCTCACGGATCATCCGCATCATCTCGGTGTTGTACGCCACACCCACGGCCTCGTCACCGACGACCGGCTCGCCGTCCTCACCCAGCATGATCGAGTACGCGGTCATCATCGCCAGCGAGTCCGTCGCCGCCTCGAACACCGCCACGTGGTCGTCCAGACCCTCACCCGGGATCGCGTACTTGCCCACGTTCAGGTGCGACTCGCGCCCACCCTCACCGGACCCGTCACCCGGGGCGTGCTTGATGGTCGTCGGGACGGTGCCCGGCCCGAAGCCCAGGTACGTGCCGTCCTCGTCGTAGGTGCCCTGGAACCCGCGCACGTACGCCGACGCCAGCTCGGCGGCCAGCTCCGGGTTCTCACCCAGGGTTCCCGCCACCCGCAGCCACCGGGGCTCGGTCGCCAGGTCGATCTGCGGGCTCAGGGCGTTCGAGATCCCCAACGCCCGGTACTCCTCGGACACGGTGCGCCCGAACGCCTCGACCGTCTCGGGGGAGAACGTCGCCGCCAGACCCAGCACCGACGGCCACAACGACACGCCCTCACCGGTCGGCACGTAGTCCGACCCCGACTGGGCCTCCGAGCGCGGGTCAGAGCTGAAGTTCGCCGGGACGTACGGCTCGTCCACCGACGCGATCGACTCCACGTACGCCTGCATCTCGTTGACCCAGGTGACGTTCTCCGTCACGTCCGAGCCACCCGCGTTCAGGACGTTGCGCAGCTTGTCCTCAGACAGGTACGTGCGCTGCCCGTCCGTCAGGCCGTCCGCCGGGGACCGCTCGTGGTTGCTGAACAGCATCAACCCGGAGATCTGCTCGACCGTCAACTGACGCGCAAGGTCCGCCGCACGCTCCTGCGGGTCGACCCGCCAGTCCTCCCACACGTCCAGCTCGCCGTTGCCGTTCATGTCCTTGAACGCGTACGTCGAGCCGTCGACCTCCTCCTCCAGCAACGTGATCGCGGAGTCCGCACCGTAGGACAACGTCGCACCGTCACCCGGGTTGTCGACCACCATGAAGGTCGTCGTCCCGTCGGTGACCTCACGCTCCTCGTACCGTTCGGCCACCACCTCCTCCGGCTCGGTGGTGCCCGCGGTGCAACCCGCGAGCACCAGGGCTGCGACCCCGGCGAACGCGGCGATCCCGGCCGCCGGGACCCGCCTGGGCCGGCGCGGGTGCGCGGTGGACGTCTGACCAAGCTTCATCGCTCTGTCTCCTCTTCGAGTGGTGCGGCGCGATGGGCCCACCCCGGCCACGAACGACTGGCTGCCCCGTGTCCCGCCGTTCAGGGTCCGGTCGCGGATCCACGACCCTGGTCCGGGACGGGCACCCCACCAACGTTGGCGGGCCCCGACCCGGGGTGCTGCTCGACGTGCGATCGGTGCCCGGACCACCGCCATCGGCCCGCACACCTGCGTCATGAGCACAGATGCGGTGGCTGCACGGCGGTGGGCGCGTTCACCTGACGTCAGGTAAGCAGCGGCCCACCACCCCCGAGCCGGGCGGTGCACAACCTGTCGCTCTGGGTGCACAACCTGCACCGCGACCCGCACTCGAACCGGGCATCACGGGCAGGTCGGACCACCCCCGAGGCTCGCCTACGCGGGTCGGGCCCGGCCCGGCCGCACCCCGAGGTGGGCGGCCGCCGTGAGCGCGGCGCGACGCCCCGACACCAGCGCGCCCTGGATGGAGGCGGTGTCACGGTGGTCCCCGCACACCAGGAGCCCTCCGCCCAGGTCGACTCCGCGTCGGACGTCCAGGGGCGGAGGTTGGGCGGGCAGCGCCCCGGGGATCACGTGCCGGGCGACCTCCTGCCACGGGCGGGGGTCGGCCCCCAGGATCTCCCCCGCGTGCCGGCGCACCACCGGCTCCGGTGCGGGCGACCCACCCGCGGGCAGCAGGGACGTGGCCTGCACCAGGTGCCACCCCCGCGGGGCGTACGACCGCGCCACCAGGCTCATCGACGCGGCGTTCACCACCGGGCCGCGACGGCGCCCGTCGACCATCACCGCCCGCAACGACGTGGGCCGCACCCGTGTCGCGTACCAGTGCGTCACCAGGCCCTTCATCACCGGGGCGGGCACCCCGACCAGGCCCTCGGCGGTCACCGCGTCCGTGGCGACGACCACCGCACGGACCGTCACCGCGCCGTCGTCCGCGCTGACCCGCACCCCGCCACCGGTGCGCGCCACCGCGTGGACACGGACCCCCAGCCGCACGTCCGGCAACCCGGCGGCCAGCTGCGCCGGGAACGCCCCCATGCCCGCTGCCGGCACCCCCGGGGTCCCCGCCAGGAACGACCGCACCAGCAACCGCACGAACGTCGCCGACGTCGAGCCGTCGTCCTCGGCGAGCACCCCCGCCAGGAACGGCTCCAGCACCGATCGGCGCAACGGCCCGTCCACACCCGCCGCGTCCCACGACCGGGCCGACGTCGTG
>NZ_AXCZ01000187.1 GCF_000767165.1 Cellulomonas bogoriensis 69B4 = DSM 16987
CTGCGGTGGGTACGCGGGGTGGACGTCATGGGCGCCGCGGACCTGGACCGGGTGCTGCCCGTGGACCCCGCCGAGGTGCCGCACCGGTTGCCGGCGGTCGGCGAGTCGGCCGCGCACGAGCGGTGGCGGGAGTTCCTCGACGGTGGCCTGGCCCGCTACGGGGCCGACCGCGACCGACCGGACCTGGACGGGACGACGCGCATGTCGGTGCACCTGAAGTACGGCTCGGTGCACCCGCGGACCCTCCTGGCCGACGTGGCCGCCCATCCCGACCGGGACACCGAGGGCGCCCGGCGCCTGGTCACCGAGCTGTGCTGGCGGGAGTTCTACGCCGACGTCCTGTGGCACGACCCGGACTCGGCGTGGTCCGACCTGCGCCCGGCCCTGGTGCACATGGACTACGACGACCCGACGACCGACCCCGTGGCCGCCGAGAGGTTCACCGCCTGGAAGGAGGGCCGGACCGGGTACCCGCTGGTCGACGCGGGCATGCGGCAGCTGCTCACCGAGGGGTGGGTGCACAACCGGGTGCGGATGGTGGTCGCGAGCTTCCTTGTCAAGGACCTGCACGTGTGGTGGGTGCACGGTGCGCGGCACTTCCTGGAGCACCTGGTGGACGGGGACGTGGCGTCCAACAACCACGGCTGGCAGTGGGTCGCGGGCACCGGGACGGACGCCGCCCCGTACTTCCGGGTGTTCAACCCGGTGACGCAGGGTGAGCGGTTCGACCCGGACGGGACGTACGTGCGGCGCCACGTGCCCGAGCTGCGGCACCTGGCGGGCAAGGCGGCGCACCAGCCGTGGCGCCGGGGCGACGGCCACGCCCACGGGTACCCGTCCCAGGTGGTGGATCATGCCGAGGAGCGGCGTGAGGCCCTGGACCGGTACGACCGTGCGCGCTCCTGACGCCGTCCGCCCGCGTCAGGATCCAGGCCTCACGGGCCGAGGACCCCGCGGTTTAACCCGGACCTTGGGCCCAAAAAACCGGCGCACGGTCGGGCCACAGTAGTCACCAGAGGGCGACAGCCGCCCTCGTGAGGGATCCCCCCGGGACGCGACCGGCCCTCACCCCCTGGGAAAGGCACCATCATGAGCACCGCCGTGTCCAACAACGCCAAGTCCGTCCGGGTCATCGGCCTGCTCGCGATCATCGCGGGCTTCCTGCTGATCATCGGTGGCGGTGCGACCTCGCTGGTCGTGCGCGACCAGCTCATCGCCGAGAACATCGTGCTCGGCGACGACGCCGCGATGTTCCAGGGCAACGTCGTGGACGGCCCGATCGACGCCTACCTGCAGGCCGAGGTCATCAACATGCACGCCCTGGACATGTCCGGCGGGCGCACCTACGCGGAGATGGACCGCGACGACCCGATGCGTGCCACGGTCATGAACGGCTCGTTCCTGCGGGCCTCGCTGTTCACCTCGGTGATCGCCTTCGGTGTCGCGGCCTTCGCCGCCGGCGTCGGCGTCGTGTTCATCCTGGTCGGCTGGGCGCTGCGCAAGCTGGCGCCGGCCGAGGTCGAGGGCTCCGTCGCGGCCTGACCCCCCTGATCACGAGGACCCCCGCGCTCCCCCTGCGCGGGGGTCCTCGTACGTCCCGGGACCGTGGAGCGCAGTACGCGATCATGGACTGACCAGGACAAACTCTCCCCCTGTGGGCACCGGAGAAAATCGTGCCTATGATCTGCGTCACACGTTCTCGGTTCTGTCCGCAGGGGGCACAGGTCGCAGACGTGGCGCCGCGAACCGGCGCGAGGTGGATCCAGGACGGATCTCGCCGGCCGGGCACCACCCCGGGACCGGTGAGGCCCTGCTGGTGGCGACGAGGCCACTGGTGGGGAACACCCCGAGCGAACAGCCCCCGTGCTCCTCGGAAGGCTCCCTCGTGACCACCACCACCGTCTCCGCACTCAAGCGCGTCCGGCTCCTCGGGCTCATCACCCTCCTGGCCGGGGCCATGCTCCTGGTCGCCGGCACCGCGACCACCCTGCTCGTCCGCGACCAGCTCGCGTCCGAGAACATCATCGTCCACGACGACTCGCCCATGTTCGCCGGCAACGTCGTCGACGGGCCGATCGACGCGTTCCTGCAGGCCGAGGTGATCCGCGGGCACGCCCTGGACGCCTCCGGAGGCCTGACCTACTCCGAGCTCGACCGCGAGGACCCGGTCCGCGAGACCCTGCAGACCGCGTCGTTCCTGCGTGCGTCGCTGCTGACCTCCGTGATCTCGTTCGGGGTCGCCGCCCTGGTCGCCGGTCTGGGTGTGCTGTTCATCCTCATCGGCTTCGCGCTGCGCTCCGTGGGAGCGCTCGCACACGAGGCCGAGGTGTCGACCGACCGCCGGCCCGTGACCGACAAGGTCCCCGTCAACGCCTGACGGGTCCCCGGGTCCTGCCCCCGCGGGGGTGGGACCCGTCCCGTCCTGCGCCGAGGTCACCATGCGCACCAATGTCCGACGCACGGCGCTGACCTGCGCCCTCACCGTCGCCACCGTCACGCTCGCCACACCCGCATCGGCCCACGGCAGGTGGTTCGCCGAGGGCACCCACGGGGGTGACTGGGCGTTCTTCCTCTCGCCGCTGCCACTGGCCCTGACCGCTGTCGCGCTTCTCGTGGCGGCCGGACTGCGCGCCGTCGCCGGGCGCCTGCCCCGGCCCGAGCTGGAGATCCTGCCCCCGTTGCGGCAGGCCCGGCGCCTGGGGGCGCTGGTCCCGTACCTGCCTCGCCTGCTGGCCCTGCACGTCGGGATCGCGCTGGTCACGTTGTCGGTCATGGGCGCGTTCCTGTTCCCGTCGATGCCGCTGGAGGAGGTGCCCGGTGGCGGCGCCGCGGGGTTCGCCCAGGCCGCCGTCGGACTGTGGCTCCTCACCGGCCTCGGCCTGCGGGGCGCGGCCGGGGGTCTCGTGGCGCTCACGGTGCTGCTCGGGGTCTCCTGCGGGCCCGTGACGTTCATGGAGAACGGCGACAAGCTCGCCGTCGCGACGTTCCTCGCCCTCAGCCCGGGGGCGCCCCGGGCCCGTCCGGACCGGCTGGGTGACCTCGCCCGTCGTCGCTGGGCGCTGCTGGGGGTGCGGGTGCTGCTGGGGGGCACGCTCGTCACCCTGGCGATCAGCGAGAAGCTCACCCACCCGGAGATGATGCGCCACCTCATGGCCCGCCACCCGGAGATCGACCCGGTCGCCACGTTCGGGCTGCCCCTCGAGGTCGACACGATCATCGTCGTCGCCGGTGTCGTCGAGCTCGCGCTGGGGGTGTTCATCCTCCTGGGCGTCCTGCCCCAGGTGACCGTCCTGGCCGCGCTGGTCCCGTTCAACGCCACGCTGCTGGTGTTCGGCCTCGACGAGCTCGTCGGGCACCTGCCCATCTACGGGCTGTTCCTGGTGCTCCTGGTGCACGCGTGCCGTGCCGAGACGCACCGGGACCTGCAGTGGTTCCCCAGCAGCACCGCCATGGGCCACCGATCCCGACGAACCCGAGCCGTTGGTGCCGGGAACGGGGAGCAGGTCCCTTCGTCCGAGGCGCCGAGCACCCCCTGGACTACCCCGGGGGGTACGCGGCTAGGCTGAGAGGGTGTCCGTGCCAGGGGGCGTCGTCACGGGGGGGCTGCGCACCGCACTGGTGAGTGCGGTGGCCCTCTCGTCCTCCGCCGCCGGTCATGGGGCCGGAGGCGGACACCTTCCCCCTGCACACGTCCTGACGGTCATGACGGTGGGAACCGTCCTGGCGGTGGCACCCCTCACACGTCGCGCTCTTCCGGCGTGGCCGCTGATCACGCTGCTCGCCGCCCTCCAGGCCGTGCACCACGCCGCGTTCACCCGGCTCATGGACCACATGACCACCACCCAGGGTGCGCCCGCCACGATCGGCCACCCGCACGCGCACGGCCTCGCGCACCACACCGGCGTCACGGGGGGCGGCGCCCTCGACACGCTGCACGGGAGCGCCCCGATGCTCCTCACCCACACCGTGGCCACACTCCTGGCCGCCGCCCTGCTCCTCGGCCTGGACCACGCAGCTGCACGCGTCCTGTCCTGGTGGCACCTGATCGCCCTGGCTGCCGCACCCCCGCAACCGCTCGCCCGCAACCGGACCACCGTTCCCTCAGCGACGGACCCGCACCTACCCGCAGGACGCCTGCTCGACCCTGACCGGGACCGGGGACCACCGGTGCACCTGGCCGTCGGCTGACGCCGACCGTCACGTGGCCACCCCCACGGGTGCCCACGCCCAGCACCGGACCACCCGAACCTTCAGGAGACGACCATGCGACGCACCACCTCGACCCTGCTCGCCCTGCTCGCCGCAGCGACCTTCGCGCTGTCAGGCTGCACGGACCCGGCCGACAAGCCGACCGAACCCGAGCCCCCCGCCGAGACCCCGACCGGGACGACGACGCCCGCCCAGGAGCAGTCCGTCACCATGACCGACGCGTGGGTGCGCGCCACCGAGGCACCCATGACGGGGGTCTTCGGGACACTCACCAGCACCGCTGAGGAGGACCTGGTCCTCGTCGCGGCCACCTCCGCGTCGGCAGGGTTCGTCGAGCTCCACGAGGTGGTGGGTGACGAGACCGGCGAGAGGGTCATGCAGGAGAAGGACGGCGGGTTCGTCGTGCCCGCCGGGGGCACCCACGTGCTCGAACCCGGCGCTGACCACATCATGCTCATGGACCTGGACCAGGCGCTCGAGCCCGGCCAGGACGTGGTCCTGATCCTGACCTTCGACGACGGCACCTCCATCGAGGTCACCGCCCAGGTGCGCAGCTCCGCGGCCGAGGAGGAGGACTACGTCGGCGGCCACGGTCACGGCGCCGACGAGGACGCGATGCCGTCCGGTGAGGACGCCCAGGGGTGAGCGCCGAGGGAGTCGACCGCAGGACCGTGCTGCGGGCCGGGGCCCTGGCCGTCGGCGCCGCCGCCGGTGGCGGGGTCGTGGGCGCG
>NZ_AXCZ01000436.1 GCF_000767165.1 Cellulomonas bogoriensis 69B4 = DSM 16987
CCCCGACGCGCACCACCGGCCCGGCCCACCCCGCACCCGCCTGCTCGACGGCAGCCGCCACCGGCGCGGAGGACGCGGCCGTCCCGTCGGCGCCCAACGTCACCAGGAGCGTCACCGCCACCACCGCGTACACGGTGAGGGTGACCAGGAACGCGACCTGGATGGCCCGGGGGATGGTCCGGGCCGGGTCCCGGACCTCCTCCCCCATGGTCGCGATGCGGGCGTACCCCGCGAACGCGAAGAACAGCAGCCCTGCGGCCTGGGCGGTGCCGTACCACCCGCCCGGGGCGTCGCCCCACTTCCCCAGCACCTCCCACCGCGGCCCGGAGCCCGCCAGGCTCACCGCCACGGCCGTGGCCAGTGCCAGCAGCACCACGACCACGATGACCCGCGTCAGCCGCGCGGTGCGGGTCACGCCCCGGTAGTTGACCGCCGCGAGCCCCAGCACGGCGGCCACCGCGACGGGGCGCTCCCACCCGGCGGGCGCGGCGTACGCGGCGAACGTCAGGGCCATCGCGGCGCAGGACGCCGTCTTGCCGATGACGAACCCCCACCCGGCCAGGTACCCCCA
>NZ_AXCZ01000201.1 GCF_000767165.1 Cellulomonas bogoriensis 69B4 = DSM 16987
CGTACACGTAGGTGCCGCCGGACGTGGGGTACTGGGCGGCGAGCTGGGCCGAGGACGTCGCGTTGGCGTAGGCCACGGCCGCCGCGAGCGCCAGCGCGACCAGCAACGTGGAGCCGGCGGCACCGGCGGCCGGGGCGAAGGCCGCGAACACCCCCGCGCCGATCATGGAGCCGACGCCGATGACCACGGCGTCGCGGGTGCCCAGGCGGCGGGCGAGCCCGTCGTGGTGGGTCATGGGTGCACGCTCACGGCGTCATCCTGCACGACCGTCCGGGCCCGGGGAACCTCTGGGCCGGGCGGTGGTCGCGTGGGAGCATCGCGACATGACGACCTCTGCGGGTGACGGGAACGGTTCGGTCGGGTCGCTGCACCCCGCTGACCTGCACGACCTGATCCGGGTGCGCGGTGCACGGGAGAACAACCTGCAGGACGTGGACGTGGAGATCCCCAAACGCAGGTTGACGGTGTTCACCGGGGTGTCGGGCTCCGGCAAGAGCTCGTTGGTGTTCGGGACGGTGGCCGCGGAGTCCCGCCGGATGATCAACGAGACGTACAGCGCGTTCCTGCAGGGGTTCATGCCCTCCCAGGCGCGGCCGGACGTCGACGTGCTGGAGGGGTTGACCACGGCGATCGTCGTGGACCAGGAGCGGATGGGCGCGAACCCGCGGTCGACGGTGGGGACCGTCACGGACGCGAACGCGCTGCTGCGGATCCTGTTCAGCCGGGTGGGTGAACCGCACGTGGGGTCCCCGCAGGCGTTCTCGTTCAACGTGGCGTCGGTCAGCGGTGCCGGGGCGGTCACGCTGGAGAAGGAGGGGCGGACGGTCAAGGAGCGTCGGGAGTTCACCGTCACCGGTGGGATGTGCCCGCGGTGCGAGGGCATGGGCAGGGTCACCGACATCGACCCCGCTGAGCTGTTCGACGACTCGATGACCTTGCGTCAGGGCCCGTTCACGATCCCCGGCTACGGGGCGGACGGGTGGTACGGGCGCATCTACGCCGGGTCCGGGTTGTTCGACCCGGACAAGCCCATCCGGGAGTTCACCTCCCGTGAGATGGACGACCTGCTCCACAAGGAGCCCACCAAGGTGAAGGTCGACGGCGTCAACGTCACCTACGAGGGGTTGATCGTCAAGCTGCGCAAGTCGGTGCTGTCCAAGGACCGCGAGGCGCTGCAGCCGCACGTCCGGGCGTTCGTGGACCGGGCCGTGACGTTCACCGTGTGCCCCGACTGCGGCGGGACGCGCCTGAACGAGGGGGCGCGGTCGGCCAAGGTCCGCGGGGTGAGCATCGCCGACGTGTGCTCGATGGAGATCCGCGACCTGGCCCGGTGGGTGCGTGACCTGGACGAGCCGTCGGTGGCGCCGTTGCTGGAGTCGTTGAGCGGGATCCTGGACTCGTTCACGGAGATCGGGCTGGGGTACCTGAGCCTGGACCGCCCGGCAGGCACCCTGTCGGGCGGGGAGGCCCAGCGCACCAAGATGGTGCGGCACCTCGGCTCGGCCCTGACGGACGTGACGTACGTGTTCGACGAGCCGACCACCGGGTTGCACCCGCACGACATCCAGCAGATGAACGACCTGCTGCTGCGGCTGCGGGACAAGGGCAACACGGTGCTGGTGGTCGAGCACAGGCCGGAGACGATCGCCGTGGCCGACCACGTGGTCGACCTGGGGCCCGGTGCCGGTGGGGACGGGGGCCGGGTGTGCTTCGAGGGGACGGTCGCGGGCCTGCGCCGCAGCGGGACGGTCACCGGACGGCACCTGGACGACAGGGCCCACGTCAAGGACTCGGTGCGGGCGGCGACCGGGCGCATGCAGGTGCGGGGGGCCTGCCAGAACAACCTGCGGGACGTGGACGTCGACGTCCCCACGGGCGTCCTGACCGTCGTCACGGGTGTGGCCGGATCGGGCAAGAGCTCCCTGGTGCACGGGAACCTCGCCGGACGTGAGGGGGTGGTGGTCGTGGACCAGACCGCCATCAAGGGCTCGCGGCGGTCCAACCCGGCGACCTACACCGGCCTGCTGGACCCCGTGCGCAAGGCGTTCGCGAAGGCGAACGGGGTCAGGCCCGCACTGTTCAGCGCGAACTCCGAGGGCGCGTGCCCCACCTGCAACGGCGCCGGGGTGGTGTACACCGAGCTGGGCGTCATGGAGACCGTGGCCACGCCCTGCGAGCCGTGCGGGGGCCGCCGGTTCCGCGCCGAGGTGCTCGAGCACACGTGGGGTGGCAAGAACATCGCCGAGGTGCTGGAGATGTCCGTGGCGCAGGCCGAGGAGCTGTTCGGCTCGGGGCCCGCGCGGACCCCGGCCGCGCACACGATCCTGGTGCGGCTGGCGGACGTCGGGCTCGGGTACCTGAGGCTCGGTCAGCCGTTGACCACGTTGTCCGGTGGGGAACGCCAGCGGCTCAAGCTGGCGACCCGCATGGCCGAGGGCTACGCCGTGTACGTGCTGGACGAACCGACCGCGGGCCTGCACCTGGCGGACGTGGAGCAGCTCCTGGGCCTGCTGGACCGGTTGGTGGACTCCGGCTCGTCGGTGGTGGTCATCGAGCACCACCAGGCCGTCGTGGCGCACGCGGACTGGGTGATCGACCTGGGCCCGGGGGCCGGGCACGACGGCGGACGCGTCGTCTTCGAGGGCACCCCTGCCGACCTGGTCGCCGCGCGCAGCGGCGCCACCGGTGAGCACCTGGCCCGCTACGTGGGCGTCTGACCTGCGACCCGACCGGTGAACGGTCCCGTCGGCAGGCCGGCGGCGCGTGGGACCATCGGGGCATGACGCGCGGGCCACGACTCCCCCACCTGACCGCCGCCCTCGTGGCCCTGGGGGTGGTCTCGACCCTGGCGGTCGGGGCACCGGCGACCGCCCACCCCGGGCACGAGCACTCCCCCGCCCAGGGCCCGGTGGTCGCCTCGCCCGAGGACTACACCCCCGGCCTGGGCGTGGTGGCCGAGACGACGTACACCGTGGACCTGGACGACCGCACCATCAACGTGGACCTGGTGGTGCGCCTGACCAACCAGATCCGCGACCGGGTCCGGGACGGGTACGTCGAGCAGCAGTACTTCCACACGTTCACGGTGCCCGTGCTCGCCGGCGCCGAGCAGGTGCGCGCCTCCCGTGACGGGGGCGGTGCGCTGCGGGTGCAGGTGCGCCCCGGCGACAGCGACTTCTACGGCCTGGCCGAGATCAGCCTCTCCCCGCACCTGTACCACGGGCGACCGCAGACCGTCCGCCTGTCGTACCAGATCCCGCCCCAGCCACCCCGGTCCGGGACCCTCACCCAGGTCAACGAGGCGTTCGCGACCTTCCCGGTGTTCGTCTCCGGGGACCCCGGGCAGGCGTCGGTCACGGTGCGGCTGCCCGCCCACCTGGAGGTCGACGTCGTCGGCGACGACATGGGGTCCACGACCGCCGACGGGATGGCCGTCTACACGGCCACCGACATCGCCGACCCCGCCGAGTGGTTCGCCAGCGTCGTCGCCCGCGACGACGACGCCCTCATCGACCAGACCGTGACGTTCGGTGAGCACCTGGTGCGGCTGCAGGCCTGGCCCGGGGACGACGAGTGGTTGGAGTTCACCGCGGACCTGGCCGAGCGGGGGCTGCCCGTCCTGGAGGACGCGATCGGCGTCGCGTGGGCCGAACCACGCGAGCTGACGATCGTGGAGACCTCCGCGCCCTACGTGTACGGGTACGGCGGCTGGTACGAGCACTCCCGGTCCCTGATCGAGATCGGTGACCTGCTGGACGCCCACGTGACCCTGCACGAGATGGCGCACGCCTGGTTCAACGCCGAGCTGTTCCAGGGCCGCTGGGTCAACGAGGCCATGGCCGAGGTGTTCGCCGCGCACACCATGGACGAGCTCGGCCTGGACGCCCCCGCCCCCGACCCCGTCGACCCCGAGGCCCCCGGCGCGCTGCCCCTGAACTCCTGGGCGAACGTGGACCTGGAGAACCCCGAGACCGAGGAGCAGGAGGCCTACGGGTACAACACCTCCTGGTGGGTCATGGACACGATCGTCGACGAGGTGGGCGTGGCGGGCGTGTCCCAGGTGGTGCAGGCCGCCGCCGAACGGCGGTCGGCGTACCCGGCCGCGACGACCGACTCCACGTGGGACCAGGTCGCGGACTGGCGGGTGCTCCTGGACCACCTGCAGGACACCGCCGGCTCCGCCCGGGCCGAAGAGCTGTTCCGGGCCCTGGTGGCCACCGACGAGCAGGCCGCAGACATGGACGCCCGCGCCGAGGCACGCGCCACGTACACCGAGCTCGCCGACGCCGCCGACGGGTGGGCCCTGCCCGAGGCGGTCCGCGCCCCGATGACCCGGTGGGAGTTCGACCAGGCGTCCGAGACGTTCCCCGAGCTCACCGAGCTGGTCCGGACCCGCGCGAGCGTCGTGGACCAGCTCACCGCCGCGCGCATCCCCGTGCCCGACGCGCTGCAGGAGAGGTTCGAGGGCGCCGGCGACCTCGCGGACCTGCGGGCCGGGCTCCGGGCCGCCGACGACGCGTCACG
>NZ_AXCZ01000186.1 GCF_000767165.1 Cellulomonas bogoriensis 69B4 = DSM 16987
TCGTCGGCGAGCAGCACCGGTGCGGTGCGGGTCGTGAGCTCCTTGGACAGCGGGGGTCGGTCGTAGGGCGGCAGGCCCTCGTCGCCGAGCACCGTGACGGCGCCGTCGAACCCCTGGGCGCGCAACGCGGTGACCGCCTGGGCGCCGGCGAGCCCGGCGCCGACGACCACGACCGAACGGGGGTCGGAACGTGACATGCGGGTCACGGTAGTCTCCGGGCGTGACCCCCGGCCCGTCGAGCCCCCCTGCCGCGCACGCCGCGTCACCCGAGCGGCACCGAGCGCCGGCGCTGTGGCTCGTGGTGACGGCGATCGTGACGGCGGCCCTCGCGGCCAGGTGGTTCGGGTCGGGGACCGGGGCCCGTGTCCTGGCACTGGCGCTGCTGGTCGCGGCGGTGGCGAGGACGGTCGGCCGGGGTCGACGGCCCGAGGGGATCGCGGTGCGCTCGACGTGGGTGGACGTGCTGCTGCTGGTGTCGATGGGTGGGGCGATCGCCGTCCTGTCGTTCTCACCCGGCGTGTGAGCGACGGGGCCGCTCCGGCCACGTGACGGACGCCGTCGGTGACCGATCTCTCGACGTCGAGTAATCTGGTCGGGCACCCACGCCCCGCACCCGTGTGCGGGTGGTGCGCTGCCGCAGCGTCGCAGCAGCACCCGTGGTGCGCGCGGGGCGCGAGGCCCCGTCACCGGGCGTGACGTGCTGACGAGTTCACCGAGAAACGGGAGTGCCGCATGGGCAAGATCAAGGTCGTGGGTCCGGTCGTGGAGCTGGACGGCGACGAGATGACCCGGATCATCTGGCAGTTCATCAAGGAACGCCTGATCCACCCCTACCTCGACGTGGACCTGCGGTACTACGACCTGTCGATCCAGAACCGCGACGCCACCGACGACCAGGTGACGGTCGACGCGGCGCATGCGATCCGTGAGCACGGTGTGGGCGTCAAGTGCGCCACCATCACCCCGGACGAGGCGCGGGTCGAGGAGTTCGGCCTGAAGAAGATGTGGGTCTCGCCCAACGGGACGATCCGCAACATCCTCGGCGGCGTGGTGTTCCGCGAGCCGATCATCATCAGCAACATCCCGCGTCTGGTGCCCGGCTGGAACAAGCCGATCATCATCGGTCGCCACGCCCACGGCGACCAGTACAAGGCCCAGAACTTCAAGGTGCCCGGTGCCGGGACCCTCACGATCACCTACACCCCGGCGGACGGTTCGGAGCCGATCCACCAGGAGGTCGTCACGTTCCCCGAGAACGGCGGCGTGGCGATGGGCATGTACAACTTCAACGACTCGATCCGGGACTTCGCCCGGGCGTCGTTCGCGTACGGCCTGCAGCGCGGGTACCCGGTGTACCTGTCGACGAAGAACACGATCCTCAAGGCGTACGACGGTGCGTTCAAGGACATCTTCGCCGAGGTGTTCGAGGCCGAGTTCAAGGAGCGGTTCGACGCCGCCGGGCTCACCTACGAGCACCGCCTGATCGATGACATGGTCGCTGCCGCGATGAAGTGGGAGGGCGGCTACGTCTGGGCGTGCAAGAACTACGACGGCGACGTCCAGTCCGACACCGTCGCGCAGGGCTTCGGTTCGCTCGGGCTCATGACGTCGGTGCTCATGACCCCGGACGGGCGCACGGTCGAGGCCGAGGCCGCGCACGGCACCGTGACGCGCCACTACCGCCAGCACCAGCAGGGCAAGCCGACCTCCACCAACCCGATCGCGTCGATCTTCGCCTGGACGCGGGGCCTGGCCCACCGTGGCAAGCTCGACGGCACCCCGGAGGTCACCGAGTTCGCCCAGACCCTCGAGGACGTCGTGATCACGACGGTCGAGAGCGGCAAGATGACCAAGGACCTGGCTCTGCTGATCGGCAAGGACCAGCCGTGGCTGACCACCGAGGAGTTCCTCGCGGCCCTGGACGAGAACCTCGCCGCACGCCTGGCCTGAGCCGGCCGACCAGATCCTGGAGAGCAACGAGATGACCACACCTGTCACCGTCACCGTCACCGGTGCCGCGGGCCAGATCGGGTACGCCCTGCTGTTCCGCATCGCCTCGGGCCAGCTCCTGGGCCCGGACACCCCGGTGCGCCTGCGGCTGCTGGAGATCCCCCAGGGGGTCAAGGCCGCCGAGGGAACCGCGATGGAGCTGGACGACTGCGCGTTCCCGCTGCTGCGGTCCATCGACATCAGCGACGACGCCCGTGTGGGCTTCGAGGGGACCAACGTCGCCCTGCTGGTGGGTGCCCGCCCGCGCAGCAAGGGCATGGAGCGGGGCGACCTGCTCGAGGCCAACGGCGGCATCTTCAAGCCGCAGGGTGAGGCGATCAACGCGGTCGCCGCCGACGACGTGCGCGTCCTGGTGGTGGGCAACCCGGCGAACACCAACGCCTTGATCGCCTCGGCCCACGCCCCGGACGTCCCGGACGAGCGGTTCACCGCGATGACCCGGTTGGACCACAACCGTGCGCTGTCCCAGCTCGCGGCCCGGACGGGGGCGGGGGTGACCGACATCCAGGGGCTGACGATCTGGGGCAACCACTCCGCCACCCAGTACCCGGACGTGTCCCACACGACCGTCGCGGGTCGCCCGGCCACCGACCTGGTCGACGAGGCGTGGCTGACCGACGAGTTCATCCCGACCGTCGCCAAGCGTGGCGCGGCGAT
This sequence comes from Cellulomonas bogoriensis 69B4 = DSM 16987, assembly GCF_000767165.1. Classification (GTDB taxonomy): domain Bacteria; phylum Actinomycetota; class Actinomycetes; order Actinomycetales; family Cellulomonadaceae; genus Actinotalea; species Actinotalea bogoriensis. Next base: position 2,668 of record NZ_AXCZ01000186.1, read on the forward strand.
CATCGAGGCCCGCGGGGCCTCGTCGGCGGCGTCGGCGGCCAACGCGGCCATCGACCACGTGCGCGACTGGGTGCTGGGCACCCCCGAGGGCTCGTGGACGTCCGCGGCGATCCCGTCCGACGGGTCCTACGGGGTTCCGGAGGGGGTGATCTCCTCGTTCCCGGTGGTCTCACGCGGCGGCGCGTGGGAGGTCGTCCAGGGGCTGGAGGTCAACGACTTCTCCCGTGCCCGCATCGACGCCTCGGTCGCCGAGCTGGTGGAGGAGCGGGACGCGGTCAAGGGCCTCGGTCTGGTCTGACCGGGCAGCAGGGACGACGAAGGGCGCTGCGGTCGAACCGCAGCGCCCTTCGTGTGCGTCGTGGGCCGGTCCGGGTGCTCCCCCGAGTACCCGGACCGGCCACGGACGTCTTCTCAGGCAGGTCTCACGAGCAGGTGACCCGCGGCCAGGTCCAGTCGCCGCCGTGGCGGACGGTGAACCCGAAGCTGACCTCCTGGCCGGCGCGCAGGTTGCCGTTGCCGTTGGGCCGCATGGTCATGACCTTCCCGGAGCGGTCCCAGGAGGGCGTCCCGTTCCAGGTCGCGATGATCTCCTGCCGGTCACCGACCGTGACCGTCGAGGTCCAGGTGGAGATGTCGCGGTTGGCGCGGATCGTGACCCGCCCGTTGAACCGGTCGTTCCACTTCTCGGCCTCGGAGTACGTGGCCGTGCACGCCGCGGTGTTGCCGCCGCCGCCATTACCGGGGGGCGGGGTCGTGGGCCCGGGTGCGGGTGCGCCGCCGCCGTTGCCGAGCCCCTCGGTCAGGGCCTCCATCACGCCGTGGTAGGCCTGCTTCTTGTTGCCGTTCCGGTCGAACAGCAGCGGGGTGCCGCTGGCTCGCCAGGAGTCGTTGTCGCGCACGCCCCACACGGAGATGCCGGTGCAACGGGCGACCGCGAGGCACGCCTGGGTCACGCCCTTGTACTGCTCGGCCTGGCTCTGGCCGGAGCCCTCGATGTCGAGCTCGGTGATCTGGACGTCGACGCCCAGGGCGGCGAAGTTCTCGATCGTGGTGTGGTAGTTGTTCGGCACGGGGTTGCCGCTGTTGAAGTGGGCCTGCAGGCCGACGCAGTCGATCGGGACGCCACGGGCCTTGAAGTCACGCACCATGTCGTACACGGCGCGGGTCTTGGCGTGGTTCCAGTCGTCGATGTTGTAGTCGTTGTAGCAGAGGATCGCGTTCGGGTCGGCTGCCCGGGCGGCCCGGAACGCTGCCTCGATCCAGTCGTTGCCGGTGCGCTGGAGGTTGGAGTCGCGGCGGGCCCCGGAGGAGCCGTCGGCGAACGCCTCGTTCACCACGTCCCAGGAGTGGATCTGGCCCCGGTAGTGGGTGGCGACGGTCGTGACGTGGTCGAGCATGGCACGGCGCAGCTGCTGGCCGGACATGTTGCGCATCCACTGCGGCTGCTGGGAGTGCCAGGCGAGCGTGTGCCCGCGGACGCCCTTGCCGTTGGTGCGGGCCCAGTTCACGATCCGGTCCGCGGTGCCGAAGCTGTACTGGCCCTGGTTCGGCTGCAGGGCGTCGATCTTCATCTCGTTCTCGGCGGTGACCATGTTGAACTCACGGTTCACGATGGTCATGTTCGCCGAGTCGTTCAGCAGGTGTGCCGGGACGGCGGTACCGAAGTACCGGCCGTCGTTCATCCCTGCGGCTTCCTGCAGGGTGCTCGGCGCGGCTGCAGCCGGGAGCGCGGTGATGCCGAGTGCGGCAACGCACGCCGAGGCGAGGAGCGCCCGGGTGCTGCGCCTGCGCGGCATGGCTCCCGGTCGGGCTGATCGGGTCATCGTTGATCCCTTTCACTGTGGTGCTGGTGTGTGGCCGGGGCGCGAGAGATCTCGCGGCGCCGGGCCGGCGTCAGGACGAGGCCGACGTGATTACAACGTTGTGCATGAGTCACGACGTGTCAACACGATCCGCAACTTTCGTTAACTTTCGACAGGGCGTGAGCATCGTCTCATCTGCGGCGATGGTGCAGGCGCAGCGCGCTGGCCTGCATCGATGGAGGCGATATAGACGATATGTGCCGATTCTGTCGAGCAGGTCTCAACTCGCCATCCGAAACGTTTCGGGTCACGGCTCGGGACGCGAGGCGTGTTACCTGGCGCCCCGCCGTGCGCACGTCCCGGGTCGGGGGGAGCATGTGTGCATGGATGAGGACGGCAGGGCAGGGCGGCCCACGGGCCGCGCCGGGCGCGAGTCGCACGTCGGTGAGGACTCCGCCGAGCGCACGGGCGGGCGGTCGGCGGTCTGGCCGGCCG
>NZ_AXCZ01000188.1 GCF_000767165.1 Cellulomonas bogoriensis 69B4 = DSM 16987
TCGCCCCGCCGGGGAGGAACGGACAGCGAGTCTCGCAGGCCGGTCCCGGGGGCAGATCCCTTCTGAGTTGGTCCAGGTGCTTCGGTGTCTGGGTGCTCGTTGTGGGTGGTGGTGGTTCCGGTTGGTTCGGGGTTGCGACTGTCTGGGAGGGCGTGTAAGATAGAGAGGTTGCCTCCGGCCGGACTTGAGAGGGTCTGGCGGGTGAGCGTCTGTTCTTTGAGAACTCAACAGCGTGCCGAAAGTCGATGCCATATGTCGTCGCTGCCGGGGTGTGTCTGCCGTTGTGGTGGGTGCGCTTGTGGTGGTGGTGACGTGGTTGAGACGAATGTTTAACGTCAGTTGACATTTGATCGATGCCAGATGATAACTGGTTCTGCCTTCGGGTGGGGCCGCTTCGTTTGTCGGTTGTCCTGCGCGTGAGCGTGGGTGCCAATAGACATGTACGGAGAGTTTGATCCTGGCTCAGGACGAACGCTGGCGGCGTGCTTAACACATGCAAGTCGAACGGTGAACCTCGAGCTTGCTCGAGGGGATCAGTGGCGAACGGGTGAGTAACACGTGAGTAACCTGCCCCAGACTCTGGGATAACTCCGAGAAATCGGTGCTAATACCGGATATGAGACGTACAGGCATCTGTTGCGTCTGGAAAGAATTTCGGTCTGGGATGGACTCGCGGCCTATCAGCTTGTTGGTGGGGTAATGGCCTACCAAGGCGACGACGGGTAGCCGGCCTGAGAGGGCGACCGGCCACACTGGGACTGAGACACGGCCCAGACTCCTACGGGAGGCAGCAGTGGGGAATATTGCACAATGGGCGCAAGCCTGATGCAGCGACGCCGCGTGGGGGATGAAGGCCTTCGGGTTGTAAACCCCTTTCAGCAGGGAAGAAGCGAAAGTGACGGTACCTGCAGAAGAAGCGCCGGCTAACTACGTGCCAGCAGCCGCGGTAATACGTAGGGCGCAAGCGTTGTCCGGAATTATTGGGCGTAAAGAGCTCGTAGGCGGTTTGTCGCGTCTGCTGTGAAAACCCGAGGCTCAACCTCGGGCTTGCAGTGGGTACGGGCAGACTAGAGTGCGGTAGGGGAGACTGGAATTCCTGGTGTAGCGGTGGAATGCGCAGATATCAGGAGGAACACCGATGGCGAAGGCAGGTCTCTGGGCCGCAACTGACGCTGAGGAGCGAAAGCATGGGGAGCGAACAGGATTAGATACCCTGGTAGTCCATGCCGTAAACGTTGGGCACTAGGTGTGGGGCTCATTCCACGAGTTCCGTGCCGCAGCAAACGCATTAAGTGCCCCGCCTGGGGAGTACGGCCGCAAGGCTAAAACTCAAAGGAATTGACGGGGGCCCGCACAAGCGGCGGAGCATGCGGATTAATTCGATGCAACGCGAAGAACCTTACCAAGGCTTGACATACACCGGAAACGGCCAGAGATGGTCGCCCCGCAAGGTCGGTGTACAGGTGGTGCATGGTTGTCGTCAGCTCGTGTCGTGAGATGTTGGGTTAAGTCCCGCAACGAGCGCAACCCTCGTCCTATGTTGCCAGCACGTCGTGGTGGGGACTCATAGGAGACTGCCGGGGTCAACTCGGAGGAAGGTGGGGATGACGTCAAATCATCATGCCCCTTATGTCTTGGGCTTCACGCATGCTACAATGGCCGGTACAAAGGGCTGCGATACCGCGAGGTGGAGCGAATCCCAAAAAGCCGGTCTCAGTTCGGATTGGGGTCTGCAACTCGACCCCATGAAGTCGGAGTCGCTAGTAATCGCAGATCAGCAACGCTGCGGTGAATACGTTCCCGGGCCTTGTACACACCGCCCGTCAAGTCACGAAAGTCGGTAACACCCGAAGCCGGTGGCCCAACCCTTGGGAGGGAGCCGTCGAAGGTGGGACCAGCGATTGGGACTAAGTCGTAACAAGGTAGCCGTACCGGAAGGTGCGGCTGGATCACCTCCTTTCTAAGGAGCTTTCTGGCGCCATGTGCGTCCAGGGCCTACTACTCGGACGAGCGTTCCGAGGTGGGTAGCTCAAGGGTGGAACATCGACTAGTGGCGTTCATCTTCTGGTGGCCTCAGTACTCCTCGTCTTCGGGCGGGGGTGGAACCTGGTGCATCGGGGTGGACGTGAGGCACGCTGTTGGGTCCTGAGGGAACAGGCTTTGCCTGGCGCCTCAGGCCGGCCCCTTGTGGGGGTTGGTGCTGTCGGACCATGGTGTGCGGTTGAACCGTCCTGCTGTTGTGGGGTAGGCGCCGTGACGTTGTGGGACCGCCCGTAGCTTGAGAACTGCACAGTGGACGCGAGCATCTTTGTAAGTCTTTGTGGCAAGTTTTTAAGTGCATACGGTGGATGCCTTGGCACTAGGAGCCGAAGAAGGACGTAGTAGCCTGCGATAAGCCTCGGGGAGTTGGCAAACGAACCGTGATCCGAGGATGTCCGAATGGGGAAACCCGGCTGGAGTCATGTCCAGTCACCTGCACCTGAATATATAGGGTGTGTGGAGGGAACGTGGGGAAGTGAAACATCTCAGTACCCACAGGAAGAGATATTCCGTGAGTAGTGGCGAGCGAAAGCGGAACAGGCCAAACCGATGGCGTGTGATAGCCGGCAGGCGTTGCGTGATCGGGGTTGTGGGACCTTTCAGTCAGTTCTGCCGAACTGGCAGGGAGTCAGAAAGTCGCGTCATAGTCGAAGGGCATTGAAAGGCCCGGCACAGAGGGTGCTACCCCCGTAGACGAAATGGCGCAGCCTCCCGAAGGGGATCCCAAGTAGCACGGGGCCCGAGAAATCCCGTGTGAATCTGGCAAGACCACTTGCTAAGCCTAAATACTACCTAGTGACCGATAGCGGACAAGTACCGTGAGGGAAAGGTGAAAAGTACCCCGGGAGGGGAGTGAAATAGTACCTGAAACCGTGTGCATACAATCCGTCGGAGCCTCCCTAGCAGGGGTGACGGCGTGCCTTTTGAAGAATGAGCCTGCGAGTTAGTGGTACGTGGCGAGGTTAACCCGTGTGGGGAAGCCGTAGCGAAAGCGAGTCCGAACAGGGCGTTTCAGTCGCGTGCTCTAGACCCGAAGCGAAGTGATCTAGCCATGGGCAGGTTGAAGCGCGGGTAAGACCGCGTGGAGGACCGAACCCACCTGGGTTGAAAACCGGGGGGATGACCTGTGGTTAGGGGTGAAAGGCCAATCAAACTTCGTGATAGCTGGTTCTCCCCGAAATGCATTTAGGTGCAGCGTCACGTGTTTCTTACCGGAGGTAGAGCTACTGGATGGCCGATGGGCCCCACAAGGTTACTGACGTCAGCCAAACTCCGAATGCCGGTAAGTCAGAGCGTGGCAGTGAGACTGCGGGGGATAAGCTCCGTAGTCGAGAGGGAAACAGCCCAGACCACCAGCTAAGGCCCCTAAGCGTATGCTAAGTGGGAAAGGATGTGGAGTTGCACAGACAACCAGGAGGTTGGCTTAGAAGCAGCCACCCTTGAAAGAGTGCGTAATAGCTCACTGGTCAAGTGATTCCGCGCCGACAATGTAGCGGGGCTCAAGTATACCGCCGAAGCTGTGGCATTCACACAATAGCTAGGTCTTCGTGATCCAGGCGTGTGGATGGGTAGGGGAGCGTCGTGTGGCGAGTGAAGTCGCGGGGTGACCCAGCGGTGGACGCCACACGAGTGAGAATGCAGGCATGAGTAGCGAAAGACGGGTGAGAAACCCGTCCGCCGAATGACCAAGGGTTCCAGGGCCAGGCTAATCCGCCCTGGGTAAGTCGGGACCTAAGGCGAGGCCGACAGGCGTAGTCGATGGACAACGGGTTGATATTCCCGTACCGGCGAAGAACCGCCCATACCGAGCCCAGTGATGCTAAGTGCCCAAAGCCATCTAGAGCCCTTCGGGGACGTGGTGGTGGAGCGCACGACCCGAACTGGTAGTAGGTAAGCGTATTAACAGGGGTGACGCAGGAAGGTAGCCCAGCGTGGCGATGGTTGTCCACGTTCAAGGTTGTAGGGCGAGCTGTAGGCAAATCCGCAGCTCACATAGCCTGAGAACCGATGGTGACCGCTTATGCGGGATGATTGGGTGATCCTATGCTGCCAAGAAAAGCCTCGACGCGAGGTTCTAGCCGCCCGTACCCCAAACCGACTCAGGTGGTCAGGTAGAGAATACCAAGGCGATCGAGAGAATCGTGGTTAAGGAACTCGGCAAAATGCCCCCGTAACTTCGGGAGAAGGGGGGCCCGAAGCGTGTACCCACTTGCTGGGGAAGCGTGGACGGCCGCAGAGACCAGGGAGAAGCGACTGTTTACTAAAAACACAGGTCCGTGCGAAGTCGCAAGACGATGTATACGGACTGACGCCTGCCCGGTGCTGGAAGGTTAAGAGGACGGGTCAGCCTTCGGGCGAAGCTCAGAATTTAAGCCCCAGTAAACGGCGGTGGTAACTATAACCATCCTAAGGTAGCGAAATTCCTTGTCGGGTAAGTTCCGACCTGCACGAATGGCGTAACGACTTCTCCGCTGTCTCAACCGCGAACTCGGCGAAATTGCACTACGAGTAAAGATGCTCGTTACGCGCAGCAGGACGGAAAGACCCCGGGACCTTTACTATAGCTTGGTATTGGTGTTCGGTACGGCTTGTGTAGGATAGGTGGGAGACTGTGAAGCCGGCACGCCAGTGTCGGTGGAGTCATCGTTGAAATACCACTCTGGTCGTTCTGGATATCTAACCTCGGTCCGTAATCCGGATCAGGGACAGTGCCTGGTGGGTAGTTTAACTGGGGCGGTTGCCTCCTAAAATGTAACGGAGGCGCTCAAAGGTTCCCTCAGCCTGGTTGGCAATCAGGTGGCGAGTGCAAGTGCACAAGGGAGCTTGACTGTGAGACTGACAGGTCGAGCAGGGACGAAAGTCGGAACTAGTGATCCGGCGGTGGCT
>NZ_AXCZ01000189.1 GCF_000767165.1 Cellulomonas bogoriensis 69B4 = DSM 16987
GTGTAGGTCCCCTGCCCGGGGACCGTGACCGTGGACGTCGGCGAGCCGTCGCCGTCGAGCAACGTGACCGACCCGTCGACGGGCACGGGCACCTGGCTGGTGGGGACCTGCGTGGTGGTGCCCACACCCTGGGAGGTGAGGTCGGCGGTGGCCGGCGGGGCCGGGGCCGCGACGGTCGGGGTGTAGGTCGCCTCGGCGGTCTGGCCGTAGGCGTCGGTGAGCCGGTAGCTGACCGCGGTGGCCGTGCCGGCGAACCCGTGGACCGGGCTGAACGTCACGGTGGTGCCGTCCAGGGCGTAGGTGCCCTGCCCGGTCACGGTCACGGTGGTCGCCGGCTCGCCGTCGGCGTCCAGCAGGGTGAGGGCGCCGCCGGTGGGGGCGGTGGGCAGGGTCGCGTCCTGGACCTCGGTGCCCACACCGGTGGAGGTGCGGTCGGTGGCCGTGGGGCCCGCGGGTGCGTGGACGGTGGCGGTGTAGGTCGCCGTGCCGGTCTCGGTGCTCTCGGCCCCGGGGGCGGTCAGCCGGACGTCGACGGTGGTCGCCTCACCGGCGAAGCCGAGGACCGGCTCGAACACCAGGTCCGGGCCCTGGACGCGGTAGGTGCCCTGGCCGGGGACGTCGAGGGTCTGCACCGGCTGCTGCTGGGCGTCCAGCAGGGTCACCTGGCCCCCGTCCGGCGCCCCGGAGGGCACCGTCTGCACGGTGGTGCCCACCCCGCTGGAGGTGAGGTGCCGGGTGAGGGGGGTGACGGTGAGGGGCGCGGTCGTGACGCCGGGGTCCTCCTCGTTGCCGACGACGGTGACCACGGAGGTGGAGCTGACGGTCCGGTCGGCCGGGGAGGTGCCGGTGAACGTGTAGGTCTCGCTGTCGCCGGGGGCGAGCTGACCGGCGACGCACTGCACCACGCCCTGGGTGGTGCTGCACCCGAGGGGCAGGGTCACGTCAGTGACGCCCTCGGGGACGGCGAACGTGAAGGTGCTGCCCGAGGAGCCGCCGGGGCCGGCGTTGGTGATCTCGACCTCCCACGTGAGGGGGGTGGCGGGGCCGGCCGGGGCGGGGTCGGTGACCATGGGCACCAGGTCGGTCGGCTCGGACGGGGTGGTGGCCCCGTCGTTGCTGGAGGTGGGGGGCCCGCTGATGGTCGAGACCCACGTGACCTCCGGCGCGCTGCCGGTCGGGTCGGTGACCGTCACCTGGGTGATGTTGCCGGTCGAGTTGTTGGAGAACGCGAGGTTCCCGTTGCCGTACGTCCAGGCAGCCCCGTACCCGCCGGTGTCACCGGCCGGGAACACCGTGCCCGTGGCGATGGGGAGGACCTCACCGGTGGTGGTGTCGAGCCGGATGAGGGTCTTGACGGCGGCGCTGGTCCGCACGCCCCACAGGTACCCGTCCGCCCAGGTGAAGTCGATGCTGTTGAAACCGGTGCTGGGCGTGATGGTGCGGGTCACCGTCCGGGTGTCGACGTCGATCGCGTACACGGGGCTCGTGGTCTGGTTGGTCTTCACGAAGAACGTGTCGGCCTCGGCGCCCTCACCGAACGCCCCGGCGGCGTACGTGCCGCTCGGCAACCCCGTGACCGCACCCAGGGCGGTCACCTCGGCACCGTCGCCGATGCGCACGAGCGTGTTGCTGTTGGACTGCATCCCGTACAGGTACCCGTCGCTGACGCGGTAGCCGACGGCGTTGTAGAGGAACGGTGCGGCGGTGCCGATCGACCGGATCTCCACACCACCGGCGCCGGCGTTCGCCAGCCGGGACTGGACCGCGGTGCGCATCGTCGTGCCTTCGGCACCGACGTAGTCGGGGTCGCCGGCCTGGATCAGCTGGGAGATGAACACCGTGGGGTAGTCCACGGTCATCGGCGTCGCGAACGCTGCGGGCGCACCGACGGCGACCAGGGCACCGGCGAGCGCACCCACGAGGGTCGCGGCGATGGGCCGGTGGGCGCGCTGGGGGCGGCGCCGGGGAAGGGCGTGGCTGGGCACAGGGTCTCCTCGGGGGCGGAGAGGTGGGGGCGGAGAAGTGGGGGCGGCGGGTGCCGTCGACGAGTGCTCATCGGCGCGTGAATGTCCGTCTTGACCCCGTTGGCCCGTTGCACGGGGCGTTTTCACCCGTTCGGCACCCCCTCGGAGGGCCGTTCGTCCCACATCGCGGACGCGCTGAAGTTTTTCTCATCCGGCTGCATCCAGACGCGCACCTCGCGAAGTAGTTCAAGTGTCAAGCAGTTCTGAGGCCTTCAGGGCCCCTGATCCAGGAGGAACCATGCGCTCTCGTCTGACCGTTCCCGTCGCCGGCGCCGCCGGTGTCGCACTCGCCCTCGCCGCTGCGGTTCCCGCGATGGCCACCACCGACGACGGCGCCTCGCTGTCGGTGCTGCACGGTGTCCCGGACCTGACCGTCGACGTGTACGTCAACGGCGACCTGACCCTGGACGACTTCGCCCCCGGCGACCTGGCCGGGCCGCTGGACCTGCCCGCCGGCACCTACACCGTCGCGATCACCGCCGCGGACGCCGAGGATGACTCCGAGCCGGCGATCGGCCCCGTGGACCTCACCCTGGAGGCCGGGACCAGCTACACCGCCGTCGCGCACCTGGACGCCGAGGGCACCCCCACCGCGACCCTGTTCACCAACGACACCTCCGCGACCGCCGCCGGTGAGGGCCGTCTGACGGTCCGTCACACCGCTGCCGCCCCCGCCGTGGACGTCCTCGCGGGCGACGACGCCGTGATCACGAACCTGTCGAACCCTGACGAGGAGGTCCTGGACCTGCCCGCCGGCACCGTTCCCGCCGCGGTCGCCGCCGCCGGGACCACCGAGCCGGTGCTCGGCCCGGCCGACGTGGACGTCGCCGAGGGCGTCAACACCATCGTGTACGCGTGGGGCAGCCTCGAGGACGAGAACCTCGACCTCGCCATCCAGACGATCGACGGCCTGCACTCCGCGCCCGAGGGCGTCCCGTCCGGTGAGCTGGGCCTCGCCGCGGGCTCCTCGACCGCCCCGTGGACGGCCGCTGCCGCGGTCCTGCTCCTCGCCGGTGCCGCCACCGTCGTCCTGCGCCGTCAGCAGCTCGCGACCGCGGGTCGCTGACCCCCGACCCGGTCGACGTCCGGACCCGCGAGCCCCGGGCGTCGACCGGTCCCCCACCGGGGTGCGGCGGCTCACGCCCCGCACCCCGGTGACGTACCCGGCCCCCGCGACCCGCCCGTCCGCCACACTGGAGCGACATGTCCCCCGTCACCCGCCCCCCTCACCGTGCACACCTGGCGCGGGGCACCGCACTGGTGGCCGCCGCCCTCCTGGTCCTCACCGGCTGCACCGCGGCCGAGGAGCCCGCCGCCGAGCCGTCCGTCACCGAACCGGCACCCACCACCGCCGCCCCCGAGCCGGAGGCCACGCGTGAGGTGCCCGACGTCCCGGTGCGACGCGCGGACCTGGGGTCGGTCGAGCGCCGCGAGGTGGTCCCCCCGGCCACCGTCGCCGTCCCCGCCCTGGACATCGCGTTGCCGGTCGACCCGGTGGGGGTCGAGGACGACGGGCAGATGGAGATCCCCCCGCACGCCGAACGCGCCGGCTGGTACCGGTACGGCGCGGCACCCGGTCAGGGTGCGGGCACCTCGGTGATCGCCGCGCACGTGGACTCGATCGTCTCGGCCGGAGTCGGCCCGTTCGCCCGACTGCGCGACCTGGACCCCGGTGACGTGGTGACCGTCGAGCTGGAGGACGGCACCGACCTGCGGTACGTCGTGCAGGACGTCGTCACCATCGCCAAGCCCGAGATCACCTGGGACGACGTGTTCGTGCGGGACGGTGGCGAACGCCTGGTGCTGGTGACCTGCGGGGGCCGGTTCCGGCAGGAGGCGCGCTCGTACACCGACAACGTGATCGTCACCGCCGTCCCGCAGGACGCAGCCACGGACGACGGCGACGAAAGCGACCTTGACGGTGCATGATGGGCACGTTGACCGCGACGCCGGTCGCCACCCGACGCGCCGCCCCTCGCGGCCCGCGCCCCCGGCCCGCACCGAGGAGGACTGAGCTGGACCGCCGCCCTCCCGTGCTGGATCCCCCTGCCGAGCAGTCCGACGAGGCCGTGGGGTGGGCGTTCCACGCCGGTGACCAGGTCGCCCTGGCCGAGGCGTACCGGCGCTGGTCCGGCCTGGTCCACACCATCGCGGTGCGGTCCCTGGGCAGTGCGGCCGACGCGGAGGACGTCACCCAGCAGGTGTTCGTCTCCGCCTGGCGCGGACGTGAGGGGTTCGACCCGTCCCGGTCCCGCCTGCCCGCATGGTTGACGGGGATCACCCGCAACGCGGTCGCCGACGTCCACGCCCGCCGGGCCCGCGACCGCCGCAACGAGGTCGCGGTCGCCTCGGTGGCCGACCGTGACCCGGAGCCCGAGGTCGCGTCCGTGGCCGACCGTGTCACCGTCGCCGACGAGCTCGCCCGCCTCGGTGAGCCGCAGGGCACGATCATGTCCCTCGCGTTCTTCGACGACCTGACCCACGGGCAGATCGCCGAACGGCTCGAGCTGCCGCTCGGGACCGTCAAGAGTCACATCAGACGCAGCCTGCTGCGCCTACGAGACCGGTTGGAGGTGGCACATGGAGCACGTTGACCCCGACGTCCTGGCGTTGATCTCGCTCGGCGAGGACGTCGACGACACCACGCGTGACCACCTCGCCCGGTGCGAGCGGTGCACCGCCGAGGTCGCCGAGCTGGCAGCCGTGGTGGCGACCGCCCGCACCGTCACCCCCGCCGACGCCCCCACCCAGCCCCCGGCGCACGTGTGGGACGCGATCACGGCTGAACTCGGGCTGACCGGTGCCGGGCCGTCGTCGACACCCATCTCCCCCACCCCGGCGGAGCGCACAACCGTGGAGCGCGCGCCGTCGCCCTCGCAGGCGGCCG
>NZ_AXCZ01000190.1 GCF_000767165.1 Cellulomonas bogoriensis 69B4 = DSM 16987
CCCCCGGCGCCGACGGGGACGCCCCCGACCCCACCGTCGAGCCGACCGACCCCGACGACGCCCCCGCCGACGGCGAGACGTCCCTGACGATCACCGTCGACCCCACCGGCGAGGGCGCCACCACCACCTGGACCCTGACCTGCGACCCCCCCGGCGGGGACCACCCCGACCCCGAGGCCGCGTGCGCCCAGCTCGCCCAGGTCGGGACCGAAGGCCTGGCGCCCGTGCCCGCCGACGCGATGTGCACCCAGCAGTGGGGCGGGCCCCAGACGGCCACCGTCACCGGCACCCTGGACGGCACCGCCGTCGACGCCACGTTCCGCTACACCGACGGGTGCGAGATCCACCGCTGGGACGCGCTCTCGGCAGTGCTGGGCAACGCCGACGGCCTCCTCTAGGTTCAGCACATGTCGATCACCGCGCAGGGCGTGCGGCGACACTTCGGGAACGTCCGCGCGGTCGACGGCATCGACCTCGACGCACGGCCCGGAGCCGTCACCGCACTCATCGGACCCAACGGGTCCGGCAAGACGACGCTGCTGCTCGTCCTCGCCGGCCTGCTCGCCCCCGACGCCGGCACCGTCCGGATCGCGGGCCACGACCCGGCCGCCGGTCCCGGTGCCCGGGCCGTCACCGGGTGGATGCCCGACGCGTTCGGCACCTGGGACTCCCTGACCGCACGTGAGGTTCTCACCACCGTGGGCGCCGCGTACCGGCTGTCGCCCTACGCCGCTCGGAGCCGGGCCGCCGAGCTGCTGGAGCTGGTGCACCTGGCCGACCTGGCCGACCGGCCCGCGCACGTGCTGTCCCGCGGGCAGAAGCAGCGGCTGGGCCTGGCCCGCGCCCTGGTCCACGACCCCCAGGTGCTGCTGCTGGACGAGCCCGCGTCGGGGCTGGACCCGCGGTCGCGGGTGGACCTGAGAGTCCTCGTGCGCCGCCTGGCTGCGCAGGGCAAGACCGTCCTGGTGTCCAGCCACGTGCTGGTCGAGCTGGACGAGATGGCCGACGAAGCCGTGTTCCTCTCGGGCGGGCGCAGCGTCGCCACCGAGAGCAGGTCCACGGCCGGCGCCGCCCGCCGCCCGTGGCGCATCCGGTCCCTGTCGCTGCCCGCCCTCGTCACCCACCTGGACACGGTGGGGGTCCCCTGGCGCGCCGACGACGACACCGCGGGTGCCCGGCGGCCCGGCGGAACCCTCACCCCCGCCGAGGCCGCCTCGGTGGTCCCCGAGGTGGAGTTCGCGCCACCGGCCGACTCCGGCGCCGAACGACCCGGCAGCGTCGTGGTGGACCTCGACGGCGAGACCGAGGCCGCCCAGCTGCTGCGCACCGCCGTCGCCGCCGAGGTGCCGGTCACGTCCCTGGCGCCGGCGTCCGGGGCCCTGGAGTCCGCGTACCTGGCCCTGGAGGAAGAACGCCGATGAGCACCGGACCGACCAGCGACCCGGCACCCGGGACCCTCGTCACCGACCCCGCCCCCACCCCACCCGCGCCCGGCACCTGGGGCCTGACCTGGCACGGTGTGCGCACCGTCGCCACCCTCGAGCTGCGGCAGCGCATCCGCTCGACCCGGTGGATCGTCAGCCTGGTGGTGTTCGGTCTGCTGGTGGGGGGCGTGACGACCCTGACGTACCTCGTCGCGATCAGCGCGGGCCCCGCCGTCCTGCACGCCGGTCAGATGATGTTCGGGTTCATCGTGTTCTTCGTCCTGTTCCTCGGGCTGCTCGTCTCACCGACCCTCTCGGCCACAGCGATCAACGGGGACCGGAACGCCGGGACGCTCGCCACCCTGCAGGTCACGTTGCTGAGCGCGGCAGAGATCGTCGTCGGCAAGCTCGTCGCCTCCTGGGTCGCGTCCCTGGCGTTCCTGGCGGTGTCGGTGCCGTTCCTGCTGTGGGCGTTCCTCATGGGCGACACCCCTGTGGTCGCCGTGCTGGTGACCCTGCTGCTGCTCGCCGTGACCCTGGCGGTGGTCTGCGCCGTCGGGCTCGGGTTCTCTGCGCTCACGGCCCGCACCGCGGGCTCGGCCGTCCTGACCTACGTGACCGTGGCCAGCCTCACCGCCCTGTCGCTGGTGGTGTTCGGGCTCACGTTGGGACTGGTCAGCGGCAGCGAGACGCGCCAGGTCTACCGCGAGAACCCGCAGACCGCCTACGAGTGGCAGGACGCCGACGGGACGTGGCACTACGAGCACGGGGAGTGCACCCTGCGCGAGGAGACCCGGTGGGTCTCCCACACCGACCGGACGTGGTGGCTGCTCGCCATCAACCCGTTCGTCGTGGTCGCCGACGCGATGCCCTCCGCGTCGTCCGACGACGGCTTCATTGGCCCCAGAGACCCGATGTCACTGATCCGCTACGGCGTGCGCGTCGCCCGCCTCGGCCCTGCGGACGTCGAGGTCGAGTGGGGGTGCGACGACGGGTCCGAGATCGCCGAGGCGAACGCCCGCGACTACGAGGACGTCGACGCCCTCAGCCCCGCGTGGCCGTGGGGCCTGGGCGCCCACCTGCTGCTCGGGCTGGGTTCCGTGGCGTTCGCGATCCGGCGGCTCGGCATCCCCCAGCGGCGCCTGCCCAAGGGCACCCGGGTCGCCTGACCGCGGGGTACGGCCCGGCCGGTCCCTCAGGGGTGCAGCGCCTGGAACTCCGCGTCGGCGGCGACCTCGTCGTCCACGTCCAGTCGCACGTGCGCCAGCACCGTCTGCAGCACCCGCAGCACCGCCGAGGCCCGCTCACCCCAGTTGGACAGGTAGGAGAACTGCCACCACCACAGCGCCTCCAGCACCCGGCCGGCCTCGTAGTGGCGCCAGCCCTGGTCCAGCGCACCGACCATCAGCACCAGGTCGGAGGACAACGACGACGTCACGACGTCCGCCCCCAGGACCGGGTCGTCGACCTCGGTGTAGTCGTCGATCCCCTCCAGGACGTTGCCCAGGGCCGCCCGCAACGGGTCCAGGTCCGCGTCGGGCCCCGTGTCGGGCTCGAAACGCTCCGGCGGCACCACGTCGACCATCGCTCCCAGACGCGCGCCGGCGGCCAGGACGTCGGACACCGCGAGCAGGAGCAACGGGATCGCGGCATCCGGGTTGGTGCCCGCCGCGACCTCCGTGACCGTCGTCATGAAGGCCCGGGTCTCGTCCGCGACCGTGTCGGCGACCTCGCGGAGATCCGCGGGGGCCGCCGTCGGGTGCGGTGCGTCGTGCTGCGTGGGGACCTCCGGCTCGTCGGCCCCCCGCGCCGCAGTGTCAGCAGTGTCAGGTGTGTCAGGTGTGTCAGGCACTGATCTGCCTCCGTCCCTCGAAGGCCCGCCCCAGCGTGACCTCATCGGCATACTCCAGGTCTCCCCCGACCGGCAGGCCCGAGGCCAACCGGGTGACCCGCAGCCCCATGGGGACCAGGAGCCGGGCGAGGTAGGTCGAGGTCGCTTCGCCCTCGACGTTCGGGTCGGTCGCGAGGATCACCTCGGTCACCGTCCCGTCGGCCAACCGGCCCATCAGCTCGGAGATCCGCAGGTCGTCCGGGCCCACGTTGTCGATCGGGTTGATGGCCCCGCCGAGCACGTGGTACCTGCCCCGGAACTCCCGCGTCCGCTCGATCGCGACCACGTCCTTGGGCTCCTCGACCACGCAGATGACGCTCGGTACCCGGCGCGGGTCACGGCACACCCGGCACAGCTCCTCCTGGGAGACGTTGCCGCACACGGTGCAGAACTGGACCCGGGCCTTGACCTCGACCAGGGCGTCGGCCAGGCGACGGACGTCCGCCGGGTCGGCCGCGAGCAGGTGGAACGCGATGCGCTGCGCGCTCTTGGGACCGACCCCGGGCAACCGCCCGAGCTCGTCGATCAGGTCCTGGACCGCACCCTCGTACACCCCCTCAGCCTAGGGGGTGCACGACGCCGGGACGGCCCCGTTCCCGCGCGGTGCACACGCCGGTCGAACGGTGTCGCGCGGGGGGCGCGTACGCTGACCACGCATGGGAGCAGATGTCCGGAAGGTCCGCACCCTGCTGGCTCGCGCGTTCCACGACGACCCCCTCATGGAGTGGGTGTTCCCCGACGCGGCCACCCGACCGGACGCCGTCGCGGCATGGCTCGGCCTGTTCGTGGAGCACGACCAGGCGGTCGGCGAGGTCGAGGTGCTGCGGGGAGAGGGACCCGGCGCCCCCGTCCAGGCCGTCGCCGTGTGGCGACCCTCGACCGGCGCGCCCGCCACCGGGACGCTGCCCACCATCGGCGGGCTGCTCACGCTCCTGATCGGGCCCGAGCGCACGGTCGAGGTCGCCCACGGGTTACGGGCGATCCACGAGCTGGCCCCCACCCAACCCCACACCTACCTGCACTTCCTGGCGGTGGACCCCGAGCTGCAGGGCCGTGGCCTGGGCCGGCGGGTGATGGCGCGAGGCCTGCGCCGGTCGCTGGACGCCGGCACGGGCGTGCACCTGGAGACCACCAACCCCCGCGCACTGACCTTCTACCACCGCCTCGGGTTCCAGATCACCGGGCAACGGCAGGTCAACGCCCCGGGCCGGCCGGGACCCACCATGTGGGCGATGTGGGCACGGCCCCCGCGCCAGCACCGGGACGGCTGAGTCACCTCAGGTGACGTCCTCGACGACCTCCTCCACCACCACGCCGCCGAGCAGCTGAGCCACGAGGGGCACCCCGACCAACCCGGACGCCACCAGGTCGGGGTCGTCGGGGTCGGTGTCGTCGCCGTCCTCGTACGCGGCCCTCGCAGCCGGCGCCGGGTCGGACCGGCTCGCACCCCGGGGCCCGCGGGACGAGGCACGGGAAGGGGTCGCGGGCAGAGCACGGTCGCGGGACGGACGGTCCGGGGCGCCGCCGGGTGCGGAGTCTGCCGGTGGCT
>NZ_AXCZ01000318.1 GCF_000767165.1 Cellulomonas bogoriensis 69B4 = DSM 16987
GGGCCCGCTCGACGTCCGCACCACGTGCGGCCGCGCGACCGTGCATGATCGCGGCGAGGTTGGGCCGGCCCCGGCGCACGGTGTCACGGTCGATGAGGTCGTCGTGGATGAGGAACGCGGTGTGCAGGAGCTCGAACGCGGCGGCGACCATGACCGCGTCGTCCAGTGCGGGGGCGCCCAGGGCGTCGTGGGTGGCCAGGACGAGGCCCGACCGGAACCGTTTGCCGCCGCGGGCGCTGCGCTCGATCTCGGCCCACACCCGCGGGTAGTCGGGGCCGAAGCCCTCGGCCTGGCGACGGGCACCGGTCAGGACGGCGCGCAGCAGGTCGTCGACGCGCTCGTGGGGGTCGAGCGCGGTGGGGACCGGAGGCGCCGTCGTGGTGGTCATGGTTGCCCGGCCGCCACGAGTGACAGGTCGGGTGCGTGCTGGACGAGCCAGGGGCTCAGGGCCCAGGGGGCTGCGGTCACGGCCCGGTGCAGGTCCTCGGGGTCGACCCACGCCACGTCCATGACCTCGTCGGGGTGGGGCCGGGGCTGGTCGCTGGTGCGGGCGGTGAACACCGGGCAGATCTCGTTCTCGACCACACCTGAGGCGTCGACGGCGCGGTAGCGGAAGTCGGGCAGCACGACCTGCACGTCGGTCACGTCCATGCCGAGCTCCTCACGGGAACGGCGCCGCACCGCGGCCTCGAAGGACTCCCCCGGTGCGGGGTGACCGCACACGCTGTTGGTCCACACCCCGGGCCAGGTGCGCTTGCCCAGGGCCCGGCGGGTCATCAGGACGCGGCCGTGGTCGTCGACGATGTGGCAGGAGAACGCCAGGTGCAGGGGCGTGTCGTGGTCGTGCACGGTGGCCTTGTCGGCGGTGCCGACGGGGTTGCCGCCCTCGTCGAGGAGGACGACGGTCTCCTGGGTGGTGGTCACCGGCTTCCTCCTTGGTCGGCTCGATCCCCCGGCGATTCGCGCCCGGAACGCTCAGCATGCTGAGGATACGGCAGGGGAGTCCACCTGTCCTGAGGAGCGGTCGCCATCGGCCACGTCACCGCTACCCCACCACGCGGCGGGTCCGGTGTCGAGAGCGACCCACGGCACCTCACCGAGCCACGGGCCGGGGGCGCGGGTACGGTGCGGCGGTGGACACCCCCGCAGCGCACCCCGAGCCGGCCCGCGGCCCCACGGTCAGCGTGGTGATCCCCGCCAAGGACGACGCCCCCAACCTGCGGCGGTGCCTGACCGCCCTCGCCGCCCAGACGGTGCCCGCCGAGGAGGTCGTGGTGGTCGACAACGCCTCGACCGACACCACCGCCGAGGTCGCCCGCGCCCACGGCGCCCGGGTGGTGCACGAGGCAGCACCCGGCATCCCGGCCGCCGCCTCGACCGGGTACGACGCGGCCACCGGCACGGTGATCGTGCGGTGCGACGCCGACACCGTCGCCCCACCGGACTGGCTCGAGCGGGT
>NZ_AXCZ01000226.1 GCF_000767165.1 Cellulomonas bogoriensis 69B4 = DSM 16987
CCGACCTGCAGGCGCTCACCGGCGGGGGCTGGTTCTACGACCTGCCCCCGCGACGCCGTCCCCTGCACGGTCGCCTGTACCTGTGGTCCTACACGTGGAGCATGTACGCCGCGATGGCCCGCCCGCCCCTGTGGGGCTCCAACATGGCCATCCGCAGGTCCGTGTGGCTCACCGTCACCGACCGGGTGCACCGCGACGACCCGGAGGTCCACGACGACGTCGACCTGTCCCTGGTCCTGGGTCCGGGCCTGCGGGTGCGGCGCGACCCAACTCTGGTGGTGGGTGTCGACGGCCGCAGCCTCGAGGCCGGGCCCCAGATGCGCAGACGGTTCCGCCGGGCCTGGCGCACCCTGCGCCTGAACTGGCGCGACAGCCCCCCGTGGCGACGATGGGCCCACCGGCTGCACCGATGAGCCGGTGCCCGCACCGGCTGCGCCGATGAGCCGGGCGACCTAGCGTGGGTGGATGCGCATCGTCATCGCCGGTGGACACGGTCAGATCGCCATGCGGCTCACGCGCCGCCTCACCTCCCGCGGCGACACCGTCGTGGGCATGGTCCGCAACCCCGATCACGTGGGCGACCTGGCCGCCCTGGGCGCCGAGGCCGCGGTGGTCGACCTCGAGCACGCCGACGTCCCCGCGGTCGCCCCGACCCTGGAGGGCGCCGACGCCGTGGTGTTCGCCGCAGGCGCCGGCCCCGGCTCGGGAATCGCCCGCAAGGACACCGTCGACCGTGCCGCGGCCGCGCTGCTCGCCGACGCAGCCGAGGCCGCGCAGGTGCGCCGGTACGTGCTGGTCTCCGCGATGGGCGTGGACCACGCCGACCAGGTCGAGGACGAGACGTTCCGCGCCTACCTGCACGCCAAGGCAGCGTCCGAGCAGGACCTCCGTGCCCGGGACCTGGACTGGACCATCGTGCGACCGGGCGGCCTGACCGACGACGAGGGCACCGGACGGGTGCTGCTGGCCGGGTCCGTGGACCGGGCGCAGATCCCCCGGGAGGACGTCGCCGCCGTGCTCGCGGCCGTCCTGGACGAGCCCGCGAGCGCAGGCCTGACCCTGGAGGTCGTCAGCGGGGAGGACCTGGTGGACGCCGCGGTGCAGGCCGCCTCCCGGGGGGAGCCCGGGGACGGGTCGGCCGGCGCGGTGGCAGACGCCTGAGCGTCAGGCGCAGGCGGAGATCTGGGTCCAGGCGTAGCCGGTGCCGGGAGCAGTGAGCCCGCCGATAACGCCGTGCGCGCGGTAGTTGGAGCCCTCATAGGACACCAGGTCGCCGCTCCGGTAGAAGGCCCACGGCCGCCACGGGGGCTCGCACGCCGGCAGTGGGGCGACCCGGACGGTGGTGACGACTGCCGGGTGGGCCGAGGGGGCGAGGGTGGCGCTCATGACCCGCCCGTCGGCATTGCCCTGCGCGACGAAACGCACCTGCAGCTCGGCGCCCGCGTCGGGGGCGAGGGGCGCACCGGTGGTGCACGGCACGTCGGCGTTGCTGCCGGTGGGTGCCTGGCACGACCAGCCGTTCCCACCGCCCGACTCCCAGAACACCCCGGGCGGGAGCCTGAGGACCACGGTCGCACCCGGCGCCGTGGTCCCCCCCTGGTTGTGGACCAGGTAGGTGACGGTGGCCGGCACGTCCCGCTCGACGTGCAGCAGCTCCGGGGCGTGCACGGTCAGGTCGGCCGGCGCCGAGACCAGGCGCAGCGGGTGGGCCGCCGCCAGCACGACCTCCCCGTCGTGCTCGACCTCGACGGCCACGGCCGCCGCCAGGTCGGCGTCGACCACCGCACCGGTGAACGGGACCGTCACCTCGGTCTGGTCCTCGGGTGCGACGGTGATGCTCTGCTCGCACACGGTGGTCCCGTCCTCGAGGGACTCACAACCCGCGACCCCGGTGAGGACCCCTGACGGGAGGGTGACCGCGACCCGCACCTGGTCCGCGGGCGCCTGCCCGTCGTTGGCCACCAGGGTGGTCGCCACGGCTGGCTCGGCACCGACGAGCACCTCACGGTCCAGGGTGGACGTCGCACGCAGCTCGGCCACTGCCGTGACCGCCAGGTCGTGCTCGGTGCGGGCCACCAGGCTCCCGTCGCCGTCACGCAGGGTGAGGACGACGGTGCGGTTCGCCGTGCCGGGCGGGACGGTCACACGCACCGGGGCCTGCGCCGAACCGCCGCCGACGACGGGGCCCACGGCCGTGCACCAGGTGCCGGTGCCGCACTGCTGCCACCGCAGACCCGGGGTCAGCGAGATCCCCTGCGGCAGGGCGACCTGCAGCGTCAGGCCCGTCAGGGTGGACCCGCCCGGGTTGGTGACCCTCAGGGTCAGGTCGACCGGGGCGCCCGGTCCGCCGGGGTTCGTCTCGACGGTCAGCAGGGGCGGGGCGGACGCGGGCTGGAGCGTGAGGGGTACCTGCACGTCACGGGCACCGTCCACGCGAACCCCCACCGGGGTGGTCACCGGGGGCCCCACGAACGGGGCGTCGTCGGTGAGGTCCAGGGCCGGCAGCCCGACGGTGAGGGTGAGCCGCTCGGTGGTCGCCGGTGCGAGGGCCGGCAGGGTGCAGGTGCCGTCGGCGCACACCCACGGGCCGTCCGCCACGGCGAGCGTCGCACCGGCCGGCAGCTCGGGGAGGTCCAGGTGCACCGTCACCGGGACGGTCGTGCCCCCCGTGTTGCGGACGGGGACCACCAGGTCGCCGGTGCGCGGCCCGTCGATGGCGGCCTCGACGGTGAGCGGCTCGGGGTCCGGGACCAGCAGGCGCCCCGGGGCCGAGACGAGGCGCACCTCGGTGGTGGCCGTGGAGTGGACGGTGCGGGCGGTGAGGGTGCCGCTCACGTCCAGGTCGTGCAGGGGCCGGTCGGCGCCCAGGTCCAGGCGGGGCGCGGCCAGCTCCAGGTCCAGGGGCACCGACGCACCGCGCGGCAGCACGTCCACGGTGCAGGTGCGGGTGCCGGGCGACAACGTCGGGCACGACCACGGGGACCCGGCCGCGGGCCGGACCGTGAGCCCGTCGAGCGCCGCCGGGACCTCGAGGGTGAGGCGGGCGTCCGGCCGGGTGGTCCCGCCGGTGTTGCGGACGTCCACCCGCACGGTGCGCGTGTGCCGGGCGTCGGGGTCCCCGCTCAGGACGACCGTGGCGGGGGCCTGGACCTCCATGCGGGCCGGGGTCGAGCTGACCCGGGTGGTGAGGGTCGCGACCACGGGGCTGGCCGGATCCCGCTCGGTCCAGGTACGGACGTCCACCTGCACCTCCACGGTGCCGTCCAGGTCGGGGTCGGTCACGATGATGCGGGCGTCCAGCTCGCTGGCCCCACCGGCCGGCACGCCCTCGGTGCGGCACGTCGTGACCGACGGGGCGGTGGCCTCGCACCTCCACCCGCCGGCCGGCGCAGCGGCCGCCG
>NZ_AXCZ01000140.1 GCF_000767165.1 Cellulomonas bogoriensis 69B4 = DSM 16987
CGCGCGCCCGGCTCGCCGTGGCCAGGGCGGCGGCCACGACCACCAGCTGCACCACCGACAGCACGGCCGCGGCCCGCAGGTCCAGGAACTGGGTGGTCTGGATCCAGATCTCGGTCTCGACCGTCCCGTACCGCAACCCACCGAGCACCAGGACCACCCCGAACGCAGTGGCGCAGAACAGGAACACGATGGACGCCGCCGACGCGATCGCCGGGGTCAGGGCGGGCAGGGTGACGGTGAGGAACGCCCGCCACGGCGGCGCACCCAGGGACCGGGCGGCCTGCTCCGCGCGGGGGTCCAGGTGCGCCCAGAAGCCCCCGACGGTGCGGACGACCACCGCGTAGTTGAAGAACACCAGGGCGGCGACCACCGCCGCGAACGTCCCGTCCCACCCCAGGAACCCCAACGGGCCCGCGGGCGCCAGCACGGACCGGAACGCGACCCCCACCACGACGGTCGGCAGCACGAACGGGATGATCACGAACGCGCGCACGGCGGTGCGCCCGGGGAACTGGCACCGGTACAGCACGTACGCGCCGGGGATGCCCAGCAGGACCGCGAGCGCGGTGCCGACGGTGGCCTGGGCGAGGGTCAGGCCGATGATGCGCCAGGTGCGGGGGCGGGAGAACACCTCGGCGAACCCGCCGAGGTCCAGTGCCCCGTCGTCGACGAACCCGCGCAGGACGAGGGTGCCGACGGGCAGGGCGAAGAAGACGGCGAGGAACACCAGCGGGACGGCCGCCGCGAGCGTCCACACCGCGCCGCGCATCAGGGTCGCGCGGCGCGGTGCGGACACCAGGTCCCTCACGGGGTGGGCCTGGTCAGCCGATCACCAGCTCGGTCCACTCCTGGATCCAGTCGTCCCGGTTGGCGTCGATGTCCGCGGGGTCCAGGGTGTAGGGGTCCTCGGGCACGGGCGCGAACCGGGCCCAGGCCTCGGGGAGCTCGACGGTGGTGTCCACGGGGAACACGTACATGTTCTCCGGGATGTCGGCCTGCACCTCGGGGCTGAGGAGCCAGTCGATGACCTGGCGGGCGCCGTCGGGGTTCTGGGCACCGGCCAGGACGCCGGCGTACTCGACCTGACGGAAGCACGTGTCGAGCATCGCGCTGGTGGGGCCTTCCTCGGCGTCCTCGTCGGTGACCTCGTATGGCGGGGACGAGGCGTAGGACAGGGCGATGGGGCGGTCGCCCTCGCCGGAGGACCCGGAGAAGTCGACGTAGTAGGCGTCGGACCACCCGGCGGCCACGTGCAGGCCGTTGTCGCGCAGGTCCGTCCAGTAGTCCTGCCACCCGTCCTCGCCGAACTCGGCGATGGTGGCGAGCAGGAACGCCAGGCCCGGTGAGGACGTCGCGGGGTTGGTGACGACCACCAGGTCGGCGTAGGCGGGGTCGGTGAGGTCGGCGAGGGTGGTGGGCTCGGGGACGTCGGCGTCGTCGAACCACTGGTGGTCGATGTTGAGGCACACGTCGCCGACGTTGATGGCGGTGAGGTGGCCGGCGTCGTCGACACCGAGGGCGGTGGCGTCGTCCCCGGCGGCCGGGGACGTGTACGGCTCGAGAACACCCTCGGCGATCGCGCGGGAGGCGAAGGTGTTGTCGATGCCGTAGACGACGTCACCGAGGGGTGCGTCCTGGGTGAGGATCAGCTGGTTGACCAGTGAGCCGCCGTCGCCGGGGGCCCGCTGCTCCAGGGTGAGGCCGGTGCTGGCCTCGAAGTCGGCGATGCGCTCCTCGCTCAGGGCGAACGAGTCGTGGGTGATGAGGACGACGGTGCCGCCCTCGCCGTCGGGCGCGCCGGTGGCGTCGTCGTCGGGGGTGTCGGTGCCGACGGTGGTGCACCCGGCGAGCAGCGCACCGGTGACGGTGACCGCGAGCCAGGGCAGGGCCCGGCGGCGGCGACCGTGCAGGCTGGGCCGCTGCTGGTGGGGGGTGTGGGCGAGGGTGCTCGCCATGGGGTGGTCCTCCTCGTGGTGTGCAGGAGGGGCGGCGCACCGGCCACGGTGGCGTGGCGGCGTGCCTGAGACGTCCCGACTCCCTACGCCGGTGCGAACCGGATCAGGTGCGAGGGTCTGCGGTTGCCCGCACTCTCAGCGTCGGCCCGGGGTGGGGCGTGACGCTCCCCTGTCGTTCGCAGGCAGCCTACCCGCCGGGGGTGGGACCTGGTCCCGACCTGCGGCGGTGGCTGTGCACGGTTACGGTGATCGGGATCGCGCCCGGCACGGACCTGGAGGTACACCCCGTGGGTGAGAGCACCAAGCAGACGATCGTGGCGAAGGTCACGGGTATCGCGGTGGCCGGCGCCGCGGCGTGGGTCGCGCAGAAGGTCCTGAGCAAGGCGTGGACGGCGGTGACCGGTCACGAGCCCCCGGACCCGGAGGACGACTCCGAGGCCCGCCTCGGTGAGATCGCCGCCGCTGCGGTGATCAGCGGTGCGCTCGTGGCGCTGGCCCGGGTGCTGGCCGCGCGGGGCGCCGCCAAGTACGTGAAGTGACGCCGCCACCCGTCTGACGACGCACGGCCGTCCGCCCGAAAACAGCTGGCGCCCGCACCTGCGGTGACGCCACGGTGGTGCCATGGCCTGGAACGTCGTCACCGCACCGGTCCCCAGCACCGCTGAGGGGCCGTGGTCGTGGCACCTGCACGGCGCCGCCCGGGTCAGCAACGACGCGGACGCGCACCTGTGGGGGCACGCCGACCTGCACTACCCGCCCATCTTCTTCGCCTCCCACCTGGGGGCCCGGGAGTACGTCGAGCGCACCCTGCTCGTCGCCGTCCCCGACGGGGTCACCGACCCGACCGCGGAGGACGTCGTCGGGTACGGGTGGGTGGAGCTGCCCCTGGCCGACAACACCCACCTGGGCTACGGGTCGGTGGTGGTGCATCCCTCGCACCGCCGGCACGGGGCGGGCACGGCCCTGGCCGACCAGGTGGAGAAGGTCATCGCCGACGCGGGCCGCGGGACGGTCATCGTGTGGAGCGACCACGCAGGCGAACCCCCCGCCGGGGCCCCCGCCCTGCACCCACCCACCGGGTCCGGGCGCATCGGCCCCCAGGAGCCCGGGGCCCTGTTCGTGGCGGGCCGCGGCTACACCCTGGAGCAGGCCGAGCGGTACAGCATGCTCCGACTGCCCCTGGACGCCGAGACGGTCTCACGCCTGCGCGAGGAGGCGGCGACCGCCGCCGGGGACGACTACCGGACGGTGACCTGGACCGGCCCCGCACCCGACAGGTGGGTGGACCAGGTGGCCGTGCTGCGCACCCGCATGAGCACCGACGTGCCGTCCGCGGCCCTGGACGTCGAGGAGGAGCCCTGGGACGCGGCCCGGGTCCGCAACGCCGAGGCCGAGTCCGCCGCCACCGGGCTGGACCTGCTCACCGTGGCCGTCGAGCACGTGCCCAGCGGCGCGCTCGCGGGGTACACGTACGTGCAGTACCCGACGCGGCCGGACGTGTTCGTGCTGCAGGGCGACACCCTGGTGCTGTCCGAGCACCGTGGGCGACGCCTCGGCATGCTGCTCAAGGCCACGCTCGTGGAGCGGCTGCGGGACGAGCGGCCGGGTGCGGCGCGCGTGCACACCTGGAACGCGGAGGAGAACTCCCACATGCTCGACATCAACGTCGCCCTCGGGTTCCGGCCCATGGGCGTCATCGGGATGTGGCAGCGCCGCACCACGTGACATGTCACGGCTGTGCGACAACGCCCGATGTCTCGGCTCTATGACATCGGGCGTTGTCACGGTACCGTGACCAGCATGAGGTTGGTCAGCAACGAGGCAGCGGCTCGGTGAAGAGCGCGAGCGTCCTCGCGCCATGATCGTCGGGTTCGTGGCCATCTGCCTCGTGGCGCTCGTGACACACCTGCGGAACCGCACGTGGGGGCTGGTGTCGTTCGCCGCGGCCCTGGTCCTGATCGCCGGCGGGACCGCCCTCTGGGGCGACCGCGACACGCTCAGCTCGGCGATGCTCGGCACTCTCCTCGGGATCCCCGCCCTCATCGGAGTCCTCGTGGCGCGCGAACGCCGGGCGAAGAGAGCCACGCACGCACCGCCTGTGACAGGACCCGCGTGAAGGGCTAGCACTACGGCAAGAGCCATGGGGGACGCAAGGCCCTACGGACCGCTGCACACGGGGGTGAGCCTTGACCCGCGGGTGCGGGGCGTGAGCCGGGGGTTTCCCCGGTTCGTGGTGGTCGGCAACGGTGTCCTGGGTCTTGGGCGCCTCGCCGTGGGCGCCGGGACGCTCCTCCTGCCCGGGCAGGGACGGTCGTGGAGGACCACATCGCGATCGTCCTGGCCCACGCCGTCGACGTCCTGCCCTCCCGCCAGGTGGACACGCTCCTGGTATGGGTCCGGATGCGCGCAACGCGCACCGAGCTCACCACGGCACAGGCAGGCGACGACTGACCGGCCCTGACAACGGAGCGGGCACCCGCAAGATGCCGCGTGCTCCGTCGTGATGCACGCCGTGCCGGGAACACTCCCGCGAGCGGGGACAGGACCGCGCGGGGGGGTGGACCCCGGAGCCCTGGGCCGGATCACCCCCGCGAGCGGGGACAGGACGCTGAGGATGGTGACCGGGTGCATGTGGTGCCGGGATCACCCCCGCGAGCGGGGACAGGACGGGTCGCGGTTGCAGGTCGTGTGGGTGTCGGGGGGATCACCCCCGCGAGCGGGGACAGGACCAGAGCACTACGCGCTTCGGTGCCGGACACCTGGGATCACCCCCGCGAGCGGGGACAGGACGTCGATGTCCATGGGTGCCCTAGCCCCGTTGCGGGATCACCCCCGCGAGCGGGGACAGGACGGTGACACGGGGGGTGGTGGTCATGGCCTTTCCGGATCACCCCCGCGAGCGGGGACAGGACTCTCGTACGGAGGCTACGGCGGCTGCTATGGAGGGATCACCCCCGCGAGCGGGGACAGGACCCGGACGGCCACCCCCGTGCGGGCACCCTGCGGGGATCACCCCCGCGAGCGGGGACAGGACAGGGCCCGGTTGTGGGTGACGTGCGCGATGTGGGGATCACCCCCGCGAGCGGGGACAGGACGTGGATGTCCATGGGTGCCCTAGCCCCGTTGCGGGATCACCCCCGCGAGCGGGGACAGGACGGTGACACGGGGGGTGGTGGTCATGGCCTTTCCGGATCACCCCCGCGAGCGGGGACAGGACTCTCGTACGGAGGCTACGGCGGCTGCTATGGAGGGATCACCCCCGCGAGCGGGGACAGGACCCGGACGGCCACCCCCGTGCGGGCACCCTGCGGGGATCACCCCCGCGAGCGGGGACAGGACAGGACGATGCCGTTCCGGCGGGCACGCGTGCCGGGATCACCCCCGCGAGCGGGGACAGGACTTGTGCGGTGACCGTGACGGGGCCGTGCAACGGGGATCACCCCCGCGAGCGGGGACAGGACGAGGCCGCCGACGTCGAGCGGGAGCGGCATGCGGGATCACCCCCGCGAGCGGGGACAGGACGACCCCGGAGCCCTGGGCCTTCACTGGGGGTGGGGATCACCCCCGCGAGCGGGGACAGGACACGGCCCGGTTGTGGGTGACGTGCGCGATGTGGGGATCACCCCCGCGAGCGGGGACAGGACGTTCCGTTCCTGACCGGGGACAACCTGACCAGCGGATCACCCCCGCGAGCGGGGACAGGACCGTCGCGGCCTGGTCAGGGGTGGTCATCGTGTCGGATCACCCCCGCGAGCGGGGACAGGACCGCCTCACCCTCTACCGCGACCCCGAAGTCAAGGGATCACCCCCGCGAGCGGGGACAGGACGAGGGGCCCTGCGGCCGATCCTTCGTCGGGTCGGGATCACCCCCGCGAGCGGGGACAGGACCCGGACGGCCACCCCCGTGCGGGCACCCTGCGGGGATCACCCCCGCGAGCGGGGACAGGACAGGACGATGCCGTTCCGGCGGGCACGCGTGCCGGGATCACCCCCGCGAGCGGGGACAGGACTTGTGCGGTGACCGTGACGGGGCCGTGCAACGGGGATCACCCCCGCGAGCGGGGACAGGACGAGGCCGCCGACGTCGAGCGGGAGCGGCATGCGGGATCACCCCCGCGAGCGGGGACAGGACGACCCCGGAGCCCTGGGCCTTCACTGGGGGTGGGGATCACCCCCGCGAGCGGGGACAGGACACGGCCCGGTTGTGGGTGACGTGCGCGATGTGGGGATCACCCCCGCGAGCGGGGACAGGACGTTCCGTTCCTGACCGGGGACAACCTGACCAGCGGATCACCCCCGCGAGCGGGGACAGGACCGCCCCACCTCCTGTCCCCCGGGGGTGGGGCGCGGATCACCCCCGCGAGCGGGGACAGGACGTCGGGCCCTGCGGCCGATCCTTCGTCGGGTCGGGATCACCCCCGCGAGCGGGGACAGGACCATCGCGGCCTGGTCAGGGGTGGTCATCGTGTCGGATCACCCCCGCGAGCGGGGACAGGACCGCCTCACCCTCTACCGCGACCCCGAAGTCAAGGGATCACCCCCGCGAGCGGGGACAGGACGACCAGCTCAGCTTCTTCACGGTCGAGGTGGGCGGGATCACCCCCGCGAGCGGGGACAGGACAATATCGCCCCGATCCCGGTTGCCACTGCGGGGTGGATCACCCCCGCGAGCGGGGACAGGACGTTCAGCAGGCGGGCGCAGATGATGCGGGCCTGGGATCACCCCCGCGAGCGGGGACAGGACCTGGCCGCCACCCCCCGCCTGACCCTGGCCCAGGGATCACCCCCGCGAGCGGGGACAGGACTCGTCGGACCCCTCGAGGACTTCAGCGAGGGTCGGATCACCCCCGCGAGCGGGGACAGGACCACCGCGGCCTGGTCAGGGGTGGTCATCGTGTCGGATCACCCCCGCGAGCGGGGACAGGACCGCCTCACCCTCTACCGCGACCCCGAAGTCAAGGGATCACCCCCGCGAGCGGGGACAGGACGACCAGCTCAGCTTCTTCACGGTCGAGGTGGGCGGGATCACCCCCGCGAGCGGGGACAGGACAATATCGCCCCGATCCCGGTTGCCACTGCGGGGTGGATCACCCCCGCGAGCGGGGACAGGACGTTCAGCAGGCGGGCGCAGATGATGCGGGCCTGGGATCACCCCCGCGAGCGGGGACAGGACCTGGCCGCCACCCCCCGCCTGACCCTGGCCCAGGGATCACCCCCGCGAGCGGGGACAGGACTCGTCGGACCCCTCGAGGACTTCAGCGAGGGTCGGATCACCCCCGCGAGCGGGGACAGGACCAAGTGTCCGAGCTCGGCGAGTACCTCGAGCGGGGATCACCCCCGCGAGCGGGGACAGGACCGCAACCCACGACCTCCGGCCGAGCCGGAGGGGGGATCA
>NZ_AXCZ01000281.1 GCF_000767165.1 Cellulomonas bogoriensis 69B4 = DSM 16987
GGCCCTGGACGAGGCGGCGCGGGGGACCGGCGCGGCCGCCGTCCTGCTCGGTCACACGCGCGACGACCAGGCCGAGAGCGTGCTCCTGGGCCTGGCCCGGGGGTCGGGTGCGCGTTCCCTGGCGGGGATGCAGGTGTCCCGGGGTGTCCTTCGTCGACCGTGGCTGGAGGTGACCAGGGCCCAGACCACGCGGGTGTGCCAGGTGCACGGGTGGGACCCGTGGGTGGATCCCACCGACCACGGGGGCGGTGGCGCCCCGTTGCGCAGCCAGGTGCGTCACCGGGTGCTGCCGGTGCTGGAGGAGGTGCTGGGCCCGGGGGTGGCTGCCGCCCTGGCGCGGACCGCCGCCCAGCTGCGGGAGGACGCCGACGTCCTGGACGCTCTCGCCGTGGACGTCCTGGGTCGGGTCACGCTCGGACGGTGGGCCGGACGGGTGGACCTGGACGCCGCCGCCCTGGGTACCCACCCGGCCGCGGTGCGCCGCCGGGTGCTGCACCGGGCCTGCGCGCAGGTGGGGGTCCCGGGCGGTGCGGTGCGGCGGGGGCACGTGCTGGACCTGGACGCCCTGGTCGTGGACTGGCGGGGTCAGGGTCCGGTGGCGCTGCCCGGTGGCGGCGAGGGGCGCAGACGGTGTGGCAGGCTGACCGTGGCCGGTTCACCGACCGGCGGCGGTCAGGACGACAGGGAGCAGTGAGCGGTGGACGCAGCGGACATGGGTCAGGACCTGGAGCGGGTCCTGCTGACCGAGGAGCAGATCGGCACGCGCCTGGACGAGCTCGCCGCGCAGATCGACGCCGACTACGCCGGTCGTGAGGTCCTGCTGGTGGGCGTGCTCAAGGGCGCGGTCATGGTGATGGCCGACCTGGCCCGACGTCTGCACCTGCCGGTCGAGATGGACTGGATGGCGGTGTCGTCCTACGGCGCGGGCACCACGTCCTCGGGTGTGGTGCGCATCCTCAAGGACCTGGACGCCGACCTCACCGGGCGCCACGTCCTGATCGTGGAGGACATCATCGACTCCGGCCTGACGCTGTCGTGGCTGCTGTCGAACCTGCGCACCCGCGGCCCGGCGTCGGTCGAGGTCGCCACCATGCTGCGCAAGCCCGAGGCCGCGAAGGTCGACGTGGACGTGCGCTACGTGGGCTTCGACATCCCGACGGACTTCGTGGTCGGGTACGGGCTCGACTACGCCGAGAAGTACCGCAACCTGCCGTTCGTGGGGACCCTGGCCCCCCACGTGTACACCGACTGACGGTTCGGCCGAGGGGCCGGCCGGAGGGCGGCGCGTCCTGCCCTGGGCGAACAGGGGCAGGGTGGGGCGGTTCCACCAGGTAACGTGCACGGCAGTCACCCCCGCGAGCAGGAGGGATCGGGCCAGGCCCCGTCGCCCATGAACCTCAAGCGCCTCACCCGTGGTCCGATCCTGTGGATCGTCCTGGCGGTCGCGATCCTCTGGATCGCCGCGTCGTCCTTCATGCGGGAGGGCGTCGAGCGCATCGACACCTCCCTGGGCCTGGAGCTCCTGGCCGAGGAGGGCCGTGTCGAGCAGGTCCTGATCGTCGACGGCCAGCAGCGTGTGGACCTCACGCTCACCGAGACCGACGACGAGGACGACGAGCTCGGCACGAACGTGCAGTTCTACTACGTCGCCCCGCAGGGTCCCGCGGTGGTGCAGGCCGTGGTCGACGCCGACCCGCCCGGTGGGTTCAACTCCGAGGTGCCGCAGACCACGTGGTGGTCCAGCCTGCTGATGCTGCTCCTGCCGTTCGTGATCATCATCGCGCTGTTCTGGTTCCTGCTGTCCCGCATGCAGGGCGGCGGCTCGCGCGTGATGCAGTTCGGCAAGTCCAAGGCCAAGCTGGTCTCCAAGGAGACCCCGCAGGTCCGGTTCACCGACGTCGCGGGTGTGGACGAGGCGGTGGAGGAGCTGCAGGAGATCAAGGAGTTCCTCTCCGACCCGAGCAAGTTCCAGGCGGTGGGCGCCAAGATCCCCAAGGGTGTCCTGCTGTACGGCCAGCCCGGTACCGGCAAGACGCTCCTGGCCCGCGCGGTCGCCGGCGAGGCGGGCGTCCCGTTCTACTCGATCTCGGGCTCGGACTTCGTCGAGATGTTCGTCGGGGTCGGGGCCTCGCGGGTCCGTGACCTGTTCGAGCAGGCCAAGAGCAACGCCCCCGCGATCATCTTCATCGACGAGAT
>NZ_AXCZ01000255.1 GCF_000767165.1 Cellulomonas bogoriensis 69B4 = DSM 16987
CGTGGGTCGCCACCGCGGGGCGGGCATGGGCGGCGGTCACGACGAGCGCGAGCAGACCCTCAACCAGATGCTCGTCGAGATGGACGGGTTCGACGTCAACGCCAACGTCATCCTGATCGCCGCGACGAACCGGCCCGACATCCTGGACCCGGCACTGCTGCGGCCCGGCCGCTTCGACCGGCAGATCACCGTGGACGCCCCGGATCTGAAGGGCCGGGAGAAGATCCTCACCGTCCACGCCAAGGGCAAGCCGGTGGCCCCGGACGTCGACCTGCACGCGGTGGCCAAGCGCACCCCGGGGTTCACCGGTGCGGACCTGGCGAACGTCCTGAACGAGGCGGCCCTGCTGACGGCGCGCTCGGGCGGGCAGGTGCTGGGCAACCACGAGCTCGACGAGGCGATCGACCGCGTCATCGCCGGTCCGCAGAAGCGCACCCGGTTGATGAACGACAAGGAGAAGAAGATCACCGCGTACCACGAGGGCGGTCACGCCCTGGTGGCCGCGGCGCTGCGGTACACCGACCCGGTGACCAAGGTGACGATCCTTCCTCGCGGGCGGGCCCTGGGCTACACGATGGTGATGCCGGCCGAGGACAAGTACTCCACGACCCGCAACGAGCTCATGGACCAGCTCGCGTACGCCCTGGGTGGGCGCGTGGCGGAGGAGATCGTCTTCCACGACCCGACCACCGGTGCGTCCAACGACATCGAGAAGGCCACAGCGATCGCCCGCAAGATGGTCACCCAGTACGGGATGAGCGAGCGGGTGGGCGCGGTCAAGCTCGGTCAGGACAGCGGCGAGGTCTTCATGGGCAAGGACATGGGCCACGGCCGGGACTACTCCGAGCAGGTCGCTGGCCTGGTCGACGTCGAGGTGCGCAGGTTCATGGACTTCGCGCACGACGAGGCCTACGAGATCCTCAACACCTACCGTGACGTCCTGGACGCGCTGGTGCTGGAGCTGCTGGAGCGCGAGACCCTGAACCAGGCCGAGCTGGCCGAGGTGTTCGCCGCGGTGACCAAGCGCGACCCGCGCGAGGTGTGGTTGTCCAGCCCGGAGCGCGCGGTCTCGGACCGGCCCCCGGTCAGGAGCCCGCTGGAGCGCGCCGCCGGCGAGGACGGGCCCGTCGTCCCGCAGGACGAGGCGGCCGCCGCCAAGGACGAGCACCCGGCCGAGGCTGTGCGTGAGGTGCCGCCCGGCGACGCCGTCGACCCCGGCCGGTGACGTGGTGACCCACACCCCGGACGAGGGGCCCGGGTTCGAGCCCGTGACGGTGCCGTACGACGCCGCCCGTGCCGAGCGGGCGGTGCGCGAGCTGCTCCTGGCGGTGGGTGAGGACCCGGACCGTGACGGTCTGCGGGACACCCCGGCCCGGGTGGCCCGCGCCTACGGCGAGATCTTCGCCGGTCTGTACACAGACCCGCGTGACGTGCTCGAGACCACGTTCGACCTGGGCCACGAGGAGCTCGTCGTGGTCAAGGACATCCCCCTGTACTCCACGTGCGAGCACCACCTGGTGCCCTTCCACGGGCGGGCTCACGTGGGGTACATCCCGGGGGCCGAGGGCCGGGTCACCGGGTTGTCGAAGATCGCCCGCCTGGTCGATCTCTACGCCCGGCGGCCCCAGGTCCAGGAGCGTCTGACGACCCAGGTCGCCGACGCCATGGTGGAGCGCCTGAACCCGGGCGGTGTGCTGGTGGTCGTGGAGTGTGAGCACCTGTGCATGTCGATGCGGGGGGTGCGCAAGCCCGGGTCACGCACGGTGACGTCGGCGGTGCGCGGCCAGCTGCGTGACGGTGCGACCCGCGCCGAGGCGATGAGCCTGGTCCTGGGTCGCTGAGCGGCCCGCGGCTCTAGGCTGGAGCGGTGACGATCATGTCCCACCCGAGTCCTGTCGACGGCGTGCCCTCGGGGCGCACGCTCGTGATGGGCGTGGTGAACGTGACGCCCGACTCGTTCAGCGACGGGGGCTCGTGGCTGGAGCCCGACGCGGCCGTCGAGCACGGTCTGCGACTGGCGGACCAGGGCGCGGACCTGGTCGACGTCGGCGGTGAGTCCACCCGCCCGGGTGCCGGCCGGGTCACGCCCGAGGAGGAGCGTCGGCGGGTGCTGCCCGTGGTCCGGGCGCTGGCCGAGGCGGGCGTCGTGGTGAGCGTGGACACCACCCGGGCGGCGGTCGCGGCCGAGGCCGTGTCCGCCGGTGCCCGCGTGGTCAACGACGTCTCCGGCGGGTTGGCCGACCCTGCGATGGCGGGTGTGGTGGCCGACGCCGACGTCGGGTTCGTGGCCATGCACTGGCGAGGCCCGTCCGACGTCATGGACGGCCTGGCGCGGTACACCGACGTCGTGGCGGACGTCCGCCGGGAGCTCACCGCACGGGTCGGGGCGCTCACCGACGCGGGCGTGGACCCGCACCGGGTGGTGCTGGACCCCGGCCTGGGGTTCGCCAAGCCCGGGTCGGACAACTGGCCCCTGCTGGCGCACCTGGACGCCCTGACGGGGCTCGGCCACCCGGTGCTGGTCGGCGCCTCGCGCAAACGGTTCCTCGGGCACCTGCTGGCCGGCCCCGACGGGACCCCGGCCCCACCGGAGGCCCGGGACGCCGCGAC
>NZ_AXCZ01000193.1 GCF_000767165.1 Cellulomonas bogoriensis 69B4 = DSM 16987
GCGGTGGTTCCCGTGGCGGGTCGGGCGGCGGTTCCGGCGGCGGCCGTGGTGGGTCGGGCGGCGGCCGTGGTGGTTCCGGCGGTGGTGGTCCGCGGGGCGGTGGCGCCCGTCCTGGGCTGATCGACTACCCGAGGGCGGGCAAGACGGGCATCCGTCGCTGGCTGCCCTCGTGGCGGCTGATCCTGGGGTTGTTCCTGACCGGTCTGGCCCTGGTGATCGCGGCGGTCGCGGTGGCCTACGCGATGACGCCCATCCCTGATCCGGACGACTTCGCCGAGGTGCAGACCACCACCGTCTACTACAGCGACGGCGAGACCGAGATGGGCACGTTCAGCGTGCAGAACCGGGTCATCCTCCCCGGGGACGAGATCCCCCAGCACGTGCGTGACACCGCTGTCGCGGCCGAGGACCGGACCTTCTACGAGAACCCCGGGATCAACCCCACGGGCATCGTGCGCGCGTTCATCAACAACGCGCGCGGGGGGTCCCGCCAGGGCGGGTCCTCGATCACCCAGCAGTACGCCGAGCGCTACTACTTCGGGGAGTCGGACGACAACTACTGGGGCAAGGTCCAGGAGGCGCTGCTGGCCGTCAAGCTGTCCCGGCAGCAGGACAAGCCCGAGATCCTCGCCAACTACCTCAACACGATCTACTACGGCCGGGACGCGTACGGCATCGAGACCGCGGCGCAGGCGTACTTCGGCATCTCCGCCCGCGACCTGACGACGGCGCAGTCCGGTGTGCTCATGGCCCTGCTCCCGTCCCCCAACAACTGGGACCCGCACAGCAACCAGAAGCAGAACGAGTTCCGCTGGAACAACCTCATGGACGGCATGGTGATCATCGGTGCGATGACCCAGGCCGAGCGCGACGAGCTGGTGTACCCGATCGACGACGTGATCGAGCACCAGCGCTCGAACCGCATGGCAGGGCCCCAGGGGTACCTCCTGTCGCTGGTCGAGAACGAGCTCTCCTCCGCCTCCTCGATCAGCTCCGAGCAGCTGCGTCAGCGCGGCTACCGGGTGGTCACCACGATCGACAAGCCCATGCAGGACTCCCTGGTCCGGGCCGTCGAGGACATGCCCGAGGACACCCCGGAGAACCTGCGTACCGCGGTGGTGACCCTCGAGCCCGAGTCGGGGGCGATCCGCGCGCTCTACGGCGGGCCGGACTACCTGACGATCGCGCGCAACGCGGTGACCCAGGACATCGCCCAGGCGGGGTCGACCTTCAAGTCGTTCACGCTGGTGGCGTTCCTCGAGCAGGGGCACTCGTTGCGCTCCTACTACAACGGCAACACCGACATGGAGTTCGAGGGGTTCGAGAACCCGGTCCGGAACTTCGGCGGCGGCAACTTCGGCAACATCGACGTGGTGCGCGCCACCGCGGACTCGGTCAACACCGTGTACGTGCAGATGAACGAGGAGGTCGGGCCGGGTGCGACCCGCGACGTGGCGGTCCGAGCCGGCATCCCCGAGGACGCCAACGGTCTGGATGCCTACCTGTCGAACACCCTGGGCACGGCCTCGCCGCACCCCCTCGACATGGCGCGGGCGTACAACACGTTCGCGGCGGGCGGGATTCGTACCGACACCCACATCGTGGACTTCGCCGAGACCCTGGACGGCAACCGCGTGTACGAGGGCGCAGGCACCCCGGAGCGTGTGTTCGAGGCCGACATCATGGCCGACACGACGTACGCGCTCAGCCAGGTGGTGCAGGCGGGTTCGGCGACCCGGGTGCGAGAGATGGGCCGCCCCGTCGCCGGCAAGACCGGGACGTCGAACGACAACTTCTCCGCGTGGTTCGTGGGCTACACCCCGCAGCTGACCACCGCGGTGGCCATGTACCAGGTCGGGGAGCAGGGCAACCCCGAGCAGATCACCCCCTTCGGTGGCCACAGCCAGATCACGGGCGGCTCGATGCCCGCCACGGTGTGGACGAACTACATGAGCGCCGCGATGGAGGGGATGGAGGTCCGGCAGTTCCCGGCACGGGCGGACACCGGTGAGCCCAACACCCCGCCGGTCGTGGACGTCCCGTCGGTGGCGGGCATGACCGAGGACGAGGCACGCCAGGCCCTGGAGGCCGTCGGGTTCAGCGTGCAGGTCTCCCAGGACGACCACCCCGACGTGCCGGCCGGCATCGTCATCGGGTCGAACCCGAGCGGCCAGGCCCAGATCGGGAGCACCGTGACGATCGTGGTGTCGACGGGGCCGGGGGTGGTGCAGGTGCCGGACGTGACCGGCCTGCCGGAGGGGGACGCGCGCGCACGTCTGGAAGAGGCCGGGCTGTCGGTGCGGGTCAACCGCCAACGGTCCGAGGACGTCCAGGAAGGTCGTGTGATCAGCGCGATGCCGGGTGGGCAGGTGGAGCCTGGGAGCACCATCACCCTCCTGGTGTCCGACGGTCCGCCACCGCGTCAGGAACCACCGCCGCAGCCCGAGCCTCCCCAGCCCGAGCCTCAGCCCACCGAGCCGCCGGGCGACGGCGACGGTGACGGCGAGGGCAACGGTGGTGGTGGCGGCGGTGGTGGCCAGGAGTCCGGCGCGGGTCAGCCGGGTGGCGGCTGGGGTGGCGGGGGCGGTGGGGGTAACCCCTGACGCACCCCGACGGACCTGGAGCACCCCGACTCACCTCGGGACGCATGACGCGGGCCTGGCGTGCCACCGGCGTGGTCGGAGCACGGACGGGGAGCCGCTAGACTGATGTGTTGCTGCCTCGAGCTCCCGGGTGCCGATCATCCACAGGGGACGGGCCGCAGACGCACAACCCTCCTGCCACGGAGAGACCGTGGCCGTGAAGACCACAGGAGGTGGGTATCCGTATGCGTCATTACGAGCTGATGGTCATCCTCGACCCCGAGATCGAGGAGCGCACCGTCGCCCCGTCCCTCGACAAGTACCTGTCGGTGGTCACCACCGACGGTGGCAGCGTCGACAAGGTGGACATCTGGGGACGTCGTCGCCTGGCCTACGAGATCGACAAGAAGTCCGAGGGCATCTACGCCGTGGTGGACTTCACCGCCACGCCCGCGACCGCCAAGGAGCTTGACCGCCAGCTGGGCCTGAACGAGGCCGTGCTGCGCACCAAGGTCATGCGTCCGGACGCCCACTGACAGGTCGTCGCTGCACCGACCCCACGATCGAGCACGAGGAGCTGGAATGGCTGGTGACACCGTCATCACGGTGATCGGGAACCTCACGGGCGACCCGGAGCTGCGGTTCACCCCGTCGGGTGCGGCCGTGGCGAACTTCACGATCGCCTCGACCCCCCGCACCTTCGACCGTCAGAGCAACGAGTGGAAGGACGGCGAGACGCTGTTCATGCGCTGCTCGATCTGGCGCGAGGCCGCGGAGAACGTCGCCGAGTCCCTCACCAAGGGCACCCGTGTGATCGCCCAGGGTCGGTTGGTCCAGCGGTCCTACGAGACCCGTGAGGGCGAGAAGCGCACCGTCGTGGAGCTGCAGGTCGACGAGATCGGCCCCTCGCTGCGCTACGCCTCGGCCAAGGTCACCCGCGCCCAGCGCTCGGGTGGCGGCGGCGGTGGCGGTGGTTTCGGTGGTGGCCAGTCCGGTTACAGCAACCAGGGCGGCGGCTTCGACAACGACCCGTGGGCCACGCCCGGCACGTCAGCAGGTGTCCCGTCCGCGGACGAGCCCCCGTTCTGACCTCAGACACCCACCTGCGCGCCCGTGAGGGCCGCGCGGGGTTGCGAACACCCGAAGGAGCACAACGATGGCCAAGCCCGTCGTCCGCAAGCCGAAGAAGAAGCAGAACCCCCTCAAGGCCGCCAAGATCGAGGTGGTCGACTACAAGGACACCGCGCTGCTGCGCAAGTTCATCTCCGACCGCGGCAAGATCCGCGCGCGTCGGGTGACCGGTGTCTCCGTCCAGGAGCAGCGCCAGATCGCACGGGCCGTGAAGAACGCCCGCGAGATGGCTCTGCTGCCCTACTCGAGCTCGGCTCGCTGAGAGAAGGAGTCGACTCCCATGGCAAAGCTGATCCTCACGCACGAGGTCACCGGTCTGGGCGCGCCCGGCGACGTGGTCGACGTCAAGGACGGGTACGCGCGCAACTACCTCCTCCCGCGTGGCCTGGCCACCGGGTGGTCGAAGGGCGCCGAGAAGCAGATCGCCGGTATCCGCAAGGCCCGCAAGGCCCGCGAGATCGCCACCCTGGACGAGGCGCGTGCCGTCCGTGACTCGCTGCAGTCCAAGCCGGTCGTCGTGACCGCCCGGGCCGGCGCGTCCGGCCGCCTGTTCGGCGCGATCACCACGAGCGACATCGCCGACGCCGTCACCGCCTCCGGTGGCCCGTCGATCGACAAGCGCAAGGTCGAGATCGGTCAGCCGATCAAGTCCCTGGGCGAGTTCCAGGTGCAGGTCCGCCTGCACGAGGACGTCTCGGCCCAGATCGACGTCCGGGTGGTTCCTGAGGCCTGAGCCTCGACACCCGGCACGAGCCCGGCCCCCACTGGGGGCCGGGCTCGCGTCATGTCACCCGCATGGTCAGCTGCTCCGGTGGTGTCACCGCCGCCAGGCACCGGCGCAGCGTCGTGACGATCGTGGCCACGACCAGGCGCCGGGCCTCGGCGGCCTGGACCTCCTCGTCGCCCGACGGGGCGCGGTCGTGGCGGAGCGCGAGGGTCAGGTCGGCGATCGCGCGTTCGACGGCGGGCCGTTCGTCACGGGCCGGCACCTGGGCGCCGACC
>NZ_AXCZ01000368.1 GCF_000767165.1 Cellulomonas bogoriensis 69B4 = DSM 16987
CCCGCGCCGCCGCCAGGCCCGGTGCGTCCGCGGCGGCCGCCCGACCCCCCTGGAAGCGCCCCGCGATCACCGGGTCCACGTCGGCGCCCTCCACGAAGCGGCCGTGCAGCTGCCACGCCTGGGCGGCCTGCACCGTCCGGAACGCTGTGAACAGGTCCTCCACGTCCTGGCGCCGGACCACGTCCTGCACCACGAGCGTGCCCGAGGTGCGCACGGCCAGCGCCGTCGCCGCCGCCAGGGTCGCCTCCCGCACGTCCTCGGGCACCAGGTCCAGCAGCGCAGGCACCAGTACCAGCTCCACCGGACCCGCCCACGGGGTGCCGGCCTGCGGGGGCAGCAGCTGGTCCGCTGCGGTGAGCAGGGTGCGTGCGTCCCGGGTCAGGACGCCCACCGTGTCGAACGACGGCGCCAGACCCACCAGACCGTCCCGCGCCACCGCGTCGTGCGTGGTCCGCAACCCGTACAACCCGCAGTACGACGCCGGCACCCGCACCGACCCGCCCGTGTCCGTGCCCAACGCCACGTCCGCCAGGTGGGCCGCCACCGCGCTGGCGGGCCCGCTCGTGGACCCGCCAGGGATGCGCCCCGGCGCCGCAGGGTTGGGCGGTGTGCCGTAGTGCACGTTCTTGCCCGCCAACGACAAGGCCAGCTCATCGGT
This sequence comes from Cellulomonas bogoriensis 69B4 = DSM 16987, assembly GCF_000767165.1. GTDB lineage: Bacteria > Actinomycetota > Actinomycetes > Actinomycetales > Cellulomonadaceae > Actinotalea > Actinotalea bogoriensis. The sequence goes on from NZ_AXCZ01000368.1 coordinate 659, forward strand.
GTGGGCCAGGCCCTCGATCAGGCACCCGGCTCCCACCAGGGCGGCGACCGCGCTCGCGGTGCGCTCCTCGACCGGGGCGTGCAGCAACCAGGACGGGTTCCCCGCGCCGATGCGCTGGCCCGCGACCGCGAACAGGTCCTTCACCGCGAGCCGGGCGCCGGCCAACGGGCCCTGCGCCGGCGGCGGTGGCAGGTCGTCGGGCACCACGTGCGTGACCCGCCAGATGCTCTCCAGGTCCGCCGCGTCCACGGTCGGGGCCGCGGGGTCGGGTGCGCCCGACACG
>NZ_AXCZ01000217.1 GCF_000767165.1 Cellulomonas bogoriensis 69B4 = DSM 16987
CCCGGCGGGTCTCGGCGACGACCACCGCCGACCCCGGCGCGAGCACACGCACGTGCACCCGCTCGACGGCCCGTGAGGGTTGCCCCGGCCGGGCGGCCCGGAACGCCGCGATGTGCTCGTGCCCCACCAGGGACTCACCCGCCTCGCTGCGGACCGTGGCCGCACCCGGCGCGAACAGCTCGTCCAGGACCACCACGTCGTTGGCCACCAGGGCCTGCTCGTACCGGGCGAACGCGGCCAGCAGCTCGGGGTCGGGCAGGGTCACGCTCACGGGGCCACCTCCTGGACGTGGGGGTCGGCGGTCGCGGGGCCGCCCTGCAGGGACGTCAGCGCCGCCGACGTCTCGATGTGGGCCAGCATCAGCCGACGAGCCCGCTCCGGGTCCTGGTCGACGATCGCGTCCACGATCTCCGCGTGCTCGCTCCACGAGGACGGGGCGCGCGTGTCGACCGTCGCCCGGTACAGCAACGACACCTTGTGCGAGATCTGGTTGAACAGGCCCAGCAGCATCGGGCTGCCGGACGCCTCCGCGATCGCCCGGTGCAGGTCCGTGTTCAGCCCGGGCAGGGACTCGAACTCCCCGGCTCGGAACGCCTCCTGACCGGCGGCGAGCAGCGCCCGGATGCCCCGCAGCTGCGCCGGGGTCGCGCCCGTGGCGGCCCGTGCCGCGGTCAGGCTCTCGACGGTGGCGCGCACCGCGAACAGGTCCAGCGCATCCTGGTCCGACCACCGGCTCACGGTCCGGACCCGGGGCCCGGTCGTGGTGACCAGGCCCTCGCCCTCGAGCAGCCGCAGGGCCTCGCGCACCGGGACCCGGGACACCCCGTAGTGGTCCGCCAGGCGCGTCTCGGTCAGTCGCTGGCCCGGCTCGAACCGGCGGGCGACGATGTCCTCCCGCAGCATGTCCGTGACCTGCCGCACCAGGCTCGCCCCGCTGCTGGTGGTGGTGCTCTGCCCCTGCATGGTGCTCCTCGATGGTGGGCCGACCGGTCGGGACCCCGCGGCCCCGTCGTGCGTGATGGCGTTCAGAGCGTGCCAGGCCTCTCCAGCATGCGTCGCGGGTTGACCACCCGCATCGCCGCGATCTCGTCCTCGCTCACCCCCAGGGCCCGCAACCGGGGCTCGACGTTCAGCGTCAGGTGGGTCATGCCCCACCCGCCGTGCTCCAGGAACTGGGGCTTCATGCACAGGTCGTGGGACAGCAGCACCTGGTCCACGAACCCGGCGTCCAGCAGGCGCGCCAGCATGACGTACCGGTCCTGGTCCAGCGCCCTGCGCGGGTACTCCTCACCCCGCCGGGCCGAGACCGCCCACTGCTCCATCCCGAACGTGTCCAGCTCGACCCGCACCCCCCGCGCCGCGGCCTGCAGCGCGAACTCCGGCTCGGGGCGCTCGTCGACGTGGCTCACCACCACCTTCGCCGGGTCGACCCCCAGCTCCAGGACGTGGTCGATCGCGGGGAGCGTCGCCAACGGGTCCGGGAAGATGGACCGGTGGATGTTCAGCGCCACACCGGTCTCCATCTGGGCCAGCGCCGCGCCGTGCAGGACCTTCAGCTCGGCCGGCGTGGGGGTGTTGCTCGTCCCGATCTCCCCGATGATGCCCGCGCGCACCCCGGTGGACCCCACACCGACGGTGATCTCCTCGACCAGGACGTCCCGGACGACCTCGGGCCCCACGTGCCGCACGTACGCCGAGTGGGCGTGCTCCACGTACTCCCCGCACCCCATCACCACGTTCACGCCCGTCATCTGGGACAACGTCCGCAACGCCACGGGGTCACGCCCGATCCCCGGGATCGACAGCTCGGCGACGGTGAACCGGCCCAGCGCGGCGAGCTCCCGCAGCTCGGTCAGCGCCACCTGCAGGTCCAGCTGCTGCAACGCGTCCCGGTACGAGAACGGTGCCACCTGCACCGCCCCCCGGGTCCGCATCGAGAACGGGGCCGTCGCGGACGCCAGGCCGGCCTCGTCCGCCGGCGGCACCCACTGGCCCACCGCGTTCGCGACCAGGTGCTCGTGGGGCAGCACGACACCCAGGTCGGCGGAGTCCACGTCACCCAGGACGGTCGTCACGATCATGACGCCACCCCCGCCCGTGCCGCAGCGGTCACCGGCATGCCGGCCTCCTGCAGCACCGCCGAGACGATGTCGACCTGCTCGTCGGACGCCGCCAACGCGTTCGTGCGGCCCGTCACCGGGGCCAGCAGCACACCCGACACCCCGCCCGAGGCGCGCATCTCCTGGACCGTCTCGGCCGCGATCCGCACCCCCTCGCGGGCAGGGTCCGGTGAGCGCCGCAGACGGTCCAGGGTCGCCTCGGGGATCGAGAACCCCCGCAGCCCGGCGTTGACCCTCCGGGCGGTCGCCTCGTCCGGCAGCACCGCCACCCCCGCCAGCAGGTGGAACGGTGGCGCGTCCGGACGCGCGGCCTGCACGTCCGCCAGGAACGACCGCCACAACGGCAGGTCGAACACGTGCTGGGTGATCAGCACGTCCGCCCCGGCGCGCACCTTGCGCACCACCTGCTCGGCCCGGCGCTCGTACGGGGGCGCGAACGGGTGCGCGGCCGCCGCGATCAGGTACGACGGGGCCACGTCCACGCGTCGACCGTTGTCGAGCACCCCCTCGTCGCGCAGCCGGGCCGCCACCCCGATAAGGCGGGTGGAGTCCAGGTCGAACACCGGTGCCGCGTCCGGGCTGTCGCCCACGTCCACGTGGTTGCCCGAGACGAGCAGCACGTTCTGGGCGCCCAGGCTCGACACCCCCAGCAGGTCACCCTGCAACGCCATCCGGTTGCGGTCGCGGCACGTGAACGTCGGCATCGTCTCGACCCCCGCGGCCAGCAGGTGAGCCGTGGCCGCGACGTTCCCCATGTGGACGTTCGCACCCGAGTGGTCGGTGATCGACACCACGTCCGCGACCTGCGCCAACCGCACCGCCGCGGCGGTGAACTCCGAGGCGTCCGCGCTGTCCGCACCGTTGACCTCGGTCACCACCATGAACCTGCCGGCGGCCAGCCCCGCCTCGAACCTGCCCGACCCCCGCTGCACACCCACCTCGCCAGGAACACGGCGGGCAGGGAGCTCGACGCCCTCGTGGGGCTGGCCACCCAGGAACGTGCACCGTTGCGCGGGCCGCACCTCACACCCCCCGTCCGCGGCCACACCCCCGCACGGACCCACCTGCATCCGTTTGGGGCACACGTCCAGCAGGGGAAGGGGGGCGGGGGCGGTGGTGGTCATGTGGTCCTCTCCTCGACGCCTACCCTGGCCGCATGACCAGGACGATCGGTGTGCTGCTGGGTGGCCCTGCCGGTGACGGGGCCTTCATCGACGCCGCCGTGGCCGCCGTGACGGACGCCCGGGGGCGCGGGATCCGCGTCGACCTGCGCGAGCAGGCGCCCGACGCGTTCGACCCGGCGTGGGGTGCGGTCCTGTGCCACGGCGTCCAGCTCGCCCCCTGGCTCCGGGACCTGGACCACGACCGCACCGCGGTGCCCACGGTCCTCACCGACACCCCCGCGGACCGCACCGGGCTCGCCGGCGTCACGCTCGTGGACTGGGCATGGGACCAGGCGGCCTACTGCGCCGGTGCGCTCGCGGTCGAGATGGCCGGCGGCCGGGGGGTGGGCCTCGTGGCCGGACCGCCGGTGCTGACCCAGCGTCGGGTCGCCTCGGCGTTCACGGCCGGTGCGGCCGCCCGCGCGGAGCAGGTCGGTGGCGGCGAGCTGTCGACGG
>NZ_AXCZ01000195.1 GCF_000767165.1 Cellulomonas bogoriensis 69B4 = DSM 16987
CCTGCTCCAGTGCCCGGCGTGCGTGCTCGACGGCAGGTACCGCCCCGCCCGCGGCCGTCACGTCGTCCTCGGCGCCGGAGAGCGCGAGGTGCGCGGCGAGCGCGGCGGACCGGAGGTCCTCTGCGTGGCCCAGCCGCGCTGCCTCGGACGCGAGGTCCTCGTCCTCGCCGGGCTGCGGTGCGACCCGCTCGACCTCGGCGAGGCCCAGTCGGAGGAGCTCGGCCTCCCTGGCACGGTCGCGTGCACTGCCGACGAGCTCGTCGAGCTCGTCCCGGAGCTGTTGGCGGCGGGCCCACGTGGTCCGGTACCGCTCCACGACCGAGGTGTGCTCGGGACCGGCGAAGGCGTCGAGGGCGGCACGCTGACGGCGCGGTGACCGCAGGCGCGCCTGGTCGGCCTGCCCGTGCACGGTGACGAGGTCTTCCATCACCTGCGAGAGGACGGCCTGGGGCACGCTGCGGCCTCCCAGGTGGGCTCGGGAGCGTCCGGCGGCCGCGACGGTCCGGGAGACCAGGAGGGCCCCGTCGGGTTCCAGCTCGGCCCCGGCCTCCTGGGCCCGGCGCGCGGCGTCCTCACCCACGACGAACACGCCCTCGACGACGGCCCGGGGGTGCCCGACCCGAACGGTCGAGGGGTCGGACTTCCCGCCGAGGAGGAGGTTGAGGGCGCTGAGGACCATGGTCTTGCCTGCGCCGGTCTCACCGGTGATGACGGTGAGACCGTGGCCGAGGGGGACGGTGGCGGAGCCGATGACCCCGAGGTCCTCGATGCGGATCTCCTCGATCACGTGTCACCGCCCTCCGCCGTGCCGTGGTCGAGCGCCCCGTGGGGACCGCGCCCACGCCAGCCGGTGACGGGCAGCGCGAACCTGGACACCAGACGGTCGGCGAAGGGCGCGTGGGTCAGGCGGGCGAGACGGACGGGCACCGAGCTGCGCCGCACCTCGACCCTGCTGCCGGTGGGCAGGTCGACCTGCCGTCGACCGTCACAGGTGAGGACGGCGGGCGAGTCGGACCTGTTGAGGACCTCGACGGCCAGGCGTGAGGTCGGGCCGACCACCAGCGGTCGGGCGAAGAGCGCGTGGGCCGAGACCGGGACGAGCAGCATCGCGTCCACGTCGGGCCACACCACCGGCCCCCCGGCGGAGAAGGCGTGGGCGGTCGAGCCGGTCGCGGTCGCCATGACGACCCCGTCGCACCCGAAGGACGACAGGGGCCGGCCATCGACCTCGACGACGACCTCGACCATCCGTGACCTGTCGGCCTTCTCGACGGTGGCCTCGTTGAGGGCCCACCCCGTGCGCACCGCACCATCGGGGGTCATGACCTCGACGTCGACGGTGCGACGTTCCTCGACGTCGAAGTCTCCGGTCGCCAGCCGCCGGCACGCCTCGGTGATGTCCTCCCTCTCGCTCTCGGCGAGGAAACCCACGTGCCCCAGGTTGAACCCGAGGAGCGGCACGCAGGTCCCGTGGGCGAGCTCGGCCGCACGCAGGATGGTCCCGTCACCGCCCATGACGACCACGGCCGCGAGGTCGGGGACCGAGGTGAGGTCGACCGGCTCCTCGGCCTCGACGAGGGGTCGGATCCCTTCGGCCCTGAGCGCGCCGACGGCCTCGTGGGCGGCCTGGACGGCCTCGGGTCGGCCGCTGTGGTGGACGACCAGCACGGTCCTGGTCATGAGACAGCCCCGGGCAGGTCGGTGGTGACGGCGGCGGTGACGGCGGCAGTGACGTCGCCCTCCTGCTGCCCGCCCTGCTCGAGCCAGAGGAAGATCTCGCGGTTGCCGTTCTCCCCGGGCAGGACGCTGGGGAGGACGCCCCGGACGGCGGCACCGTGGGCACGCGCGGCGGCGGCGACTCCGAGCACGGCCTCGGTGCGTGCGGCGTCGTCGGTGACCACGCCGTGCCGTGCGCGCCCCCGTCCGACCTCGAACTGGGGCTTCACCAGGACGAGCAGCCGGCAGCCGGGTGCACCGACGTCGAGGAGCGCGGGCAGCACGAGGGTGAGGGAGATGAACGAGAGGTCGGCGACGAGAAGGTCCGGGGGTGTCGGCACGAGAGCGCGTTCCAGCTCCCGGACGTTCTGGCCCTCCTTGAGGGTGACGCGCGGGTCTGCGGTGAGCTCGGGGGCGAGCTGGCCGTGACCGACGTCGACAGCGAGCACGTGCCGTGCGCCCTCGTCGAGGAGCACCTGGGTGAAACCCCCGGTGGAGGCCCCGGCGTCGAGGCAGTACCGGCCATCGACGTCCAGGGCACCGGGGGTCAGCAGACGGGCCTGCTCGAGTGCCCCCTTCAGCTTGTGCCCCCCACGGGAGACCATCTCGTCCGGCTGCGTGACGGTGATGGGCACGTCGGTGCCGACGTGCTGCGCCGGCCTGGTCGCCACGTCCCCGTCGACGACGACACCCCCGGCGGTGATGAGGGCGCACGCGCGGGTCCGTGAACGCACGAGACCGCGGCGGACGAGCTCGACGTCGAGTCGCTCGGGCATCAGTCGTGGTTCTCCGCGAGCCGGTCGGCGAGGGCGCCGTGCACGGCTTCGAATGCGGCGACGTGCTCGGTGAGGGGCCTGGCGGTGAGCCCGGCGAGGGTGGCGAGCGCGCTGTCGACGGGCTCGTCGCCGGTCGCCCAGGACTGACTGGGCTCCTCCATCGGTCCTCCAAGGCTGAGGGGCATCATCGTGTCGGTGGGGTGGGTCGATTCGGGCGCTGCTCCACGCTACCTGCCCGACCTGACATCACCGGTCGCCGACGAGGTCGGGCACGCTCCCGGTCTCGAGGGGCCGGCCGGCGTCGACCGCGTCCCATGCCGCTGCGCAGGCGGCGCGAAGTGTGTCGACCGGGTCCCCGCCGGGGCCGTCCTCGACGCGCAGGACGCCATCGGTGACCGTGGCGGTCGCCGTGCCGCACACCCAGCGGTCGCCGTCCTGCCGTGGCGCGGCGTGGACCTGGGACAGGCACCGCAGGTCGAGCCCGATGTAGCTGGGCCGGTGGCCGGTCGGGGCGAGGACGGCGTCCCGTGCGGTGCTGACCCCGGTGAGGACGTGGAGCCCGGGGTAGTGTGCCGCACGCGCACCGGCGAGGTCGGTGTCCAGGCGGTCGCCGATGACGAGCGGATGGCGGGCGTCGACCCGCGCGGCGGCGAGGTGGAACATGGTCGGCTCGGGCTTGCCGGCGCTGACGGGCTCGGTGCCGGTGGCGGCGGTGACGACCCGGACGAGCGAACCGTTGCCGGGCGCGAGCCCACGTTCGTTGGGAAGCGTCGCGTCGAGGTTGCTGACGATGTGGACCGCGCCGTTCTGGATCGCGTAGGCGGCCTCGGCCAGGTGCGTCCACCCGAGGTCCGGTGAGAAGCCCTGCACGACGGCCGAGGGGTGGTCGTCCGCGGAGGTGACGATCTGGAACCCTGCGTTGCGGACGGCGGTGAGCAGCCCGGGCCCCCCGACGACGAGCACGCGCGAGCCGACCGCGACGTGGTCACGCAGGAGCCGCGCCGCGGCCTGTGCCGCGGTCAGGACCTCGTCGGGTTCGGTGGGGATGTCCAGCCCGGTGAGCTGGGCGGCGACGGACTCCGGTTCACGTGACGCGTTGTTGGTCACGAACACCAGGCGCATGCCGGCGTCCCGTGCGGCGGCGAGCCCGGCGCCGGCGTGCGGGACGGGCAACGGCCCCCGGTAGGCGACGCCGTCGAGGTCGACGAGGGCCGCGTCGTGCGCGAGGTGCAGGGGCTCTGTCGTGCTGAGAAGCGTCATGCGGGGTGGTCTTCCTCGAGGTCGAACACGACGATGTGCTCGTCGTCGTCTGGGCGCGTACCGAGGGCGTGTGCCTCGTCGTCGCGGCCGGCCGCGACCAGGGCGTCGCGGAGGCCCTCGTCCAGCCGTGCACGGTGCTCGCCGGTGCGGGCGTGCCGCTGCGCGCCTCGCAGGGTGGCGATCGCGGCGTCTGGTTCGCCGAGGTCGAGGCGCGCTCCCCCGGCGACGAGCGCGAGCTCGACCTGGAGATCGGGCCCGAGCTCACGGGCGGCGTCGTCCTGGGTGAGGGCGAGTGCACGTTCGGGCCGTTGCAGCCCCCGCTCGCAGTCGGCCATGAGCGCAAGGTGCTCGTTCGAGCCGTTCAGCCGTCGGACGGTCCGGAACTCTCGGAGCGCCTCCGCGAACCGCCCGGTGCGATACGCGGCGAGGGCGGCGGCTTCACGGACGACGTCGACCCTACCTGCACGACGAACGGCGGCCTGGGCGTGCAGGTAGGCGGTCTCGGGGTCGTCGTCGAGGAGCCTGCCTGCCATCACCAGGTGTCGCGCGACACCGTCGGCGTTGTCCTTGCTGAGGGTTCTGAGGCGGGACCGGACGTCACGGTCGAGGTCGCTCGCCTGGACGTCGTCGTCGATGGCCGGTGCGACTGGCTTGTTCCCTGAGTCGTCGCGGTTCGCCGCACGCGGCCCTGAGCTGCGCCGTTCCCCGACGGGTCCTTGGGTGTCGGTGCGCGACGGTCGGCCGGGTCGGCCTGACCCGCCGCGGTGGTTGTCGCGTTGCGGCCGGGCCCGTGAGCCGTCCCGTGGGGCGCGCTCGGGACGGTCGCCGCGGGCCCGCGGGGAATGGTCGTTCACGGCTCTGCCTCTCCTGGATGGGGGCCTCATCATCCCACCCGCCTGGGGCTGGATGCAGAGAAGGCCACCCCGG
>NZ_AXCZ01000197.1 GCF_000767165.1 Cellulomonas bogoriensis 69B4 = DSM 16987
GTCCCGACGCCCTGCGCGACCAGGAGGGCTGCGTAGAGCCGGCGCGGGCCAACGCGGTCGGCGGCGTGCCCGACCAGCGGCCCCACGACGAGCCCGGCGCCCGCGGCGACCGCAAGGGCCGTGCCGTACCCGACGAGGCTGAGGCCGCTGAACCGTGTGAAGAACAACGCCGACACGGTGAGGAACAGGCCGTTGCCCAACGCGTTGACGGTCAGGCCGGCGGCGAACTGGCGGGTGCCGGGCGCGCGGACCCGTGAGGGGGCGTCGGTGGTGGTCACGGGACCCTCCGGAAGAACGACGTGGGGGCGCCGACCGGCGCGACGGAGTGCACGGCGAACCCAGGCTCGACATCGACGACCGCCCCATCCGGCTCCCACGGCGGGAGGATGCGCGGCGCTACGGACGGTGCGACGAGCACCGGGACGCCGTCGAGCACCCCGCTCATGGCGTGGTGGAAGTGTCCGCCGAGCACGGCCCGCACCGCCGGAGCCGCGCGGAGCAGCGAGCGCAGCACCGCGGTACCCGCAGCGTCCAACGACCGCAGCTGGTCGGGGTGCCATCGCAGCGGAGCGTGGTGCAGCGCGACAAGCGCGGGCGCTGCGGGGTCCATGTCCGCCAGCTCCGCGACCGCCCAGTCGACGACCGCGGGATCGAGGGTGCCGTGGTCCGCTCCCGGGACCGTCGAGTCGAGTGCGAGGACAGCCAGACCTGCCCGCCTGTGCATGCGGTGCAGAGGGGCCGCTCCTGTCGCCGGCTCGGCCAGGACGACCTCGGCGAATGCCTCCCGCACGTCGTGGTTGCCGGGGCACGCGACGACCGGCACGTGCAACCGGTCGAATTCCTGACGCACGGTCCGGTACTGGGCCGCGCGGCCGTCCTGCGCGACGTCGCCGGTGAGCACGACGAGGTCGACGGCCGTGCCGACGGCGCGCACGGCGTCCAGCGTGCGTCGCAGCCTCTCGAGGGGTTCAGGCCCGTCGTCGACGTGGCAGTCGCTGAGGTGAGCGACCACGGTCCCGGTGCGCTTAGCCGACACGAGTGATCCGGTCCACGAGCGCCGCCTCGTTCTCGCCCTCGACGATGACGCCGCCGGCTGCGTCGGCGGAGTGGGCCGCGACGTGCGGGCCGTCACCGTCCGCGGCCCAGAAGCCGTGCGCCCACGCGGGCAGCGCGTCGCGCGTGACGTGCGGGCGGCGTGACGTCCACAGCATGTGGCCCGCGAGCACCTGGTGCGGGGGGTTCGGCCGCTCCACGAGCTGCGAGGCGCCGCGCAGGCCGGCGGCCAGCAGGTAACTTTCGCGCGACAGGTCGACTCCGTACGCGTGCGCGAGGGTGCCCTTGATCATGCCGCCGCCGAGCCGGGCAGCGACCTCCCCGGCGAGCACCGTGCCGTTCGGGAGGAGGTGCAGCTCGAGGTGCACCACCGCGACGCCGTGCCCTGCCGGGAGGCCGCAGGCCAGGGCGCGCGTCGCCGCGACGGCGGCCGTGTGCGCGGCTGAGCCGGGGTCGAGGCACACGGACGCCACGTCGTGCGACGCGAACGTGTGCGGCGGGTGCAGGTATCGCGAGGGGACGGCGAGCAGCACGTCCGCGTCGTCGAGCACCGCGTCGACGTGGAGCACCGTGCCGTCGACGAGCTCCTCGACCATCAGCGCGTCGGCGTGGACCTCGTCCAGGACCTGCGGTGCGGTCGTGAGCAGCCGCCACACGTCGTCCGGCCCCGCGAGCACGTGGACGCCCTGCGAGCCGACACCGCCGCGCGGCTTGAGGACGAAGGGCCCCATCGCCTCCAGCGCCGCGAGCACGTCGTCCACGCACTGCACACGCGCCCAGCGGGCGGTCGGCAGCCCGGCGCGCTCGAAGAGCGCCTTCATCCGCACCTTGTCGCGGAACTCGACCGCGAGCCGTGCCGGCGTGCCGGGCAGTCCCAGCTCGGAGCGGATCGTCGCCGCGCGCAGGACGTCCTTCTCGGAGTTGCTCACCACACGGTTGGGCCGCCACTCCCGCGCCACCGCACGCACCTGTGCGGTGGCAGCCGCACCTTCGTAGGCGTCGAGGGTGACGACGCGGACGCGCGCCCCCCGCTCGGTCCCCGCGCGGCGCGCGCCGGGACCCGTCACGAGCAGCACCTCGACGTCCGCGTCGGCCGCGGCGAGCCAGTCGTCGACCGCCGCAGCGGACGACGGCTGCTGGAGCACCAGGACGCGGGTCATAGTGCCGCCACCTCCTCGGTCGGAGCGGTGTCGAGCCGCCACGTCGCGCGGACCGCCGCCATGGTGGCGTGCAGGGCCTCGTTCGTGGCGCCGGCCATGGCGACCCAGCCGGCCTGCGACGACGAGTGGAAGCGGTCCTCGACCCGGTCGCCGGGCGCGAGGTCGACCTGTGCATGCGTGACGCCGGGGACCGCACGCAGCGCCTCGACGGGCGTCGTCGAGCGCACGACCCCCGCGGTCACCGGCAGGCCGTACCACGCGACCGGGCCGTCCGGGTCCAGCGGCCCGAGGCGGTCGGTCGCGCCCGTGGTCTCCAGGTCGAGGAAGACGCGCCACAGGTCGACGCCGTGCACGTGGGCTAGGAACGGCACGATCGCACCGCCACCGGGCCGGCACGCGACCTCGCCGACCACGTCCCCGCCGTCGTGCTCGAGCACCTCCAGGTGCGTGACGCCCGTCCTCAGGCCAAGAGCGCGGACCGCCGCGTCGTGCAGACCTGCGAGCTCGCCGCGACGCGGGTCGTCGGCGGGCAGGGGTGCGGAACCGACGAACTCGTCGTGCTGTCGTAGCAGCGTCGGACGCAGGTACGCGCAGACCGAGAGCGCCCGCGTCAGGCCGTCGACCACGACCCCGTCGAGGTGGTACTCGCGTTCGACGTCGAGGTACCGCTCGACGAGGACCGCGGGGTGCGCGCGCCCGCTCTCCCACAGCGGTGCGGCCAGCGCGTCGACGTCGTCGGTGGCCCGCACGACGACCGAGCCGGTCGCGCCCGTGCCCAGTGCCGGCTTGAGGATCGCCGGTCGGCCCAGCACGCGCACCGCGTCGCGGGTCTCGGCACGCGTGCGGACCACCCGGTGCGGCGCGACCGGGACGCCGGCCGTCACGAGGCGGCGCTTCATGGCGTGCTTGGCGGTGAACCCGACAGCGACGTCGTACGGCGTGCCCGGTAGGTCCAGGTAGCTGCGCAGCCACGCGCCGGTGGGCACCCCGCGCTCCGACGGTGCGACGACACGGGTGACCGGGGCGTCCGCCATGGCGGGGACGACGGCATGCAGCGCCGCTGTGAGGTCGGCGACGTCGGGCACGACGAGCACGGCATCGGCGCCCTCGGCCCGGAAGCGGTCCGCGTACCAGGGCTCGGTCAGCACCGTGACGCGCCGGACCGCGTCGTGCCGCAGCAGCGGCACCAGCCCCGGCTTGTTGGTGCCGACCAGCAGGACGTGCTGCGCCGTTCCCCGCGCCGCGCTCACGGCGCGCCCCCGCGGCTCGCCGCGGAATCGAGAGCGAGCCGCGACGCGACCACGTCCGTGGAACCCGTGTACCGGCCGTTGTAGCGCACGTGCTCACCGAGCATCGCCCAGAACGCGATCTTGCCGATGACCATCCCCGCGAAGAGCCGCACCGGTTGCGCGACCTTGATCTCCAGGGTCCAGGGGATCACGGCGCCGCAGTGCCCGAGGGGCGCCGAGTACTGGATCCACACGCCGAGGGTCGAGGTGGACCGTCGCGCGTACAGCGTCGCTGCGTAGTGATCGCTGCCCATGCACTCGGCGGTCGCCCCGAGGTACAGGCGCCCGGGCTGCAGGACGGCCCCGTCCTCGCCGATCTGCCTGCGCACGACCCGTGGCGGCACGTCCGGCTCGAGCACGTCGTCGGCGTACTCCAGGAGGGTGCCGCCGAGCCGGAAGCCGTAGCTGTTGGGCTCGACGCGCGCGTCTTCGAAGTCGTCGATGTGGATCCGGCCGCGAGCGACCTCGCGTGCGATCTCACGTCCGGTCAGGATCAAGGAGCACCTCCACCAGCTGGGTGACGTCGCGCCTGTAGCGCTCGGGCGACGCGTCGTTGCGGATCGTGTGGTCGGCCGAGAGGCGGCGCAGACCCTGGGTCGAGGCGTCCGACGTGCTCACGTCGCCCCGACGCTCGAGGCGTGCGCGGCGCAGCTCGTCGGGTGCCTCGACGCGCACCACGACGAAGCCGAGCCGGCGCAGCTCGACCGCGTCGACGTCGGGGTCCCGCAGGTCGTCGTTGAGGACGACGTCGGCGGTGCTGTGGCGCACCCGCGCGGCGACGGGCTCGACGAGCGCTCGCGGGTTCAGCCGTCGCAGCTGCTGCGCGAGCGACTCCATCAGCAGCTGGTCCTGCTGCGCGGCACGCGCACCGACGCCGGCCGTCGTGCGCACCTCCTGCTGCAGCCGGTACAGCGGCTCGGCGAGGCGCACGTGCTCGACGCTCAGCCCGCGTGCGGCGCACACCTCGCGCGCGATCGCGACGAACGTCGACTTGCCCGCACCCGACAGCCCCGTGACGCACAGCCGCAGTTGCCGACGGGTCCGGGCGGTCGGGTGGGCGTCGCGGGCCTGTCGGACC
>NZ_AXCZ01000288.1 GCF_000767165.1 Cellulomonas bogoriensis 69B4 = DSM 16987
CGTCGGCGGTGGTGCGCGCGCTGGCCTCGGTCGAGCCCGCACCGGTGGCCGCCGCCGGTGCCGGTGACGTGGTGCTCGACACCGTCTACGACGGGCCGGACCTGCACCGGGCCGCCACCGCCCTGGGGACGGGCGTCGACGGCCTGGTGACCGCGCACACCACCCAGGTGTGGACCTCGGCGTTCCTCGGTTTCGCGCCAGGCTTCGCCTACCTGCGCGCCGCGGCACCCTCCGTCCTCGCCTGGGACGTCCCCCGTCGGGCGACGCCGCGTACCACCGTCCCGTCGGGGTCGGTCGCGCTCGCCGGGCCGTTCTCGGCTGTGTACCCCCGGGTCTCCCCGGGTGGGTGGCAGCTCGTGGGCCGTACCGAGGGCACCCTGTGGGACCTGGACCAGGAACCGCCCGCACGCCTGGTCCCCGGTACGCGCGTGCGGTTCCGGGCGGTGCGTGCCACGGCTCTGGTCACGTCCGGCCCGGTGCGGCCCGTCACCGGGCAAGCCACCGGCCCTGGGGGGACCGGCGAGGACGGGCCGGACGCGGCACGAGGCCTGCAGGTGCTGGGAACCGGGCCCCAGGTGCTCGTCCAGGACCTGGGCAGGCCCGGGCACCTTCGGGTGGGTGTTCCGAGGTCCGGTGCGCTGGACCGTGGGGCGGCGGTGGCCGGGAACCGCGCGGTGGGCAACCCCCGCGGTGCTGCGGTCCTGGAGGTCGTGCTCGGTGGGGCTCAGGTACGGGCGGCGGGCCACCAGGTGCTCGCCCTGACCGGGGCGGTGGTCCCGGTCAGGGTGGTGGACGCCGAGGGCGGCGAACGGGTCGCACCGGCCCACGGCTCTGCGTTCGGGCTGGCGGACGGGCACGTCCTTCTGATGGGCGCGCCCACGCACGGGTTGCGCACCTACCTCGCGGTCCGTGGTGGCATCGACACGCCGGTCACGCTCGGGAGCCGGTCCACGGACGTCCTGTCGGGGCTCGGGCCGCAGCAGGTCCGTGCCGGGGACCTGCTGCCCGTGGGTGCGGCTCCCGGCGACGCGGTACCGGCCCCCGAGCGGTCGGACGTCGCGGTGCAGGGTCCAGCGGCGCGGGGGCGGGCGGTCCGGGTCCGGCTGGTCCCGGGTCCCCAGGAGGGCTGGTTCGCGCCGGGCTCGAGGGAGCGCCTGCACGGGGAGTGGGTGGTGGGGGCTCGCGCGGACCGGGTCGGGCTGCGGTTGGAGGGTCCGCCGCTGGAGCGGGTCGTCCACGAGGAGCTCCCGAGCGCAGGCCTGGTGCCGGGCGCGGTGCAGGTGCCCCCGGACGGTCAGCCGGTGGTGTTCCTCGCCGACCACCCCGTGACCGGCGGCTACCCGGTGGTGGGGGCCGTGGTCGCTGACGACCTGACCGCGCTGGCGCAGGTCCGCCCGGGGGACGTCATCCGCCTCGTCCCGGAGGGGTGACGCGCCACCGCCCGCCCGTGCCGTCGATGTGCCTGTGCTGTCGAGGCGTGTCACCGGTCCTAGGTCCCGGGTGAGGCGGGCGTGCGGCTGGGAGCATGAAGGACGTCAGAACGACCCCGAACCTCGCAGAGGACACCTCGTGATGAACGAGAACCCGTGGCTGATCGACGACGACGGCGACGAGGAGGGCCTGCACCCCTTCTGGGACTGACGGACCGGATCCCGGGACCGCGCCACGACTGTCGGGCCCGGGTTACAGTGCCTCGATGAGCACTGCAGGGGGGCAGAGCGGGGAAGCGCCGACGGTGGCCGACCTCGAGGCGGTGATCGAGGCGCGGGACGTCAGCGCGGCGTTCCAGCCGATGGTCGACCTCGCTTCCGGAGAGCTGGTCGGCTACGAGGCGTTGGCGCGCGGCCCGGAGGGGCCGTTGCACAGCCCCGTGGCGATGTTCGACCTGGCGGCCCGGGCGGGAAGGGTCGCCGAGCTCGACTGGGCGTGTCGGGCCGCAGCGTTCGACGCGTTCATCGAGGCCGACGCGCCACCGGGCATGTCGCTGTTCATCAACGTCGAGATGGCGTCCCTGACCCGCGGCTGCCCCCCTGACCTGCTGGCCTCGGTCAGCCACGCCGAGTCCTTGCTCCGGGT
>NZ_AXCZ01000266.1 GCF_000767165.1 Cellulomonas bogoriensis 69B4 = DSM 16987
CGAGCCTGCTGGAGACCGTCGACCGGGCCCGTGAGATGGGGTGGGGCATCTCGGTGGACGACATCGGGACGTCCCTGGGGTGCTTGTCGGTCCTGCCGCTGGTGCACGCCGACGTCGTCAAGCTGGATGTCCGCATGCTCGACGACGAGCTCGACACCGCGACGTCCGAGGTCGTCGCCGCGGTGCTGCGGCACATCGAGGCCACCGGCGCGGCGCTGGTCGTCAAGGGCATCGAGGACGAGCGGGACGAGCGGCTCGCCCTCGCCCTGGGTGCGCGGTACGGGCAGGGTCACCACCTGGGGGTTCCGGGCCTGCTGGAGCGCGGCGACCCGATGCCCCGCGCGGTGGTGCCGCTGCTGGGGCGTGGGCGGGGCGTCCCGGAGGGCCGCAGCCCGTTCGAGATCCTGGCCAACCTCGACCGTCGCCGCGTGACGTCGGACCTGCTGCGGCGGTTGGCCCAGATCTTCACGTTGCGGGCGCTGCGCTCGGGCTCACGACCGGTCGTCCTGATCGGTGCGGGCAACCGCACCCCCGGGGACCTGGCGTCCCTCGACGGTGGCGAGCTGGCCCGCCTGGCGGAGCAGTCCGTCCTGGTGGTCGTCTTCGGGGTGGGCCTGCCGGCGGAGCCGGCGCCCGGGGTCAGGGGCGTGGCGCTGTGCGCGCGCGACCCGTTGGTCGGGGAGCGGTTCATGGCGGTCCTGACCGACACGTTCTCGTTCGCCATGTCCGCGCGCCGTGGCACGGGTGGGCTGTTCGAGCTGGTCACCACCCAGGAGCCGCACCGGGTCGGGGACGTGGCTCAGCACCTGCTGCGCCGCACGCCGTCGGCCGGGGGGCCGAACCAGGCCCAGCCGGTACCCGTGCCCGACGTCGACCTCGCGGAGGAGGAGCCCGAGGTCGAGGACGGCGCCGACGACACCGTCACCGCAGGCCCTCTGATGCGCAGGTGGAGGGCTAAGGTGCGCAGATGAGCGCACCGAAGGTCCTGTTCATCGGGGGTACGGGCATCATCAGCTCGGCCAGTGCCCGGCTCGCGGTCGAGCGCGGGGTCGACCTGCACCTGCTGACCCGCGGCACCTCCCACCGCCCGGTGCCCGAGGGCGCGACGGTGCTGCACGGCGACATCCGCGACCCGGCCTCGGCACGTGCGGCGCTGGCCGGGCACGAGTTCGACGCCGTCGTCGACTGGGTGGCGTTCACCCCCGAGCACGTCCGCACCGACGTCGAGCTGTTCACCGGCAGGACCGGTCAGTACGTGTTCATCTCGTCGGCGTCGGCGTACCAGACGCCGCCGTCCCGGGTCCCGGTGGTGGAGTCGGTGCCGCTGCGCAACCCGTTCTGGCAGTACTCGCGCGACAAGATCGCCTGCGAGGACCTGCTGGTCCGTGCCTACCGCGAGGACGGGTTCCCGGTGACGGTGGTCCGCCCGTCCCACACCTACGACCGCACCCTGGTGCCGTTCGACGGCGGGTGGACGGTCGTGGAGCGCATGCGGCAGGGCAAGGAGGTCGTGGTGCACGGCGACGGCACCTCGCTGTGGACGCTCACCCACCACGCCGACTTCGCCCGCGGCCTGGTGCCGCTGCTGGGGCACCCACGCACCCTGGGGGAGGCGTTCCACATCACCTCCGACGAGGCCCTCACCTGGGACCAGATAGCCCACGCGCTCGCAGACGCGGCGGGGGTCACCGCGCGGCTGGTGCACGTCCCGTCGGACGTGATCGCGGCGCACGACCCGGTGTGGGGCGCGGGCCTGCTGGGCGACAAGGCGCACTCGATGGTCTTCGACAACAGCAAGCTCCGCAGCGTCGTGCCGGACTTCGTGGCCACCGTCCCGTTCCACCGGGGCGCGCGGGAGATCGTGTCCTGGTACGACGCGGACCCGGCGCGTCGCGTCGTGGACGGGGCGATGGACGCGTTGATGGACCGTCTGGTGGAACGTTTCCGTCCCTGAGACAGGACCATCCGATACACGGACGTATCCTGGGGTCCCGCCCCTGACGCTGCCGCGACGCAGCGCGACCGTCCGACGGAAGTGACCCCCGCGTGAACGCTGTCCTTCGCCGTGCCGCCAGCCTGGCTGAGCGACGTCCCGCCCTGGCCGTCCTCGTCGTGGCCGTCCTGACCGTGGTGCTGGGCGTCTTCGCCACCCAGCAGACGACCGACACCGACATGTCCGCGTTCGCCCCGGAGTCGGACCTGAGCCGGACCATCGAGCGGATCGACGAGGAGTTCGGCGGCGCGAGCGGCGCCACGGTGCAGGTGCTGGTGGACGCGGGCGAGGGCGGCGACGTCCTCAGCCCGCAGGGGGTGGACGCCGCGCAGCTGGTCGAGCAGGCCGTCCGGGACTCGGCGCTGGTCGACGGGGCCATCGCCCCGGACGGCGCCACCGGCCCGGGGGTGCTGTCGTTCGCCCTGCCGCTGCAGGCCGCGGCGGCCG
>NZ_AXCZ01000202.1 GCF_000767165.1 Cellulomonas bogoriensis 69B4 = DSM 16987
GGCGGCCGCCTGACCGCGGCGCTCGGTGGTGAGGCTCTGGGCCACCTGGGCCGTCAGCCGCACGCGGGTCTGCGGGGCGGGCCTGCCCGCGGTCAGGCGTGCCAGCGCCTGCAGCGCGTCGTAGGCGGACGCCTCCCAGGGGTGCCGGGGCGTGTGCAGACCCTCGATGTACCCGTGCAGGCGGCCCCGGCGGTCCAAGAGCTCCCGTTGCACGATGGCGACGTGGTCGGCCTCGACGTGCACGGGTTCCACCGTCATCGCCGAGAGCAGGCTCTGCCCGACACCGGTGCGCCACGAGGCGTCGGGGGCGATGTCCAGGACGAGGCTGTCCAGCCCGAGCAGGCGCATGCGCTCGATCAGGGCCTCGCCGGCACGGCGGTTCCCCGGGACGTACAGGACGGTGCGTCCGGCGGCGGCCGCCTCGGCGATGACGGCCGCCAGGGTGCCGGGCACGTCGCTTCCCGTGGGGGCGTCGACCAGTACGTGGTGCCCGGCTGCGACGGCGTCCAGGACGTACGTCTGGGCCGGGTCGAGGTCTCCCACGCCGCGCTCCTGCTCGAGGGGGCGGTCCCCGGGAAGGTCCGGGGGCAGGGGATGTGCCAGGGCGTCGACGGCGCGCCGGTCCCCGACGAGCGCTCGGACGACCTCGTGCTCGTGCAGGTGGGGGGCCTGGGCGTCGAGGTCCTCGACGAGCACCTGCTCGGGGTGGACGAACGTGCCGACCAGCAGACGGTCCTCGAGGCGGAAGTCGTCCAGGACCGCGGCGCCCAGGGCCGACAGGCGCTCGAGCGCGGGGGCCGGGTCGAATCCGGTCTCGGTGAAGGCACCCCGGGCCAGCGCGGCCGGGTCCAGGAGCGCACCCCTGCTGCGCAACGCGGAGGCCAGGAGCGGGTTGACCTCGAGGGACGGCTCCAGGGTGAGGTCGTAGTCGCTCTCGCCGCGGCCACGGGCCGCGATTGCGACGGGCCGCAGCAGGACGGGGGCCCTGACGGTGCGGGACCGGTTCGCCTCCCCGCCCTCAGGACCCGCCGCGGGCTCGCCGGGCTCAGCGGACCCGGGGTGGGACGTCAGTGCGGGGGCCTCGCCGTCGCCGTCCGCGGGCTCGGACCACGTGGCCACGCCGATCGCGAGGAACGCCGACGCGAGCCCGTAGCGGTGGGCGTGGTCGTCGGCCAGGGCGCCGACCGCGCGGGCGCGCCGCTTGGCGAGGGACAGCGCACCGCCCTCACGCACGAGGTTCGACAGGCGCGTGGGGCGCCCGGCGAGCAGCTGGGCCAGGCCCGAGGGGTGGGCCGCGGACAGGTCGAGCTGGGCGTCGGCGAGCCTGTCGACGTCGGCGAGTGCCGACCTCCCCGCGCGAGCCGCGAGCTGGTGGCGCCACTGCTCGGCGGCCCTCTCGACGAGGAGGGCAGGGTCCGGGCAGGGGACGGCCACGGGGCGCGTGGGCTCGGGACCACCGTCACGGAGGTCCTGGCCCTCACGCTCCTGGTCGGGCCTGCGCGCGGGTGCTGTCACGGGTTGAACGCTAACGGGGCCCGTGGACGACCGCCGGTCGGCACGCCGGGAGAGGTGCGACCTGAGGACGGCCGTGGCCCCGTGACGTCCGCACGCCGGGCCATGGCACGACGGTCACGACCGGCAGAGGCGGAGGAGGTCTCGTCGCCCGGGAGGCACGACGCCTCGACCGGTTCCGGACATGAAACAGTGCGCACCGCGCAGGGGGCAGGCGATGCGCACTGTCAGGTGTAATTGTGCACCTTTGACCTTGGGACGGTCAAACCCCCGGGGGTTCCCCGGGAGCGTGGTCTCGCTCCCATTTTCCTTCTGATCACCGGTCTGCGTGACGCTCCCATCGCGCATGCGCATGCCGAAGCCCGTGCCAGCGACGGAATCCGCACCACGGCGCGCGCCTGGCGGCTGGGTCCGTCGACTTGCGTCGAGGCTGCGGCTCTGCGGGTGGTCGGGAGTGGGAACGCGTCCGCGACCGTAGGATCGCCCGGTGCCAGGGTCCCGGTCGCGCGGTGGCGCCCACGTGCCGTGGCTCGTGGTGTGGGGAATCGTCCTGGCCGGCCTGAGCCTGCGCGGCCCCATGGTCGCACCCGCGCCGGTCATCGGGCGGATCAGCGAGGACGTGGGCCTGACGGCCGGCGTCGCGGGGCTGGTGACCAGCCTGCCCGTGCTGTGCTTCGCGCTCACCACGCCCCTGGCACCGCGCGTGATCCGCCGGGTGGGCGCCGAGGGCGCGGTGGTCCTGTGCCTGCTGGGCGTCCTGGCCGGGACGCTCCTCCGATCCGCCGGGCCCGCGTGGGTGCTGCTCGCCGGCACCGTGGTGATCGGGGTGTCGATCACCATCGGCAACGTCGTCACCCCCGTGATCATCCGGCGTGAGGTCCCCGCCTCCCGGGTCGGGGCGGTGACCGGTGCGTACTCCTCCGCGCTGAACGTCGGGTCGATGATCACCTCGCTGGGCACGGCTCCCCTGGCCGGCCTCGTCGGCTGGCGCTGGGCACTGGTCACCTGGGGCACGATCGCCGCGGCCGGTGCCGTGTTCTGGTGGCTCATGCGCCGCCGCGCCCTGGCCCGACCCAACACCCTCACCACCTTGCCCCCGGCACCCACCCCGTCCCCGGTGGTCGTGCGCGTCGGGTGGCTGCTGACCGTGACGTTCGCGGCGCAGTCCTTCGCCTACATGTCGGTCACGGCCTGGTTGCCGTCGCTGCTGGCCGACGAGCAGGGCCTGTCGTTGGCCGCGGCCGGCGCCACCGCGTCGTTCTTCCAGGTGTCGGCCGTGGTGGGGGCGCTCGGGGTGCCCGCACTGACCGCCCGGTCACCGGCATGGGTGCCCATGCTGGTGGTCGGCGCCCTGTGGTGCGCCCTGCCCGTCGGGCTGCTCGTCGCGCCCGGCGCGTTCAGCCTCTGGGCGATCGTCGGCGGCGTCGCCCAAGGGGCGGGGTTCACCGCGATCTTCTCCATCGTGGTGCGGATCGCGCGCTCGGACCGGGAGGCGACCTACACCTCGGCCAAGGTCCAGACCGGCGGGTACTACGCCGCGGCCACCGGGCCCGTGCTCGTGGGCCACCTGTACGCCACCAGTGGCGGGTGGGACCTCCCGCTGCTGGTGGTGCTGGGAGCGACCTGCACGTTCGTCGTGTTCGGTGTGCTCGCCGCGCTCAGCGCCAGGCGCCCCGCCTGAGCGGGACGCCTGGCCCGCGGTCCCGGACTACCCGGCCAGGCGGTGCGTGACGGGCAGCCGCGACCGGGCGGACAGGTAGCCGACGGTGACCGCCAGGAGCGGCACCACGGCCAGCACCCCCAGCACCGCCACCCACGGGACCGACACCTGCCAGGTGAGATCGGGCACGGCGTAGCGGTGGCGCTGGGACAGGACCAGGACCCACCCGAGCGCCCCACCGGCCCCCACACCCAGCACGGTCCCGAGCACCGACACCACACCCGCCTGGGCCGCACCGAAGCGGCGGCGCAACCGAGGTGGCGCCCCCAGCGCCGCGAGGGTCGCGAGATCCGGCCGCGACTCGGCAGCGGCCAGCGCCACCGCGATGCCCGTCGCCGCCAACCCGACCACCCCGGCCGCGACCACCAGCACGAGCATCACCACCGGCGGTGGCGTCGACGGCCCCCTCTCGACCGTCAGCCACGCCCCGCGCTCGAGGGCGCGGGAGGCCCGACGTTCCTCCTCGGGCGTCGGTGTGCGGGTCGTGGTGGCGACCAGGCCGGCCTGCACAGCGGTCAACCCGAGGTCCCCGAGCACCTGGGGCGGCAGCACGATCGTCGTCTGGGTACCGTCCAACGGGACCACCTCGGCGGGCAGGGTGACCACCGGGCCCTCCACCCAGGCACCGTCGTGGTCGTACCCGGTCACGCTCAACCGCGCCGTCCCGTCCGGCCACAGCAGCCACGGCGAGCCCAGGAGCACCTTGCCCCCCGCGAGCACGGCGGCCGCCTCGTCCGAGCGCTCGTGGCCGAGCACGGCGACGACCGTGCCGTCGTCCACGACCGTCCCCGTCGACCGCGTCATCGCCCACGCGTCCATCGGCCAGCGCGAGTCCGGCGTGCAGACCTCGCTCGCATGGAGCTCGACGTACTCGTCCTGGGTGAGCTCGCCGCGGTCCTCGTCCCACAACGGGCACCGCAGGTGCTCCGGGCGGTGGCCGATCACGAGTCCGTCGTCGTACCCCGACGCGGACCCGACCGCGAGCGCGACGGGGTGCACCTGCTCCACCGGCAGCAGCTCCCGCAGGCTCGTCTCGCTGCTGCGCATGAGCTCGGCCAGGCTCTGCGGGGTCTCGTCCACCTCGACCGGCAGGCTCACGGCCACGGTGCCGTGGGCGCCGATCGGGGCGTGCATCGCCGCGTTCCGGTCGCCGTCGGACTGGATCTGGATCGCCCCGGCGGTGACGCCGGCGACCGCCGCGAGGACGGCTGCGACGGCCGGGGCCGTGCGGGACCGGTTGCGGGCGGCGTCACG
>NZ_AXCZ01000031.1 GCF_000767165.1 Cellulomonas bogoriensis 69B4 = DSM 16987
AGTGTCCGAGCTCGGCGAGTACCTCGAGCGGGGATCACCCCCGCGAGCGGGGACAGGACCGCAACCCACGACCTCCGGCCGAGCCGGAGGGGGGATCACCCCCGCGAGCGGGGACAGGACAGGTCCAGGCCGCGCTGGAGCGCCCTGGTGTACGGATCACCCCCGCGAGCGGGGACAGGACCCCACCCCGGAGGCGAACTCGTCGAACCGAGCCGGATCACCCCCGCGAGCGGGGACAGGACATCGTCGCCGCGTCGGCGGTCAGCCGAAGGTACGGATCACCCCCGCGAGCGGGGACAGGACCCATCACAGGTCCCCGAACAGGTCAGCGAGCGCGGATCACCCCCGCGAGCGGGGACAGGACTCGGTGAGGCGACGGAACCGGCGGCGGAGCTTCGGATCACCCCCGCGAGCGGGGACAGGACCGCCCATCGGCGCGGCGCACACGCTCCCGCCGGGGATCACCCCCGCGAGCGGGGACAGGACGCGAACAGCTCCTGCTGGGAGACGCCGAGATCGGGATCACCCCCGCGAGCGGGGACAGGACTACTGCTAGTGCTGAGATTCGCTGGCGTTCGGCGGATCACCCCCGCGAGCGGGGACAGGACCGCACGACCTCGGTGTGGACCGTGTGCCCGACCGGATCACCCCCGCGAGCGGGGACAGGACAAGGTGCTGGGGCCCGATCCAGTCGTCCGAAGCGGATCACCCCCGCGAGCGGGGACAGGACTGCGGCCGGTTATCCGACGTCCTGATCCATAGGGGATCACCCCCGCGAGCGGGGACAGGACACGATCGAGACCCCTCAGGGCGCGGCTGTGTACGGATCACCCCCGCGAGCGGGGACAGGACACATCACGGTGCC
The DNA here is from genome assembly GCF_000767165.1 of Cellulomonas bogoriensis 69B4 = DSM 16987. Taxonomy (GTDB): domain Bacteria; phylum Actinomycetota; class Actinomycetes; order Actinomycetales; family Cellulomonadaceae; genus Actinotalea; species Actinotalea bogoriensis. The sequence goes on from NZ_AXCZ01000031.1 coordinate 866, forward strand.
CACCCGTCAGCGCGGCGACGGGATCACCCCCGCGAGCGGGGACAGGACGCGGTGTTGAAGCGTCCTCTGGATGATGGTGGCGGATCACCCCCGCGAGCGGGGACAGGACGCTGCTGGTGGCACGGAGGAGGCCGGGCTCCGGGGATCACCCCCGCGAGCGGGGACAGGACGACAACGCCTACATCACCTGCGTCATCGTCGGAGGATCACCCCCGCGAGCGGGGACAGGACCCGTCCGCGTCCCGCGCCCCCGACCGCACAACCGGATCACCCCCGCGAGCGGGGACAGGACGGTCCGAGTCCGATGGCCCTGTCTTTGTCGCCCGGATCACCCCCGCGAGCGGGGACAGGACTGAGCCGCACTGTTCTCCATCGGGTCCCACGGGGGATCACCCCCGCGAGCGGGGACAGGACGACAGCCAATCCAGATGCCGGCGGGCCGCCGCGGGATCACCCCCGCGAGCGGGGACAGGACGCGCCTGGGTTACCCGCGGTTGGGGCGCCGCCGGGATCACCCCCGCGAGCGGGGACAGGACTGGTCGAGCCACCAGCCCGGTGCCTGGATGGTGGGATCACCCCCGCGAGCGGGGACAGGACGTGCCGTAGCCGCGTTGGGTGGTGGTTCGTTTGGGATCACCCCCGCGAGCGGGGACAGGACGAGGCCGGGTTCACCCCTGTGCGGGAGACGGTGGGATCACCCCCGCGAGCGGGGACAGGACGACGGTAACGGCCAGTACTTCGGTGGCGGTTACGGATCACCCCCGCGAGCGGGGACAGGACACCTCACGTGTCTCTATGCCCGGAGGCAGTATGGGATCACCCCCGCGAGCGGGGACAGGACCCCTCGCCTGGGAACTCGGGCTCACCCACCGCAGGATCACCCCCGCGAGCGGGGACAGGACGGGATGGCTATCCCGCCGGATATGCGCCGGTTCGGATCACCCCCGCGAGCGGGGACAGGACGCGCACACCATCTCCCAGCTGCGGGAGGAAGGGGGATCACCCCCGCGAGCGGGGACAGGACACCCCCCACGACATCGAGACGATCAAGACCCAGTGGATCACCCCCGCGAGCGGGGACAGGACGGGTGAGGTGTTCGCTGAGCGTCGCGCGGAGGCGGGATCACCCCCGCGAGCGGGGACAGGACTCGTCCTCGACCTCGGTCTGCCCGTAGAGGTCCGGATCACCCCCGCGAGCGGGGACAGGACGCAAACCGCAACCAATCCTGCCACCCCGACGAGGGATCACCCCCGCGAGCGGGGACAGGACAAGGTCGCGCTGGGCAAGCTCGTGGACGAGAACGGATCACCCCCGCGAGCGGGGACAGGACCTACTACAACCCCACGGAGGAGACCTGATGTGGGGATCACCCCCGCGAGCGGGGACAGGACGCCCTCGCTTGGGAACTCGGACTCACCGACCGCGGATCACCCCCGCGAGCGGGGACAGGACGCTGGTGGAGACGGACCCGACGCAGGCGGAGCGGGATCACCCCCGCGAGCGGGGACAGGACTCGATTCAGGATGCGGCCCGTAAGCCGGTGAACGGATCACCCCCGCGAGCGGGGACAGGACACGGAGGCCGCTTCCGTGCCGACCGCCAGCGACGGATCACCCCCGCGAGCGGGGACAGGACACTTGGTGATCAGCATAGATGGCCGGTGTGGCAACGTTCTGGCTTCACTTCGGGCCGACGCGGCGCCCGTACTTCCTGCGGCGCGATGCTGCGCTCCAACCGCTCGGGCGACCCGGTGCGTCGGGTGAGTCCTCGTGAGGTCGACGCATCAGGACGACGCCCTCGTGGTCCTCAGGCTCCCAGTGGTGGCCGTGGGTCAGGACCGCGAGTCTCTGCTCGCCGGGGGCCGTGTAGATCAGCAGAGCACGGCCGCTTCCGATCAGCTCGGTGACGCGGGCCCAGAGGAGGGTGCGGACGCGCTTGGTCACGTGGCCGACGAAGACGCCCGCCGAGACTTCCATGAGCCAGCGGGTGAGGTGGCCGCGCAGCCGTTCCGGGCATGCGGTCAGGACGAGGACCATCACCAGTCCGGCTCCCCGTAAGCGGTGCCCCCGGCGACCGTAGCCGTTCCCCCGTCCCACAACCGGACGACGTCCGCACCAAGATCCTCGCTGTCTTCCTCGTCGGGCAGCAGAAGGCAGCGGATGTCCCGCGCGCACCTCTCGAGCAGAGCACCGTCGTAGAACCTGTCCCGCATGGCACGGCGTGTCTCGGCCCCGATGTCGACGAACCCACCCGCCGCGATCTCGAATGCGCACGGAATCGAGTGGTCGACCTTGTACAGGTCGGCGATGTCGTACACGAAGGACCGGACGTGCCCGGTGTGGATGAAACCCAGCCCTGGGGAGCACCCCAGCGCGACGATCACCGCGTGCACCACGCCGTAGAGGGCGGTGTGGGCTGCGGACAACGCCCGATTCACCGGGTCACCTGAGTCGAAGTCGTCCGGGTCGTAAGTGCGGCGGTCCCACTCGACCCCGTGAGCAGCGGCGTTCTCCCGGTAGCACCGGCGGACCCGGGCCCCCTCACGACCCCGCAGCTGCTGCATGGTCAGACCGGAGGTGTCCTCACCTGGGAAGCGCATCGCATACATGCGGCGCGCCACACCCAGGCGCGACGTCCTGTTCGTCACGAGCTCTGCCTGGGCCATGAGCAACGTGGACGAGCGCGCCAAGGAACGGCCGTGGGCGTAGTACCGGACTCCACGTTCACCCACCCACACGGTGGTCGAGCCGGACTCGGCCAGGAGCTCGATCGCGCGGTGGCTGATCTGCACACCGGGTCCCAGCAGCAGTACGCCCAGTGACGCGGCCGGGATGTGCACCGTGCCGCGATCATCCGTAGCCGTGACCGCGCTCGACTCGCGGTGCACCACACAGCGTTCGAGGTACAAGAAGCTGATCCGGTCCTGCGCGCGGGTCAGCTCAGACAGCTTCGGTGGAGGCGTCCCCGGAATCTTGGCCATCGTTCACACCGGTACCAAGGTCAGGAGTCCGCACCCGTAGGCCTTCGCCGCCCCGATGCCCGTGGTCATCGCCCGGCGCAGCGCATCAGGGTCGACGACCTCCAGACGCCCGTCGAACTGCGCCGTACCTATGGTGACCGGGGCACGCGCACCCCTCCGGTCAAACCTGTGAGTGGTCCGTCGGGTCACCGAGACCTCGGGCACATCGACCGGCCCGGTCGCGGATGCGAGCGGAGCCCCCGTCACGCGGAAGCCCGCCGACCCCGCCTTCTCCAGGAGCCAGTCCTCCTGCTGACGCACCGTGACGTGCGCCAGGCGCTTCGCCCGGCCGCCCTCCTTGGCGGGCACGTACCGCGTCGGGTTGGCCGTCAGACGGAACGCCCATCGTTGCCCCTCGCGCAGGCCGTCCAGGAACGGCCCGTAGGGCTTGCTCCCGCCGCGCTCCACGGTCGGCCACCCGGCCTGCTCCGCCAGGTGCGCGAAGTCCGGCTGACCGGGGCTCACCACGTACAGGTAGATGCGGTCCTCGTCCTCGTCGAGGCGCCACAGCACGCGCGCCTCACCGGCCCGGTCTCCCGTCGGTGGGGCCGGGAACCCTGCGAGCACCGCGGCATGCATGCGTTGAGGGTTGCCGAGGAGCCGCCACGCATCCCGACGTCGTGGGTTGAGCTGGATCCGAGAGAGGAACATCTCAACCCACCACCGTGAACGGGTCATGGCGCAGCGGCGCGGTCGACGGGGCGGTGGACCCCTCGGTCGGGAGCCACCCGTGGAGGACGCTCCGCCACCCGTGCTGCCGGTACTGCGGGTCGAAGCTCACCGGTGCGTCCTGCTGGGCGTACTCGCCCTCCACGAACTCGTCCAGCTCGCCCGTGGTCCCCACGGCGTCCAGGCGGAACTCCAGACGGGCAGACCCGTCGGGGTGCCGGCGACGCCACCACGGCGCGGCTCTCCACGGCTCGGTCAGCAGCGCGCTCTCCAACGAGGCGTCCCGTACGAGCGGGACCAAGGGCTCGCTCGGCGGGCACGACCTGCGGCCCAGGTACAGGGGGAACACCGGTCGTGCCAGGGCCCCGACCAATGCCTGCACCAGCGAGTCGGCGGCCTCGATCGCCACGAGGTACCGCGCATCAGCCCGGTAGTACCGGTGAGACAAGGGCATCGCCTTGCCGCCATCGAGCGGGACCGCCGTCTGGAAGTCGCGGACCAGGTCCCCGGGCTGGTCCAGCCGCACCCCGAAACGCAGGTCCATGAGCTCTTCCAGCGGATCCGTGCGCCGAAGGCCCCGGGCCGCCGCGAGCAGGCCCACCACCCCGGACTTGGTCGGGGCGTCATCGGTGCGCCGGGCCGTGAACCGGCTGCTGCTGCCCCACGCCTGCAACGGACCGGCGAGCGTGAGGGCCAGAACGGTCACGGCAGGTCCCCCACGCGCCCTGCGACGGTGGTCCCGAGCTGCTCGTACAGTCCCGGCAGCGTGGTCCACTCACCGACGGCACCGCCCTCCGCACCCTCCAGGCCCTGCCGCGCGTTGCCGAGCGCCACCGCCCACCCCGCCACGGGCACCTGTCCGAAGGTGTCCGCCACCTCGCGGGCGCGATCCGCCAGCCGCGCGGCCGCGACACCCAGCCGCGGCTCCCCGCGCACGGCTGTCACCGGCTCCTCGAAGGCCCCCACGAGGTTCACCGGCTGCGTGTCCCTGACCATCACCAGGACGGCATCGGGCAACGTCCGGTTGGCGAAGGTGTTCTGCTTGCCGGTCGGCATCGACTCGGCGAACGCCTGCACGAACGCCTGCACGGCGCGAGTGGTCGCGCTCGCATCGCCCAAGCTCTCGGCCAGACGATCCACATCGACAGTCGCGTACCGGTAGAGCGTGGAGGAGTTGAACTCCACCGTGCCGATCATCCCCGCACCGGCGTCCTCGTCCTCCGACTGCTGCTTCACGTCATCGACAGCGGTGAAGTAGTCGTACTCGTTGTCCACCGCGTGCACCGACAGCGCGTGCGCGACCTGCGCGCACGCGTCGACGTTCAGGTCCGAGACATCAGCGACCATGCGACCGAAGAGCGCCAGGTCCACCGAGTGCGCCGTGTCGAGGAGCGACTTGCCCTTCAGCGCCTTGAGCGCCGCGTCCGGGTCGTCGGCCGCCGCGATCTCCAGAACCGCGCGAGCGAGGCGGTCCACCTGCAGCCTGGACACGAACACCAGGTAGCCGGTCTCGGCGTTCACCGACTCGGCACCGCTGCTCTTGGTCCGGGTGACCTTCTCCAGCTTCAACCCCGTCGAACGCACCACCGACGCAGCCAGGTCCGCGGCGTTCTCGGCCACCGACGGGTCGAGCTCCGTGGCGCGCTCGACGACCAGCTCGACCACACGCTTGGTGCGGACCCCGAGCTCCGACCGGTCCAGGAGCGAGTCGAACGCCAACCGTGTCGCGCGCTTCCACGCCTGTGAGGACACCCGGGCACGTCGAACTCCCCCGTAGATCGCGGTCTTGGGGCTGCCGGTGTCATCCCGGTTGATGTTGCTGGGCGGCACGGACTGCAAGATGTGGACGTCGACGATCGTGCGGGTCATGACAGGTCCTCCGTTGGTGACGTGGTGATCGAGGGAGCCGGGCTGACCCGGTAGAAGTCGCGCCCCCACTGAAGGCGCACACCGTCGGCGCGCCACGGGAGCTGGAACGCAGCGAGGTCCTCGGCGAACCGCCCGTAGTCCAGACCGCGCCCCGCGCTCCGCAGGAGCGCGACGAGGGTCCGGGCATGGTGGGCGGCCTCCCCGAGGCCCACGGAGGTACCCATGGCCTGGAACCGGCGAACCACCCCCGGGTTCTCGCGCCCGTCACGAAAGCGGATGGAGCCGACCGCAGTCCCGAAGCTCACCCCGGGTACGTGCATGGGCGAGGACTGCGACTGCTGGTGCACCGCGTACAACGTCAACGCCAGATGGATCGCGTTCTCCTCCGGCGTCGGCGCCTCCGACCCCGACACCGGGGCGCCAGGGTTCACCGTCAGCTCGAGGATCTCCGGGACGGCACCCACCTCGCGGCCCACCCCTCGCCGCAGCTGCGCCAAGGCCGCTCGAGCCCACGGCTGCTGCGGGCGCCGCATGTAGCCCGCCTGGATGCGGCCGACCTGCCGCGTCACGAAGTCCCGAGTGCTGACGGACCCGCCTTCTGCGCCGTGCTCCCCTGCTGTCATGCGCCGACCTCCTCCGTTGGACGTTCCTCCGGAACCGGTAGCGCTTCCATCAGCGCCCGCCGGAACCGCCCATCTGCTTGCGGGGTGCTGACACGCCCGCCCATCACCTCCCGGCCGACCCACGCCGCAGGCCCGGCTGCGTGCACCAGGTCATCACCCAGACGGTGCAGGTGCCGGCGGGCCGTCACGTGCCACCCGACTCGCGCGCTCTCCGGGTCCGTCCCGTCGTCCAGGGAGCCCAGCCAGGAGCGGAACGGCGCGTCGAGGCCCGCGTACGCCTGCTCGGCCACCCTCGCGCGAGCGGCCTTCGCCAGGTCGTCACCTGCGCCTGCGGCGCGGGCCAGGTCGGCAGCCAGCCGCTGAACCGCCTTGACCCCCTCCTCGGCGGCGTTGATCGCATCGAGCGCGGCCTGCGGGAGCGCCGGGTCGTGGACGGCGAGCACCGCGACCGAGAGCCGGAGCCGGTCGTCGACGATCTCGTCGACCATGGCGTTCTGGGTTCCGTACTGCATGCCCGTCGCGTGGACCGTCACCCGGCTCCGGCGCTCCAGCACCTGCGCCGCCCACGCCACCACACCAGCGGTGACGTGAGGTTCCCCGCCGTCGGCCTTGCCCCGCGGCGCGACCGCCGGGAGCAGCGACGACAAGCCACGCCACAAGGCTCGTGACGGGTCGAGCTCCTGTGGCATGTACACCAGCGGCAGGCCGAGCTTCTTCTCCTGAGGTGCGCTGCGCCGCCATGCAGTCATGGGCTCGGCACGCCACCGGTTCTGGGGGGTGAGCTTGTCGCCGTTCGCCACGAGGACGCCCGTGACCCCGTCGGTCCCGCCCTGAAGGAGGACGCGTCGGCTCTGCCAGGTGTACAGGTCCGTGGGGCCGGCGGGCCGTGATGCGAGGTCGGGGTCCTCCGCCGCCGTGTCCGGTGGCCTCTCCCACGCGGGAGCATCCGACGGAGAGAAGTCCGCGAGGACGGGTTGGTCGTGCGCGACCAGGTTCAGGAGCACCGTGCGCCACAGGTCGTCACCCTGGACGGCCAGGCCACCGATGTTCCCCGTCCACCCGACACCGATCGGGTAACCCTTTCCACCCTTGACGCGCGGGTCGCCGAGGGCGCCGGACTTGATCCCGGAGATGTCGAACGCCTGGAGGTGGACCAACCAGCGTGCAGCCTCGGCCGGCGAGAGGCGCTCCAGGCCCTGCCCCGCGCGGGAGGTGAAGAGCTGGCTCCCGGCCGGGACGTCCGCAATGAGCTTCTCCAGGCCCGAGAACCCGCCCTTCGCCGTCTGCAGGTCCGCGACCTGGAAGAAGGGGGTGCGCGGGTGGAAGAGGTCGAACCGGTCCCGGAACCGGTCCAGGTAGGCGTCGACCAGGTCCATCGGTGGCGACCCCGAGTCCCAGAGCTCCTGCCAGTGGTACTCGTCCCGTGGTCCGTCGACCGCGCGGTGCACCACCGCCAGCGCCAGTCGCAGGATCGCGAACGCCTGCGTCGGCAGATCACCCACGACCTCGGCGAGCGCGGGCGCGCGGGCGAACAGCTCACGCAAGGAGACCTCGTCGGTCGAGCCCTCTCGTGTCCGGACGAGCACCCAGGGCTCGTCGATCAGCGAGAACCCGCTCGTGCTGGTGCTCATGCGTCCGCCTCTCAGGGTCACCGTCGACCCGGTTCGCTCACTCTGCCGGTCCGGTGTGACATCACTGCCGCCCGTTCGTGCGCCCGAGGACCAGTCCACGACGGGTGTCGTAGTGGAGGTCGTGACCGGCGAGGGTCGCCCGGCGGTCGTCGTCGAGGACGAGGGCCAGCTGACCGGAGAGGAACGGGGAGCGTTGCCAGCCCTCGAACCAGTTCCGCTCGAGGTCGCTGATGACCTGCTCGATGACACCCGGGTGCGTCAGGGCCCGCGGGAGCCGGAGCGTGCACCCGGCGAGGAGCCGTGCGTGGTCCCACGGGAGCTCAACGTGCCGCAGCGGCAGCGGTTCACCGCCTCCGTCGACCCAGTCAGGGACCCGGTCGACCCCGTCACGGCCGTGCTGGACGACCACGACCTCCAACGACTCCCCGCCGTCGCGGACGCACGCCTGACCTGCGGGTGAGTCCTCGTCAAGGTCACCGGCCCCGGTGTGGGAGAGGTTGTACAGGTCGCGCCCGTGTGGCCCCACGGGTGGAAGGGCGAAGTTCTTGGCCCGTTCGTGCCGCTCCGCCTGCTCGTCGGCGTAGTCCTGCCGAGCGGACTCCACGACCTCCTGCCACTGCAGAGGCGTGTCCAGGTCACCGTAGGCCGCCTGGACCAGTGGGGAGATGGCGGTGGGGAGCTCGAGGTCCGCACCGTCGAGGTGCGGTTGAAGCACGTGGAGGGCCATCAGGAGCGGCCAACGCCGGTACACCGCGACGGCGCCGCGGTCGAGGCCCGGAGTCTCACCGGTCCAGTCGACCCCCGTGATGTAGCACGCTGCGGTGCGCACCCGCTCCGGGCGTTGCGACTCGCCCGGCCCTCGTCGGTGGCGGTGCAGCCGTCCGATCCGTTGGAGGACGAGGTCGACGGGCGCGACGTCGGTGACCATCAGGTCGAAGTCGACGTCGAGGGACTGCTCGACCACCTGGGTACCCACCACCACGTGACGTGAGGGGCGTGCCACGGCGTCGTCAGGTGGACCGAACCTCGCCAGGAGCGCGGCGTCGTTGGCGGCGCGGTCGACGGAGAGGAACTGTGCGTGGGCGACCGTCACGTCGTCCTCACCGAAGACGGCGGCCAGGGCGGCGGCCGTCTCCTGCGCCCTGCGCACGGTGTTGCGGATCACCACGGCGCAGCCGCCGTCCGCGAGCTGGTGCGTCAGCATCTCGATGAGTGCGGGCAGGTCGTCGTCGAGCCGCCTGACCGCGACTCGGGCCGTGGTCCCGTCGTCCGGTACGACGTGCACCAGGGGCCGGTCGTACCCCGAGGTGACGATGGCGGGGTATCCGATGTGCCCGTCGAGGACCGCGGTGGCCTCGGCGTCGACGGACGTGGTGCGCCCTTCCGCGATCGCTCGACCCCTGGCGTAGGCGAGAGAGAGGTCACGGCGACGGCTCGCAGGCAAGGTCGCCGAGAGGAGCACGACCGAGGTCCCGGTGGCGGCGAGCCACTCCAGGGCCCGGTCGAGGAACGTGGACATGTACACGTCGGCCGCGTGGACCTCGTCAATGATGACGACCTTCCCCGCGAGGGAGAGCTGCCTGAGCATGATGTGCCGGGCCCTGAGTGCGTCGAAGAGGACCTGGTCGATCGTCCCGACGGCGAACGAGGCGAGGGCGGCCTTCTTCCGTCCACTCATCCACTCGTGGACGGTCGCCCGCAGACGTGGGACCCCCTCGGCGTGGGGGTCGTCGTAGACCGGCGCGTGAGTGCGCCCGAGACGCAGGGACCGGTACTCCTGGTTCAGCGATGCCTTCCCGTGGACGAGCGACACCGACTGCCGCTCGGCGCCCGCGGCGTCCGGCAGCCGCGACATCCAGGCGAGCATCCGCCCGAACATGGCGTTCGACGTCGCCTGGGTGGGGAGCGCGACGAAGCACCCCGCGGCGCCGGTCCGGGCGGCGAGCGCCTCAGCGGCCATGAACCCAGTCTCGGTCTTCCCCACCCCCATGGGCGCCTCGATGACCATCAGGCCCGGTGCTTCCATCGTGGTGGCCAACTCCGTTGCGGCTGCCTGCAACGGGCGGGGCCGCCACCCGAACCGGTCGGTGAAGCGGTCGAGGGGGTCGGTGGGCACCGGGTGCGGTCGCCAACGGTCCCCCAGGTCCACGTCCCGCCAGGCCATCTGCGCGCGTAGCGACGCGTGGTCGGATGCCGGCGGCAGCGCAGGGACCGACGCCAGCGGGTGCAGCGGGAAGGCCTCTCCCGAGGCGATCCAGTCGGCCATCACGACCAGGCCCGTCGCGAGCATCTGGACGGGCTGCGGGAGCTTCACCGCCGCCCACTCCGGCCACCTCTCCTGCGCACCGGTGCGCTCGGCGACGCGGTCCAGCAGTGCCGCCTGCACCGCCTCCCAGGCCTGGTCGCCGATCAGGTGTCGACGGTCCGGGGCGTCCTGGACGGTGCTGAGCAGCGGGAAAGAACCGTGATGGCCTGCGACGACGCTCGTGAACTGGCGTCGCGCCACCCGCGGGAGACCCACTCGTTCAGCGAGCCACCGGTCCACGATCGCGGCCCCCGCGATCTCGTGGCGGAGCGCGGCGCGATCGTTCCTCACCATCGGCCCGATCGCCAGCCCGGCCCTGATCACCCGGTTGGCGAGTGCGTCGACCTGGACCACGAAGGCCGGGGTCGCCTTGCCGACGTCGTGGACCCCGGCGAGCCATCGAACAAGTCGGCGGCCGTCGGCCTCACCGTCGGGCAGTGCTTCACCGACCACGGCCCGGACGGCCGGGGGAACCCACTGATCCCACAGGAGCCCTGCGGCATCGGCCGTGTCGTCCAGGTGCTGCCACAGCGGCAGCCACAGCTCGGGTGGCTGGCCCTGCGGCCACGACTTCGCCCACACCACGGCCAGAGCGTCCGGCGGCGCACCCGGTGCTGCCTCCGGAACGCCGGCGGTGTGTTCGCCCCCGAACGTCACACCGCCAACGTAGGGAACCATGCGCGCGCCCGGGGGCGATCAGGCGAGGTTCACCCGGATGGCCCAGTCGCATTCCGGGAGCCTCTCCGCGAAGCGGACCCGCGCCCTCAGTCGGCCCGGCCGCCCACGGACCCGCAGGTGAACGACCCCGTTGCCTGGGCCTGGTCGTCGGTGACGAGCGACGCCGAGTGGACTCCCCCGGTCGTCACCCAGCCGACGTGGTCCGTCACCTCGAACGCCCCGTCGGCCATCGCGAAGTCACGACGAGAGACGAACAGGTAGCCGTCGGGAAGGACGATCGACAGGCCGGTTCGGTCGGTGTCGACCATGCCCGACACCGCTCCTGCGTAGTACCCGATGGGCGCGTGAAGGTCCTCGGCTGCGGTTTCCATGTGCTCGGCACGAGCCGACGGGGCCACGTCCTCACCGAAGCTCGTCGTGCCGCCCGAGACGTGGCAGTCGGTGCCGTCCATCTGCACGTCCACCGACACCGGCGCGGCCCCCGGGCCAGGCCGGTACGTCACCGTGAACTGCGCCGCACCGTCCTCGAAACGACCCGCCGGTTCGCTCGAGCAGCCCGAGACCATCACGGTCAGTGCCATCGCGACCGATGCGGACCACGCCCCCGTGCCTCGCCTTGCCGCTCCCATCAGTCCGGGGCCTCCTCACCTCGAGCCGCAGCCGAGGAGCTCGTGTACGTGCTGGTCACGGGACAGCGGACGCACGGGGTCAGGTCGTGGGCCGGTCGGCCGCGGCGCGTCCCAATCGGTCGTGGACGGCTTCCCAGGCGGGCGTCACGGGCGGGCGTTCGACCACGAGCAGGTCGCGCCTCCACGTGTCCGCCTCGCGCAGGCGGGCGTAGAGGACCTGCCCGTACTCGCGGGAACCGTTGGGCATCGTCACCCACCGCACCCCGGGTTGCTCCCCGTCGGGCGGCGCGAGGGACAGGACCGCGGCGGTACGCCCGGACGTCGTGCACGCGCGCACCACCGCTCCGACGTCGTCGGCCGGTACGACCTGCAGCGGGGTCGTAGGTGCGTAGTGGGACTCCAGCCGGCCCGGGGCGCGGGGACCACCGGCCTGGGGGGTCTGCGGCTCGTCGCCGAGCACCTCGGACAGGTCCGCCCGGGTGAGCCCGCCGGGGCGGAGCAACCGGGGCCGGTTACCGGTGAGGTCCAGGATCGTGGACTCCAGGCCGACGGTGCACGGGCCGCCGTCGACCACGTGGTCCACGACCGTCCCGAGCTCGCTGAGCACGTGCGCGGCCGTCGTGGGGCTCACGCGCCCGAACCTGTTGGCCGACGGGGCCGCCAGCCCCCCACCGAACTCCGTCAACAGGTCCAGCGCCACAGGGTGGGCGGGCACCCGCAGCCCGACGGTGTCCTGCCCGCCGGTGACCGCCAACGGCACGTGCGCACCGCGCCGCAGGATCAACGTCAACGGTCCGGGCCAGAACCTCTCGGCCAGCGCCCACGCCACGTCCGGGACGTCCTGCGCCCAGTCGGTGAGCGCGTCGGCGGCACCGAGGTGGACGATGACGGGGTGGTCGGCGGGGCGGCCCTTCGCGGCGAAGATCTTCGCGACGGCGTCCGAGTCCGAGGCGTCGGCACCCAGGCCGTAGACGGTCTCGGTGGGGAACGCGACGAGGCCGCCGCGCCGCAGGGCCTCAGCGGCGGTGCGGACGTCAGCGGGTCCGGGTCCGAGCAGGGTCATGGTCACCTCCGTTCCGTGCTCCAGGCATCAAGGGTTGCAGTAGTCACAGGTCGCGGGGTCCGCACGGGCCGGGCCGGGCCGCGGGCGGGTGTCACGGTGGTCGCACCTGAGGCAGCCGTGGACGTCGGCGACGGGCTGACGGGTCGCGGTGCCGCACAGCTCGCACAGCAACCCGGGCACCCGGTCGACCACCCAGAAGCCAGGCGTCGTGCACCGTGGGCACGTGGACGCCAGCCGTGCGGCGAGGTCGGCGGTCGCGAGGCGGATGTTCTCCATCCGCGAGGGGTGGGCGTGGGCACGCAGATCGTTCTCGACGAACACCTGACCGCCCGTCGACTCCGCCTTCGCGTCCTCGAACGCCTCCCTCAGCTGCTCCCACGTGCCCAAACCCTTGCGGGGGTGGGGCCCGGACTCCCCGTCGGGGCGCACCACCAGGTGGTGGTCGGGGAACCCGGCGCGCGGGGCGAACGCCTCGACCGCGGCCCAGTCCGTGGCCGTCACGTGCGTGAAGCGGGCGGTGCCCTGCGCGACGCCGACGACCTCCAGGTCACGTCCGGCATCACGCCAGAGGACCATCTCGGTGTTCCACGCCAGCATCCCGGTGAACGGGTCACTGCCGAAGGACCCCTCGCTCGCGACCCCCAGGGGCAGCCCGGCCAGCTCCATGCCGATCGTGGCCTTGCGGCGCGCGGCCTCCAGCTGGGTGCCGGCCCGTGGCACGTCCCGGGTGAAGGTGCCCAGCTGGTCGGTGTCGAACCCGTCGACGCGACTGACCTCGCAGCCCAGGACCGCACGGAGCTCGGGGCCGATGACGCGCTCCTTGCCGTGCTGGGTCAGCAGGGCCACGACGTGGCCAGCGTACGGGCTAGTACCCGCCCGGGGCCCGGTGCTCGTACTGGTCATCGGTGTGCCGCCGCGCTCTCGACGTGGTGCGGGCCCGGCCCCGTGGTGGCCCGCAGGGTCAACGTGGTGGCGAGCTCGACGTGACGTGAGGCGGGCCGCACCCCGGACGCCATGGTCAGGGCCGTCTGCACGGCCATCCGACCCATGCCCTCCAGGTGCTGGTGGACGCTGGTCAGCGGCGGGGTGGTCCACGCCGCCTGCGGGGTGTCGTCGAACCCGATGACGCTCAGCGCCGAGGGGACGTCGATGCCGAGCTCGTGGGCGGTCGCCAGGACACCGACGGCGATCTCGTCGTCCGCGGCCATGATCGCGCTGGGCCTGTCGGGCCGGGTCAGCAGGTCACGTGCGTGCCGTGAGCCGGCGGCGACGTCGAACTGGTCGGAGCGCACCAGGTCCCGCTCGAGCTCGATGCCCGCGGAGTCCAGGGCCGCCCGGTACCCGTGGAACCTGTCCCGGGCCGCAGCCGAGCTCTCGGGGCCGCCGATCCACGCGATGCGCCGGTGCCCCAGGGAGATCAGGTGCGTGGCCGCCGCCCGGGCGCCGGCCCAGTTGCTGGACCCGACGCTGACCATGCGCCGGTGGCGGGTGTCGATGGGGTCGACCATGACGAACGGGACCCCGGCCTCGGCGGCGGCGTCCAGCAGTGCGTCCGGCTCGGACAACGTCAGCCCGATGATGCCCGCCACCCCGGCGTCGCGCTGGGCGGCCACCCACGCGTGCGCGGCGGTGCGCTGGGTGCGGGCGGCCAGGTCCGGGGCCAGTCGCACCAGCAGGTCCATGTCGGCGTCGGTGGTCGACGACAGCACACCCTGCAGCACGTTCATGATGTACGGCGAGGCCGGGATGTCGAACACGACCGCGAGCGCGCGCGCCGTGCCCGGTGGGACCGGGTGGGTGGTGGGGCGGTAGCCGATCTCGGCGACGGCGGCCAGGACGCGTTCGCGGGTGGTGGTGGCGACGTCGTCGCGGCCGTTGAGGGTCTTGGAGACGGTGGCCTTGGACACCCCGGCGGCGCGGGCCACGTCGGCGAGGGTCGCGCGCGGGCTGGGCGTCGGGGTGGGCACGCCCTGATCCTACCGTGATCGAAATTGTTTCGATCTCACGTGCCGGGTTGATTCGCGCACAACTTCTGGCACGCACCCCCTTCCGCATCGGGCGCCCGATGATCTAGCGTGAGCGCGGCGACACGCGTTGCGAAACTATTTCGCCTCACGTCGTGTCATGACACCCGATCGAAGGAGATCACGTGGCCCACCCTGCAACCCCGCCCGCCCTGCTGGTCGACGGGCGGGAACCGACGGTCCGCGAGCTGCGGCACGTGTGGAGCTGGTGCGTGGGCGCCGGCCGGGCCAACGAGGCCCTGCGCGCCGACTGGCAGGCCCACTTCCGCGAGGCGGTGGACGTGCTGGGCGTGCGGTACGTCCGCTTCCACGGGGTGTTCCACGACGACATGTTCGTGTACCGCACCAGCAACGGCGGGGGGTTCGGGCCACCCACCCCCCTGCCCGAGCCGGTCTACACCTTCGCCTACGTCGACAAGGTGTTCGACGCGATCCTCCAGGCCGGTGCCCGGCCGTTCGTCGAACTCGGTTTCATGCCCCGCGAGCTCGCCACCCAGACCGAGACCCTGTTCTGGTGGAAGGCCCACTGCAGCCCCCCGAACGACATGGGCCGCTGGGTCGAGCTCGTCACCACCACCGTCCGCCACTGGGTCGACCGGTACGGGATCGACGAGGTCCGGACCTGGCCGTTCGAGGTGTGGAACGAACCGAACCTGGTGCCGCACTTCTGGACCGGGACCCGCACCGAGTACTTCGAGCTGTACGAGGCGACCGCGCGGGCGGTCAAGGCCGTGGACCCGGCCCTGAAGGTCGGTGGACCCTCGTCCAGCGTGTTCGTGCCCGACGCCCGGTACGCCGGTGAGACGCAGGACAAGTCCGCCGAGGTCGCGACCGCCGAGGCCCCCGACCCCGACGCCCTGGACTGGCGGCCGGTGTGGATCCACGAGCTGATCAGCTGGTGCGCCGAGCGGGACGTCCCCCTGGACTTCCTGTCCACGCACCTGTACCCCACCGACTACGCGTTCGACGCCGGTGGCAACGGCCGGGCCATCCAACGGCACGTCGACGCCACCCAGCAGGACCTGCTCCACATGCGGGAGGTCATCGCCGCCAGCCCGTTCCCCGACGCCGAGCTGCACATCACCGAGTGGTCCAGCTCACCGTCCAGCCGCGACTTCATGCACGACACCGTGTTCGCCGCCACCTACATCGCCCGCGCCTACCTCAACGCCGCACCGTTGGCCGACTCCGTCTCCTACTGGACGTTCACCGACGTGTTCGAGGAGGGCGGCGGGGGCATCGGCCCGTTCCACGGCGGGTTCGGGCTCGTCAACGAGCAGGGCATCCACAAGCCCACGTTCCACGCGATGAGGATGCTCGCCGGGCTCGGGGACCAGCTGCTGCACCAGGGCCCCGACGGGGTGATCACCCGGTCCGGTGACACCGGTGCGCTCAGCGCCCTGTTCCTGAACTACCCGCACGGCATGGGCCGCCAGGGCATCGGCTCGGCGAACACCTACCCCGAGACCCGGCACCTGGCGCGGGTCGGGCCCGTCCACCGCGTCGAGCACCGCGTCCAGGGCCTTCCCCCCGGCAGCCGGTACACGGTGGAGGTCCTGGACTGGGACCACGGGAACGTCGCCGAGGCGTGGCACCAGATGGGCGCCCCCCTGAACCTCACCCCCCGGCAGGCCGAGACGCTGCGCGCCGTCGCGGACGACCTGCACCGCACCGAGCTGACCGCCGACGACCGCGGGGTCCTCGACATCGACGTCGAGCTCGCGCCCTGGGCCGTCATGTCGCTCACCGCCGCCGGCCGCACCTGACCTGCGCCCACGCACCAGGCGCCGACTCGGCGGTGAACAGGAGGTGTGGCACGCTGCAGCAACCGTTGTGTACGCGATGTACGCGGCGTACGCTTCGGGTGTGAACACCGCTTACACCGGCTTCCGCGACGCGCGGGACCACCTGAAGCCGATCCTGGACGTGGCCGGGTCCGGCCGGATGGTGACCGTGACCCGCGGGGACCAGCTCTCGGCGGTCGTCTCGGGCGAGCAGCTGCGCCGGTTCCTGGACGCCACCGTCCAGCCGCGCGCACGGGTGGTCATGGAGGACGGCGCGTTCGCCGTCTTCATCCCCGGGGTGCCCGTCGCTGCGGAGGCGACGTCCTTCGCCGACGCCGTCGACGAGATGACCGTGGTGCTGCGTGACTACGCGGAGGACTGGGAGGACCACCTCTACGGCGCACCCAACCACGCGGACAACTGGGGCCTGGTCAACCTGGTCAGACTCTCCAGCGATGACCAGCTCCGCGCTTGGCTCGTCGGCGACGGCCGGTGAGCCAGCACCCACCCGGTGACCGGCACACCCACCGCGTCTTCTGCGAGACGGAAGGCTGGGAGGTGCGGACGAGCGCACGGGGCCGGCGCGGACAGGACCACGTCACGTTCGAGCTGTCGCTCCCGGACGGGAGGGTCCTCCTCACCAGGGTCTCCCACCCGGTGGACCGGACGACCTACGGGAGGTCGATCTCCTCGCACATCCTCCGCGACCAGCTCGACGTCACCGAGGACGAGTTCTGGGCATGCGTGCAGGACGGCACCCTCCCGGCCCGCAGCCGCGAGGAGACACCGGACCGGTCCTTACCCGCATGGCTCGTCCAGCACCTGCTCGACGCCGGGATCACGGCCGAGGCGATCAGCGCGATGGACGAGCACGACGCGAAGGCCACGCTCGGCAGGATCTGGTCAGGAGGCGCACCCGATCCGTGACGGGCCTCGCAGCGACCGCCCGCGCATTCTCCCGACGCCCTCTCGCGAAGTCCGTCACACACCCTGAGAGGGCACACAGAGCTGCGGCGAGCGCGCGCGACAAGCGCTCTGAACACCTCCCCGACGCCCTTTCCTCACGCATTGTTGTAAGCGCGTTTCCTCTTGCACGGCAAGAGGCCAAGGTCCCGGACAGGACAGGCCCACGCCGATAATGTTCGTGCGTCACATCGCTTGTGACGGATTGCACCAAGAGGAAGGCGATGACAACGACCGCGGCGAGCACCTGAACCTGGCCAGGAACGGCCTCGATCGGACCGGGCGCGACGTCACGCTGCTCGAACTCGTCGAGAACGAAGAATGGTGCCGTCACCTCGTCCACCCGGCCGCGACCCGGCGCGGCCCCACGCCGTCGCTCACACGGGAGGCACACGATGAGCACGGTGTTGCGGTCGTGGCTCAGGGGCTTCTCCATGCGCGGCCGGGGAAAGCTGCAACGGAACGTAGCCGTCGGGCTGTCGATCCTGTCGTTCGGGACGGGGATCTCCACGTCGCTGCTCCTGATCTACCTGGTCCAGGTGAGGTCGGCGAGCCCCTTCGCCGCAGCGACGACGATGAGCGTCGCGGCGATCTGCGGGATCGTCGTCGGGCCCGTCCTCGGACGCCAGGCCGACCGGCTGGACCCGTTCCGTCTCTACCCGCTGCTGGTCGGGACGATGGCCGTGGCCACCGCACTCCTCGTGGTGGTCCCGCTCCCGGTCGCCCTCTCACTGGTCTGCCTCCTCACCGCGTGCGGCCGCGGCAGCGCCGCCACGTTGCACGCACTCATCGGGCGTGAGGTGCCCCTGGAGCAGCGGGTGACGTACCGGGCCGTCCTGAAGTCCTGGGCCAATGCCGCGACGGTCGGCGGCGTCGGTGTCGGGGGCCTGATCCTCGCCAGCGGCCGGCCGGTCGCGTTCTACGCGGGCTTCGTCGGCGAGGCCATCACCCTCGTCGTGGCGGGACTCCTCGTGGCTGCCGCGAAGCGTCACTCGGAGCAGACCCTCCGCGCGGCCTGCGGTACGGGCGCCGGGACACAGACCACGCCCGATCCCGCGCCCGGTGCCATCGCGAACCCGCTGCGGAACCGGCCCTTCGTACTGCTGACACTCGTCAACGCCGTGCTCATGACATACGTGTCGGTCATCGCCGTGGCGCTGCCGCTGCAGGTCACCACGTCCCCGACCATGCCGATCTGGATCGTCTCCGTGGCGATGGTGTCGCACGCCGTCGGCGTGATCATCTTCCAGATCTCCGCGGCCCGACGCGTCCGGACCATCGCCGACGCCGCCCGCTACTCACGTCGCGCAGGCCTGTGCTTCGGCGGTGCCGTGCTGTTCTTCCCCCTCGCGTCCCGCACGACGTCGCTCGCACTGATCGTCGTCCTCGCCGCGGTGATGGCCGTCCTGCTCGTCGCGGGCGAGGTGTGGTACGCGGCCTCGGCGTGGGAGCTGGTCTACGGGCTCGCGCCGCGTCATCACCTGGGCGCCTACCAGGGCGTGCACAGCACGGGCCTCGACCTCAGCATGATCGTCGCGCCGATCCTGTTCGCGTGGATGGTGGGCTCCGGCGGCGGGAGCGCCTGGTACGCGCTGGCCGCCGCCCTCGCGGTCGCCGGGGCTGCGGTCCGCCCGCTGGCGACAGCCATGCGACGTCAGCACGACCCCGCGGCGATCGCCCCACTCGGATCAGGTCGTCGGTGAGGTCGAGCACCGGCCGGCGAGCACGATGAGCAGTGCGGTAGCCAGCAAGGTGGCCGCCATGAGCGGGACCTGCTGCACGCCCGTCGTGGCGACGACCCGACCACCGAGGAACGCACCCCCGGCGATCCCGACGTTGAAGGCCGTGCTCACGGCCGCCATCGCGATGTCGGTGTTGCCGGGCGCGACCTGCAGGCCCCGGTGCATGAGAGTGGCGCCCAGGGACCCGACGCACCCGCCGGTCAGCGCGACGCACACCACGACCAGCGGGGTGTGGGTGCCGAACGCCCACAGCCCCACCTGGGCGGCCGTCAGCCCGAGGAGCGCCGCGACGAGGCACGTCACGGGTCGCCGGTCCAGGAACCGGCCGACCAGAAGCGGTGGGTCGCGCCCGCCGTGGGCTTGAACGGATTCCGCCAACGCGCCATGGCCCCTCCTTTAGATTCCTTTAGATTCTTTGGACTACTGCCTCCGGGCTCCGCCACCCAGCCCGCGCACAGGCCCCGACCGTCCCTCCCGTGCGCACGTGCGGACGCCCTAGAGTTCGACCATCACCACTGACCGCCTGCGGGCGTGCCTTGGTGCCGTCACGCGCGCGGGCGCCCCGGGCCCCGCCGGTACCGTCCGCCCTCCGCCATGAGGGCCCGACCATAGGAGCCCCCGTGGAGCTCGTTGGCACCGCCCTGACCATCACCCTGGCGGTCGTCGCCGCCGTGGTGCTGGTCGTCATCAGCCTCATCTACGCCAAGGTCCGGTTCAAGATCGCCACCCCGGACGAGGCCCTCATCATCACCGGCCGCAAGAGCGGCACCCTGGTGATCAACCCGGAGACCGGGGACGAGACCACCGACCTGTCCGGCCAGCGGGTCGTCATCGGCGGCGGCACGTTCGTCAAGCCGATCTTCGAGCAGGTCGCCCGCCTGTCCCTCGCCTCCCAGAGCTTCCCCGTGACCGCCGAGGACGCCACCACCAAGAGCGGCGTCGGGGTCACCCTGCGCAGCATCGCGGTCGTGAAGGTCGGGGGCACCGAGCGGATGGTCCGGGCCGCCGCCCAGCGGTTCGCCGGCCGCAGCCAGGAGGCCGTCATCGAGCAGCAGACCAGCGAGGTGCTCGTCGGTGTGCTGCGCACCATCGCCGGCACGCTCACCGTGGAGTCGATCCTGTACGAACGGCAGGACTTCTCCAAGGAGGTCAAGGACATCGCCGTGCCGATGCTCGCCGAGCGTGGGCTGGTGCTGGAGAACTTCGAGATCCAGACCGTCGACGACACCGGCGACTACATCCGCAACCTCGGCCGCCCGCGTGCCGCCGCCGTCGCCCGTGACGCCGAGATCGCCGAGGCCCAGGCCCAGCAGGAGAGCACCGAGCGGTCCAACGAGTCGGCCGTTCAGATCGCCGAGTCGAACAAGGCTCTCGCCCTGCGCAACGCGCAGATCGCCCGGGAGACCGCCCAGGCGCAGGCCGAGGCCGCAGCCGCGCAGGACCAGGCCGAGGCCGAGGCCCAGCAGTCCGTGCTCGAGCAGCAGGAGCAGGTCGCCCTGCGCCGCGCCGCGCTGCGCGAGCAGGAGCTCCTGACCGAGGTCCGCAAGCCCGCCGAGGCCCGCAAGTACGAGGCCGCGCAGGAGGCCGACGCCCGCAAGTACGCCGCCGAGCAGGAGGCCGAGGCCGCCAAGACCGCCGCGATCCGCAAGTACGAGGC